>CAYPHB010000028.1:0-13058 GCA_964410445.1 uncultured Oscillospiraceae bacterium
CTGGCAAACCTCCTCCAGCAACCGCCGGTGGGGGTTTGTCATTATAAGGCAAAATAATTAAACTAAACTTACCAAGATATTCAGGAGGTCATGAATTGCAAATCAGGAGGACAAACATGGGAATAGATGAAAAGAAAGACGCCATACACGGCTTGGGCCAGGATGTGATCAGCACCCCGGCATCAGATGCAGACGTCCCGATTTCTCATGCTGAAAACCGGAGTGCAATTAAAAAACCCACACCCAAACGTTCGGCAAAGAAAAAAACAAAAATAATCGATATTGAGCCTGAAATTGTTGATGAACTCGAAGACGAAGAAATCGATTTTGAGGCAGCTGAAGTAATTGATAACGATTCAGATACGGAAACGGATGAAGATACCGAAGATACTGATGATATCGATAAATCAGACGACAAAGAAGCTAAAGCCAATGAAGTGGATTACACCACGGGCGATCCTTCTATCAATGACTCGGTACAAATGTACCTGAAGGAAATCGGCAGGGTTGACCTGCTCACCCGTGAAGAAGAAGTTGAACTGGCGAAAGCAGCGCATGAAGGTGACGAAGACGCTCGCACTCAGCTTTGTGAAGCCAACCTTCGACTTGTTGTAAGTATTGCCAAGCATTATTCCGGGCGCAGCATGAGTTTCCTTGATCTGATTCAGGAAGGCAACCTCGGATTGCTGAAGGCTGTTGATAAATTTGACTACACCCTGGGCTATAAGTTCAGTACTTATGCGACCTGGTGGATCCGGCAGGCAATTTCCCGGGCGGTTGCTGACCAGGGACGCACTATCCGCATTCCCGTTCATATGGTTGAGCAGATCAATAAACTGATGCGGAAACGTCGTGAGCTGACCCAGAAGCTCGATCACGACCCGACTCGTGAGGAGTTGGCGGAAGCTTTGGATGTTACACCTGAAAAAGTTGACGAGCTGCTGAAAATCGCGCAGGATCCCGTTTCACTGGAAAAACCTGTTGGTTATGACGGTGATGCCCACCTAGGTGACTTTATTCCCGATGAGGATTCTCAGACACCTGACGAACTTGCTGCCCATTCCCTGCTCAGAGATGCGCTTTGTGACGCGCTTTCGAACCTGACCGCTCGCGAGGAAAGAGTTCTGCGCCTGCGTTTCGGGCTTGATGACGGTCGCACCCGCACTTTGGAAGAAGTTGGCCGTGAGTTTAAGATCACCCGCGAACGTATTCGTCAGATCGAAGCTAAGGCATTACGTAAAATGCGTTATCCGGGACGCAGCCAAAAGCTGGTTGGTTTCCTGGATTAAGTAATATCAGATAAATATTTAAATAAATATTCAAAACCGCTGCTGGCAATGAGATTCGTTCCTCTTTAGTTAGAGAGAGCATCCCGGCCCGCAGCGGCTTTTTTATTTAATATTTTTTAGTATTTTAAGAAGTTGGTTTTTCAATTTAGTATAGCGCCAAAAATACTTCGAAGCTGCTTAATGCTTCCAAGTAAAGAGCAACTACATTTGAGTACTAAGAAAAATCTGCAGACCAAGCTGTTCAATCTGGTCGCGCAGTTCTTCAAGGTCGTCTAGGTGACGGTCTTCATCCTGAAGAATGCCCTCCAACAGATCTCTGGTAGCAAAATCCAGTACGTCGCCGGCCAATTTAATGGCCTTGTTATAAGAAGCAACCGCACCCATTTCAAGTGCCAGATCATTTTTAACCTGTTCCGGAACTTCCATCGCGATATTCAACGGATTAAGTTTGCTGACAATTGGCCGGCCTTCCAGAAAGAGGATGCGCTCAATCAGTTTTTCCGCATGCTTCATTTCATCAATTGCCTGTTTTTCCGAATGCTTATGCAGCTTTTCGTAGCCATTGCTGGCATTGATTTCACCATGCACAATGTACTGGTTAATAGCGGTAAGTTCGTCAGCCAAAAGGTTATTAAGGGTTTTGATCAGATCTTCATTGCCTTTCATTTGGATGCTCCTCTCCCATTTGCGGATCAAATAGTACAATATTCCGGCCGTGACGCCGCCGGTTAATTTGATAAAAAATCAGATAACCCGATGGTCATGTCTTTATTCAATCTTATCCCTGTTCAGATTGATATTCCACAAATGTAAATAAATTAACACCTTGGCAACAGTTCATTAAACAAAATAACCGCAATACCTCATCAGTCGCTGATCGGTGCTTGTTCTTCCGGAACTTCCCGGGCACCGCCGTATTGGCAGTACTGCTCACGCATCATATCAAACTTGCTGAGTGGCTCAGGTCCGCGTACGACCCGTCGGGTAATCCGGAGGGTACCTTCGTGGTCGGCTTTAGTCAGCCATTCCACCAGCAGGATTTTGCCATCGGAGATTTCCATGCCGGTGATTCCCTTGGCACGGACGCAACTGCCGGTGTTAAAGTAAGGCAGCTCCCCTTCCTGAGGATACTTTTCCCGATGTGTATGCCCGCAGATCAACATCATTTTCTGGTTTTTAATCCATTTGTTATACATCCGCTCAATCTTGTGTCTTTTCATATGGTTACGGGCGGGGCTGGCCGGGTTCCGGAAGCCGACGACATGCACAAATCGCCAGAAAAAGCGCATCAGCAGATACGAAATAACCCAAAGCTGGTCATTCATCAGGTCGCCCTGGTGGCCGTGCAGAACCAGAATTTCCTGACACGTTTCACGGTGAGACAATACGACTGATTCATAGGGTAGTATGTTCTTGAACAGCTCCCGCTCTTCCTCATAATACTCATCTCGATAGAAATACAAATTATCGCGAACCCAGGATTTGTTTTTCAGCCGCATATTGTGGTTGCCGTACAGCAGAATCAGACGTTTTTCATCAAAAAATTTCTTGATGGCTTGAAACACGTCACTATGGGCGTATCGAATATAGCGGAACTTACCGTATTCCCACAGCTCGTCCCCATCCCCCGCTTCAATATAAGTGAAATCGTTATAGTAGTAATATTCGAGCGCGTAAAGAAAAATGTTGCGGTTCTTGGCGAATTCGTCCGACAGCGTGTTGTCACCCCGATGAGAATCGCTAAATAAAATAAACTTCGAACTATCATCAAAGTAAACAACGCGGGCTTCACGATATGCCTGCGTCAATCGCTGTTCAGTGCGCATACAAAAGGCCTCATAAATTTTCTGTCTGTTCTAGAATCCCGTCTGCTCCTGCAGTATTCATTTACTGGATTCAGGCTTTGTAGGATTTCAAAAAGTCAAATATTTCCTGTAACTCAGGCAGGTGAGAATTCGGATAAACCTTAACCCAAATTACTTTGCCATTCTCATCAATAAGAATGTTAGCCCGCTTGGAAATTCCTTCTTCCGCATTAAAAATCCCATAATCCTCAGCAACCTTGCCATGCGGCCAGAAATCACAGGGCAAGCGCAAATCGTCGATGGATAAAACAGAGGCCCAGGCAGCTTTACAGGGAACTGAATCGACGCTAAAGCCCAACGGTACAACATTTAACTCCTGAAAGCGTTCGTAATTTACTTCCAGACTTCGCATTTGATCAGTGCAGACCGATGTCCAAGCCAGAGGATGAAAGGAAAGTAATACCTTACGCCCACGTAAATCCGACAAACGGACCATTTGCTCATGATTATCCTCAACTTCGAACAGCGGAGCTGCATCTCCTACTTTAATAAGTTCCATATAGACATCCTTTCAGCTTTACGCTTGTACCATGCGTGCTGGTACTAAGCTATCATATTTGTTAGGCTCAGCATAACATATATTAGAGTTACACTCCATTTGCCAAACTGACTATTTCACCTGACCGCGCTGCGATAGCGCATGCTTGCCGCAAGACGGCGGAGGCAATTATGAATGACGAATCGATGAAGGAAACCAATGGAGAGCCTGAGCAAAATCTGAAGGAACCCAATGAAGTGCCGGAGCAAAACCTGGCGGAGGAACTTCATTTTCATGCTGGTGTCGGACCGCAACAAAGCGATGAAGAGTCACACAGTGGCGAAGAGCCGTACAGTGGTGAAAAAACCGAACTGGAGCGACTTAGAGAGCTTAATACTGCCCAGACTCAGTTTCTCGCGGTTTTATCGCATGAATTACGCAATCCGGCAACTTCGCTGACGATGGGTCTGTCGTTGCTGGACGTTGTTCCGCCTGATAGTCAACAAGCTTTACGGGCGCGTACAATAATGCGTAATCAAACCCAGGTTTTGATCAAACTGTTGAATGAGCTACAGGATATTGCCCGTTTGGAACGAGGCACCTTGGCTTTAAGCCTGGAACCAGTTGATTTGAAAAATATCGCCGCCGAAATAATTGAGGATATAAAGCCGCTCTATGGCGAGCTTAGTGTCGATCTGCAGGCACAGCTGCCTGAAGGCCCCCTGCGTTTACAAGGGGATCCGCTTAAGCTGGGGGAAATGATTCGTTATCTGCTGGAAAACGCGCTTCACTCCTCACGCCCGGGCAAGGCTGTAAAGTTTCTTTTGCAGGAGGATTTGAGCACAAACACTGCTGTCATTATTGTTCAGGATCAGGGCCACGGCTACGCAGCTGCCGATTTAGAATTGGTTTTCAAACCCTTTGCCCTTTCCGATCGCCGCTTCGACAAAATAAGGCACGGGTTAGGCGTAACACCGTATATTGTGGAAGGGTTGGCCAGTCTGCATGAAGGACAGGCGGAAGTTCAAAGTGCTGGAATTGGTAAAGGTACCAAGTTTGTGGTCCGCCTGCCCCTGACTCTTTAAATTGGACTTGCACAGTTTACTACTGAGGTCAGAACTGTGCATTTATCGCATATGTTACCGTGCTTTGAACCGTGCCTTGCATATAATTAAAGTTGATACGAACAGCAGCGCTAAGCAGTGAAGACGCACAAAGGGGGCGTACGTTATGAAAACATTTGTTGTAGCGATTGACGGTTCTGAGCATTCAGCAAGGGCATTGACCCAAGCCGCTGAATTTGCCAAAGCTTTTAACGCAAAAGTGCATGTTATCAGTGTTTATGATGTCAGTAAATCAAAAAATTTGTTTAATGCTGAAAAAACCATCGATAATCAGGCGGAAATGACCTCGGATGCTGTTGATCTGGTCCAGAAAAGCCGTCGGTTTTTGACTGCTGAAGGCATAGACAATGATGGTATGGCTCTAGAGGGCAGTGCATCTGAACGTATTGTTGAATACGCTGACGAGCATAATGCCGACATGATTATTATGGGGCAGCGCGGTGTTACCGGTTTGCGCCGTTTGATGGGCAGCGTTACCTCAAAGGTACTTAATTCAACGGATGTATGTGTACTTGTTGTCCAGTAAACCTGAAAACACACAGCAGGCTGTTGAACATACAGAACAACCCTGGACCGGCTTGTCTGCCGCTGAAGCAAAGCGGCGTCAGGCTGCCGGACAGGGTAATTCTATTCCTCAGTTTACGACAAAAACCAGCGCACAAATAATCCGCAGTAATGCGCTGACTTTTTACACCGTCCTTAACACCTGCTTGTTTATTCTGGTGCTGTTGACCCGACAATGGGTCAACGGCCTTTTTATGAACGTGATCATCGCCAATATCTTCATTGGCATCGCTCAAGAGTTTCGCGCCAAGAAAGCTCTTGACCAACTGAAAGTGATTACCGCAACCCAGGTGCGCGTTATCCGTGATGGCGGAGAACGCCTGATTCCACAGGAAGAACTAGTGCTTGGCGATCTTTTTCATTTGCAGTCGGGCGACCAGGTTGTCGCGGACAGCGTCGTACTTGCCGCTCAAGAACTGGAGGTTGATGAAGCGCTGTTAACTGGTGAATCGCTGCCGGTACAAAAAGAACAGGGCGCTGAATTGCTCTCGGGCAGCTTTGCCGTTTCCGGCAGCGCAACAGCACAGGTAATCCGGGTTGGAATGGATAATTATGCTCAACAAGTGACTGCCGAAGCGAAGCACTATAAACGTCCGCGTTCCTTGATAATTGAATCGTTAATGAAGCTCGTACGTGTTGTTGCTTACTTTATTATCCCTCTGGGCTTACTGCTTTTTTTAAATCAGTATTACCGCCTGGGTTCAAGCTGGCAGGATGCTGTAATCCGCGCGGTTGCCGCCATGATCGGCATGATCCCGGAAGGATTGGTTCTGTTAACGAGCCTGACACTGGCAATTGGCACGATCCGGCTTTCCAGGCTTGGTGCTGTGGTGCGCGAGCTTTCAGGGCTTGAAGTTCTGGCGAGGGTGGATGTCCTTTGTCTGGATAAAACCGGTACGCTGACTACCGGTCAGCAGACTTTTGAAAAAATAGTCCCGCTTGCCGAAAATGATGAAGCAACTGCCCGGCAGTCAGTCGCAGCTTTACTTGCCGCTTTTGAGGACCAAAATGCCACAGGCGATGCACTAGTAGCAGCCATGGGCGAGCCACCGGCCTGGCAAGTGCTGTCCTGTGTTCCCTTCTCTTCCGCCCGCAAATGGTCCGGGGCAACTTTTGCTGAGCACGGGACTATTGTGCTTGGAGCACCCGAAACGTTGCTTGCTGACCAGCATAAAACAATACTCAACCAAGCGGCTGATTACGCTACTGAAGGATATAGGGTTGTGCTGGCCGCACACAGTACTGCAGATCTAAATACTTCTGAATTAAAGGACAATAGCTTACCAACTGAACTAAAGCCTCTCGCCTTATTACTTTTAACGGATGGGATTCGGAATGAAGCCCGCGCCGCGTTGCAGTTTTTTGCTGAAAATGAGGTAGCTATTAAAGTGATCTCGGGCGATAACCCGCGGACAGTCGCACGGGTTGCCCGCCAGTTGGGACTGGCTCAGGCAGATCATTACATTGACGCGACAACCATCGCCGCCAGCGAACAGGCAATTGAAGAAGCTGTAGCCGCAAACGCGATCTTCGGCCGGGTAACGCCGCGTCTGAAGCAGCAAATGGTGGCAGCGCTGAAAAGGCGCGGTCATATCGTTGCGATGACCGGCGATGGTGTGAATGATGTGCTGGCCTTGCGTGAATCTGATTGCAGCATAGTTGTCGCTTCCGGCAGCGAAGCCGCTAAGAACACTGCCAACATTTTGTTGGTAAATTCCGATTTTCTGGTGCTGCCGGATGTCGTTCGTGCCGGCAGGCAAGTCATCAATAATCTGGGCCGGGTTGCCAGCCTTTTCCTGAACAAGACTGCTTACGCATTTGGAGTCTCGCTGCTTTTTCTGGTGCTTGGTTTTGCCTATCCTTTTAAGCCGATTCAACAATCTTTACTGGGCAGTTTTTCCATTGGCACGCCAGCGTTTTTCCTCGCTTTGGAACCGAACACAGCCAGGGTCAAACCCGGATTTTTGAGCAGAATAACCCGTTTTGCCCTGCCGGGCGGCATCACGGTCACGTTTTTTTTGCTACTTATACAATTGTTCTACCAGCGTTTTAGTGTGAATGAGAGCCAGGTTCAGCTATTAATGGTGCTGGTAACGGCTTTCATTGTCTGGGTTGTGCTTATCCGCGTCTCCTGGCCGCTTACCCTGTCAAGGCTTTTGGTTATAGTGGCCATGGCGCTGTTATTTGTGGCCGAGGCCGCCATCTTTGCTTCGTTCCTGGAGTTCCCGGCACCAGAGTCAATGACCCTGAGGGCATTTATGTTGACAATGCCGTTGTCGCTGCTAACACAACTGAGTCTGGCCTGGTTTTTTGATCGTATCTGGCCCGATAAAAGCCTGGCTGGCGGAGCAACAATTGCGCTCGAATAATAGCAACTATGTTATACTAATTTTAAGCAAGACCCTTACTGTTCTATCACCTTAAAACTAATCCAGGCACCAGCCAACCGTAATGCATCAACTGCTTAGCGCACAAAGCCGCATCGGCCACGGAGGTGTCTTAATGGAACTCATTCTTGTACGTCATGCAATTGCTGAACCACACAGCAGTCAAATGAACGACGATGATCGCCAGCTTACGCAAGAAGGCCGCCGGCGGTTTGAAGCCTCACTTCCCGGCTATAAATCACTTTTACCTAAAGAAGTTATTGTCTGGTCAAGTCCCTTGACCCGCGCCTGGCAGACTGCTGAAATGCTGGCCGGAGTTTTGGGGACGACTGTCGAGTGCAAGGATGTTATCGCCGGTGCCAGTTTTGAATCTTTTTTCAAAGTCATTATGCAGGTGGATCCGACAGCATGTTTGGCTGTTGTTGGCCATCAACCATACCTGTCTGACTGGTGCGGCCAATTATGCGGTTTTGATCTGCCCTTTAAAAAGGGAGCAGCTGCCTCGCTGATGCTTGAACCGGATACAGCCGGCCAGGCTGAACTACAATGGTTTATGCAGCCCCGGCCATTGCGTCGTTTACAAAATGGGAAAAAGGAGTGATCCAACATGTTCAGTCGTTTACTAATCGCCTCTGATATTACATCCTCTACCTTTGCCGTAATTAACTGTATCTCTGACCTCAAGGCCTTCGGGGCACGCGAATGCCTGCTCCTGGGGTGCATTACACTATACCCATATTCACATCTGCCCGAAATCTCGGTGCAGACGCTGATGGAGCGTAGTCTGGAAGAACAGCAAGAGCTGCTGGAAAAGGAAGGCTTTAAAGTCTCCTCCCGCTGCGTTGTCGGTGTGCCCGAAAACATCATCAACAGGATTGCCGAAGAAGAAGATTTTTCAGCTATTGTGGTAGGTTCGTTCACACGCACCTGGGCAGGTGAAGCACTGCTTGGCGGCCTGGCCAGTGACATCATTCACACTGCTTCCAAACCGGTGCTTTTGGTAAGGCTTGAAACCCAAAAGGTCAGCGGTGAAGGTGAACGCCCGGCGAGTGAGGTTACAGCAGTAAGCTGCGACTTTAGTAATCACATTCTCTTCCCGACTGACTTTTCGCAAAACGCTGATTACGCATTCTCTTATGTGAAACAGCTGGTTGAAGCCGGCGTACGCAAGGTCACACTCGTGCATGTGCAGGATAAATACAGGATTGAACCTTTTCTGCTGGACAGGCTAGATGAATTCAACCGCATCGACGAATCTCGCCTGCAGCAAATGAAAGGAATCCTGACCAGTCTAAGAGATGTCGTCGTCGATATTCGTATAGCGTATGGTTCGCCTGCCGCTGAGATCCTGAAGCTGATTCGGGATACAGAGGCATCGTTAACAGTAATGGGCAGCCAGGGCCGAGGTTTCGCCCGTGATATGTTCCTGGGCAATGTCAGCCACACTATCGCCCGCCGCTCCCCTTCATCTGTGTTTCTAATTCCTGAACCCAAAGAGCATATAAATGTTAGAATTAAAAAATAATGTATTTTATATGCTATATATCGCAATTTAATGCACTAAGCAACGTATATGCACAATATGGTTTAATGACATGTTGATGTAATTACATATAGCTATACAATCTGACATTTGACGGAGACATGGCATGGCTTTTTATGAACCCTTCGACTTGCCGCCGGAGTTGGAGCTTGGTGCTGCAACTTCTGCAACCCAAATCGAAGGCGGAGACACTAACAACTCCTGGTTTGAATGGTCCACACAGCCGGGCAGGATCGACGACAACACAAATACTTTGCGGGCAGCCGATCACAGGCAGCGTTTTGCCGAGGATTACGCCCTGATGGCGCAGCTTGGCATTAAGCATTACAGGCTCAGTATTGAGTGGAGCCGGATTGAGCCGGAACAAGGAAACTTCGATTCTGATGCCTTGGCGAGTTATCGACAGCAGCTTGTTTTACTGCGCGAGCTGGGTATAGAGCCTCTGGTTACGCTGCATCATTTCTCCAATCCACTCTGGTTCGAGCGCCTGGGAGCTTTTACCAAGCGCCGGAATCTGCAGCATTTTCTCGCTTACGTCTCCTACATTGTGCTGGAACTGGCTGATTTGTGTTCCCAATACATTACCATTAATGAACCAAATGTATATGCGATAATGGGTTATTTGGCCGGTATCTGGCCTCCCGGCAAACACTCTGTACAGCTGACGCTCCGTGTGATGCGTCATCTGGCACTTTGCCATATTGAAGCCTACCGGCTGATCCATAGAATTTTTCATGGCAAGCCCGTAAAAGTTGGCGCTTCTCATCACCTTAGAGTCATGGAGCCATACAAACCCAATCCTTTTAATAGCGCCGGCATCGGCCTGGTCTCATGGATATTTCAAGAGCAGGTGGTAGAAGCCTCTATGACAGGCAGATTCCCCTTCCCCATCGGTTGCGGTGCGCCGCTTGGTCGCGGTCGTTACTATGATTTTATCGGTCTGAATTACTATAGCCGCGATTGTATCCGCCGTTTTGGCAAGTACAACGATCCCAGCCGGGCAACCAATCTTCTGGGTTGGGAGGTCTATCCAGCAGGTCTTGTCGAAATCAGCAAAAAGCTTTACGACAAATTTAAGGCACCAATTTGGATAACCGAGAATGGCACCTGTGAAACGGACGATTACCGGCGGATTGATTTTATATATCAGCACCTGCAGGCTGCAGCGGCATCAGCTTTGCCGATTGAGCGCTATTATTACTGGTCGCTGATCGACAATTTCGAATGGGCCATAGGTGAGCAGGCTCCCTTCGGTCTGATAAGCGTGAATTTTGAGACCCAAAAGCGCGAAATAAAAAAGAGCGGCTATTTCTTTAGTGAAATAATCCGCAACCACGGTGTAACTGCTGCGATGATAAAAAAATACAAACTTGCTGCGCCGACTCAGAGTTGAGCGGCGCAGCAGGCTGTTAGTTATTTTTACTCCCCGACGCTGCGGTAAAGAGCGACATCACGAGGCTTGGAGAACATGTCCGGTACAACAGCGATCCAGGCTTTAAAATGGCTTGTTGTCAAATGGTACTCAAAATCAGCGTCTGTTTTGAATATTTCATACAACACAAAACGGTTCGGGTCATCAGCGCCCTGTTGAAAATCAAAGGTGATTACGCCGGGTTCCTGGCGGGAATTACGCTGGTTTTCAAGAGTAGCAGCAATGAAATCAGCAACGTTTTCAGGCTTTACATAAAAAGTGGCGATCCGTACATGCATGGTTGTGTCCTCCTGCAAAATGCCAGCGCCAGTAAGGCGCTGTTTGTTTTATTGTAGTCTGGACTACTGTTTGCGAAGTGTCAAATACGATTTAAAGAATGAATGCTATAATTTACTAAAGTAACTGCGCATCGGCAGCAAAAATAATTGCACAAAACATCATAGAAAATACACGTTGATGCAGAAAATATGTTGAATTAGAAAATTTTGTTGAAGTAAAAAATACACGTTGAAGAGGGATATGTAATGTCAAGCAATAACCGGCGTTTAAAAACTGCAATTATCGGACCAGGCAAAGTAGCTCATTTGCATGCCAAAGCTTTGCAAAACCTGGCGGAATCTGAATTTGCCGCTGTCTGTGGCCGCAACCCGACCAAGACCGGGGAGTTTGCCCGCCAATACGGGGTTGAGGCTTTCCCTGATATCAACACGATGGCCAGTTCGGGCGTCGAAGCAGTTGTTATCTGCACGCCGCATCCGTTTCACCGTGATTACGCGGTTCAGGCCGCCCGTGCCGGGATGCACGTTTTGGTCGAAAAACCACTGGCTTCGACTTTGGCCGATTGCGACGCCATGATTCAAGCGGCAAATGAGAGCAATGTTCAGCTCGGCACGATTTCGCAGCGACGGTTTTACCGTCCGGCTCAGCGAATCAGGCAAGCAATTGACGACGGCAAAATTGGCCGTCCCATTCTGGGCACTGTAAATATTTATGGCTGGCGGGATGAGGCTTATTACCGCAGCGACCCCTGGCGCGGTTCCTGGGAGATGGAAGGCGGCGGTGTGCTTGTCAATCAGGCGCCACACCAGCTGGATATCCTGCAATGGTATATGGGGCCGGTTGAAGAGGTTTTTGGCTTTTGGTCAAACGAAAATCATCCCTATATTGAAGTTGAGGATACAGCAGTTGCTGTGCTGAAATTCCGCAACGGCGGGCTGGGCAGCATTGTAGTCAGCAACTCACAAAATCCTGCCTTATATGGCAAGGTTTGCGTGCATGGTGAAAACGGCGCTTCGATCGGCGTTCAGACTGATGGCGGCCAGATGTTTATCGCCGGTGTCCATACCGAAGTTGACCCGCCATATAATGACGTCTGGACTGTTCCGGGTGAGGAACATCTACTGGAAGTTTGGAAACAGGAAGACAGCAACTTTTTCCGCAGCGTTGACGCGCTGACCTACTATATGGAACGTCAGCTGGAAGATTTCCTGCGTGCGATAATTAATAGCAAGAAGCCCTTGATAGACGGTGAAGAAGGCCGCAAAACAGTCGAAATATTCACCGCAATCTACCGTTCAAACCGCGACCGGACATCTGTCCGCTTTCCTCTGGTGCCGGAAGCCGGTAATGACGCAGATGGGCGTTTACTCTGAGTTAATTACAGGAGTGTAATTGCCGCTGGTTTTTGAGTCAGTCAGATTACAATAACAGGACAATTCCCGCCACCATGTTGGCGGGCTTTTCTTTTCAGTTATAATGACTCCGTATCCAAACTTTTTGGAGTTTCTGCCCTTGCGGCTCGTAAGCCGCTGATCTTCCCACCCGGGCCCCTGAGCCCAATTCTGTTCCATTTGTCTGCAGTGCCGAATCCAGCCTGCCCGGTTTAGCACTGATCGATGCCCCCAACCTCATTCACCTTTTTTCTTCATGGAAAGGACCCCGTATGAAAAGAAGACTGCTTGTACTAATCGTATGTTTGCTAACTGCAGCAATACTGGTGCAGGGCATCCCCCAGCCTGTAGAAGCAACAGTAAATCCAACCGCCAATGGCATGGTCAATTTCGCCTATAAAGCGCTGCGAGAGAAATGGGGCTACATTTACGGAACCTATGGTCACGTTGCTAATCAGGCAACAGTCGACGGTAAGCGCTATCAGTATCCAGGAGTTTTTGCCGAAATTATGAGTGACGGCAGAACCGCCTACGAACATGCCAAGGAATGGATCGGAAGCCGCGTCGTTGACTGCGCCGGTCTGTACAAAGCCTATTTATGGTGGGATACAGCCAGCAACGGGCCGAAATATAGTTCCAGTACCGATCGTTCCGCCAATGGCATCTACTCTTCAGCCAGTGTCAAAGGGCCTATCAGCACCATACC
>CAYPHB010000028.1:13068-15647 GCA_964410445.1 uncultured Oscillospiraceae bacterium
ACGGCCATATGGGTGTTTATATAGGCAATGGTGAAGTTATTGAAGCACGCGGAGTTGAATACGGGGTTGTTAAAACCCGCTTAGGCGACCGTAACTGGACAGCCTGGCTGAAATCACCGCTGCTTTCCTATGTCACAAATGGCTGGACAGTCATAGACGGACAACAGTTTTACTACCGCAATGGTGAGTACGTAACTGGTCCTCAGACAATCGACGGCAAAAAGTATATCTTCGGCACTGATGGTGTGCGGCTGCTTGGCTTTCACACCGTAAACGGCAAGATAACATACGTAACCCAGGACGCCAGAGTGCTAACCGGCTGGCAGACAATTGACAGCAATAAGTACTTCTTTGATGCCAATGGCTATGTTCTCACGGGCTGGCAGTCAGTTGATGGACGTCGCGTCTATTTTGACAACAAAGGCGTGCTCCTTTCCGGCTGGCAGCAAATCAGTGATCAGATTTTTTATCTGGGCGCGAGCGATTCAACCGCAGCCGGTACACCTGTAACCGGCACAGCAGAAATCAACGGCCGCAGCTTAGGTTTTGATAACGAAGGCAAGCTGCAGACAGGCTGGTTGCTGAATGGTTCTGTCCGCAGTGGTTATCGCGATCTTAGCGGTCAGCTGCTGACCGGCCTCAGCAACATCGAAGACCAGGTTTATCTGTTTGATGAACAAGGTAAATTGTTAACAGGATGGCAAAAAGTCGGCGACCAGACTTTTTATTTCAACCCGACAGATGGTGCCCGTAAGTCAGGCGGGCTGCACACAATTGATGCCAAACAGTACTTGTTGCAGAGTGACGCTTCCCGGACAACAGCCAAAACGCTGGTTTATGTCAATGGTAAGGTTTACTTCGGCAATGCTGACGGTTTGGCTTTAACCGGTACCCAGGCAGTCGCAGCCGTTGTAAATGGCGCAGCCGCGGATCCGGGACTGACACTTAGCTTTGACTCGCAAACAGCTGAACTGGCGCAGGCAAATCAAAGCGTTTTCGGTTTACCTGCAAGTCAACTGCTTACCGTCGCCGACCCAATGCCGAGCGCAAAACTGGCGCTTACCGGTACTCCTGCTACGGACATGGAGTGGCTCAGTTTGAATCCGGAAGTAGCTGTGGTTGATCAGGAAGGTAATGTCACCGCTGTAGGAGTCGGCCGTACGCTGATCGTGGCGCGTGATTCTGAACAGCAATATGCTGCTACAGTTCTCACTGTTCTGCCGGCGGCATCCTCGCTTAAGCTCAGCGGTACAGAGTTCACAGCTTCTCCCGGCATGGCTTTGCCGTTGCCGGTTGCAGGCCTTGCCTCCGGGATGCTGGATGCTTACGAAGTTGTCAGTTCCAAACCGGATGCAGTAACTATACTCCCGGACGGCAGGCAACAGGTTAAAACCACAGATGCTGCCACGATCACGCTTAAGCAGAATGGCGCAACGCTTCTGACCTGGAAGGTCACTGGCCGCAGACCGCTTATTGGCATCGCCCTGAGCCGGTCCAGCTTCACACTCGCTATCGGCGGGCGCTACGATAACCTCGCCAAATTACTACCGGGCAGCGGCACTGGCCAAAAGCTCACTTTCAGCAGCAACAATACCGGCGTCGCCTCTGTTGACAGCACTGGTTCTGTGCGGGCTCTAAAAGCCGGCACCGCTGTCATTACTGTTAGCGTTGGGGATCTAAAGGCAACCAGCACTCTGACAGTTATCGGCAAACTGCCTACCCTGAATCGTGGTGTCAGCAATGACCAGGTTCTGGCCATGCAGCAGGCGCTCCAGGAGCTTGGCTATCTGACCGGTAAACCAGACGGGACGTTTGGCTCACGTACTGAATTCGCTGTTACAGCGCTGCAGAGGCAAATGAAAATGCCGCTCACTGGTGAAGCGGATCATGATCTCCAGGTTTTGATCCTCGGTGGCCAGGCGACCAAAGCCACACCACTGGCAAAGGCAGATAGCCTGAGCACGGGAGATACCGGTGAACAGGTTTACGTTTTCCAGCTCCGGTTACTGGAGCTCAACTTCTTGAAGGCAACACCAGGCGGCAATTTTGGTCCCATTACCACTCAGGCAGTGAAGACCATGCAAACGCTTAACGGTCTGCCAGCCACCGGTGCTATAGGTTCTGCTGAAATCACAATGGTTTACAATCCTAAGACGGTAGCCGGACAGGCAGTGCTGTCTGCCGGTTCTGGCGGCTATGAAGTCTTGATCCTGCAGCAGCGTCTTGCCGCTCTGGGATATTACAAAGGACCTCTGGACAGCCAGTATTCAGCCGGCGTGGTAACAGCGGTTAAGACATTCCAGCAGGTAGCTGGTCTGACTGTGGACGGAGCTGCCGGTTATACAACCCAAAGCAAACTTTTCTACTATAAAGCTCCGGCGAATCCGGGTACAGTGCCTGCACCTGAGCCGACACCTACTCCAACACCGGGACCAGAGCCAACACCGGTTCCAACACCAACACCAACGCCAGCTCCGACACCGACTCCGACTCCGACACCAGCTCCGACTCCAGCCATTCCGGCTCCTGTTTTTAGTGGTGTGCTCAAGGTTGGCAGCCGCGGCGATGCGGTAAAGGCA
>CAYPHB010000029.1:0-15443 GCA_964410445.1 uncultured Oscillospiraceae bacterium
GTCTGCTTTTGGGACGGGATCCAAGTTTGGGCGCAAGCCAAAATCACGGGCAGCGTTGGCAGGGTTTGCCGACCTGGCTAAATTCAGCCGCATGTGAGGCGTTGATTGATGCAGCAAAGACAATGGAGTCAAACGCTGATTTAATCTCAGTTAAGGAATTGCCTGTAAGCGGCAGGGATTTAATTAATCTTGGTTTTTCTGCTGGGCCGCAACTGGGTGATTTACTGGAAAACTTACTTATGTTCGCGGTGAGACAGCCTGAAAGGCCGGGCCGCAAGCACTTATTGGCTTTAGCGGCCAGCATGGCACCTGAAAATTCAAGTGTTCCCCCGGTAAACGATATGTTATAATGTAAACCGTTTGTTAGAAGTTTTTCAGGCTTTGACGCATAGCACCGTTCTGATTACTGTTTCAGCACCGTAAACTCCGCGCAAATTAAATAATATGAATTCAGCGCGTTAATTAGAGTGGTAAATTTGGAGGAAAATCATGGCAAAACCCATAAAGGCCGCAACAACCCGAATTTCTGCTACTGTGACCGCACGTTATAATCCTGCCACGGGCGCAACCGATGCTTTCTACCTCGATGGCCGGATGAACGGCCGCAGAGAAATGCGAGCTGCCGATATTACCCTTGATCGTGAAGATCGAGGTTTTTTCTATGCCGCTTTTGCACACGCCGGAGGAAACAATGCTGATGAAGGTGTGGTAACACGCGCCCGTAAGGCGCTGGATAACATGCTTTACAATATGAAGCAAACCGGCAGGAACATCGACACCGAAATCAACGAGCTGGCCGACACTGCAGTTGAAGTGGCCGGCAGAATCACATTGCAGCACGATAACGTCCGTCAGCCCTACTTCGCCGGAGTAATTGTCCGCGATTCTGAACTTGCGGCCATCACTATGGGCGGCGGTTGCGCCTATCTTTATCGCAACAATATTCTGTATCCGCTGACAACCGACGATTACCCTCTGGAACCAATCGATCAGGACGGCAATCCGGTTGACCGTCTCAATATTTATTGTGCCGGAGTTGCCGGAACTGTACGTTATTCTAATATTGCGCAACTGGTAGTCGACGATTGTCTTATTGTTTGTAATTTGGAGCTGATGGAAGCAATCGGTCAGCGTGAAATTTTACGCCTGCTTGATGAAGCTGAAGACCAATGCGAAGCTGCCGGCATGATAATTACAGCAGCCGCAGCCAAACAGCCGAATACTTCCATGCAGGTTTTGATTGGTTTCGTTGAGGAAATTTCGACTGCTGAACGCGTTGCCCGCGGTGGCGGACGTACTGGCTTTGGCTCAACAGTATCAGGCGGTTTCGGTTCTTTTGGCTCTGGCGGCAATCGGCCAAACACGGCCAGCTACGAACCACCAGTGTATAAAGCTCCTGCACCTGATGTAATAGATTCAAAGAGCACCGCTGCTGTTGACTTCAATGCTACCGCCTCACCGTACACCAAAGCGGAACCATTCGCTGCAGCCTTCACCCCCAAGGCAGACGAACAAAAAAGTGCTGACTTCGCACAAACAACCGGCGGTTTTGATTACAACCGGATGCAGGAACCTTCGTCTAAGCAGCCGTCTCAGGCTGAGCAAGGGACAGATCCTTTCTCTGAGGATGTTTATTATAATGACGATTTCCGTGAAACAGGCCGCGGCAAGCGGATCGCTTTTTATGCCTTACTCGCTATAATCGCCATCGGCAGCCTGTTCGCGATCTACACCATGCTGTTCAAGAAAGATGACCCCGGCTCAACTGCCAACACAACCAGCAATACAACAATAGCAACAACAAGCAGCAGTAGCACAACAGCCTCCGTTTCCACCGGTACAACTGCCGACACCAGCGTGACCTCCGGCACGACAATTGCCAGTACGCAGGTTGGCGGCTTGCCGGCGAAGCACACTGTTGTTTCGGGCGACACCTTCTACAGCATTGCTAAAAAGTATTATAATGAGTCCACTCCTGATCTTTGGAAGCTGATCAAAGACGCGAATAATATGACGTCTGATAATCTCCAGGTTGGTCAGGTTCTGACTATTCCAGTCCGTTAATACCGATGTTAGTACGCTCGCACTGATTATCCGGCCTGGATCGGAAACGTTGACATAGCCGAAACAGGTCGAGATACCTGTGCGATCATATACAAGGAGTAAAAGTATGTATAAAAGACTCTTCATCCCCGGCCCGGTAGACGTTAAGCCAGAGGTACTGGCCAAAATGGCCGGACCAATGATAGGTCACCGGACAAAAGATGCTTCGGCTCTGCAGAAATCCATTTCGGATAAACTGCGTCAGCTGATGTACACCGAAAATGAAATTCTCTTATCAACTTCCTCGGGCAGCGGCCTGATGGAAGGCGCGGTCCGTTCCTGCACCGCCAAACGCGCAGCGATTTTCTCGATTGGCGCATTCGGTGACCGCTGGTTCAGGATGGCGGAAAGCAACGGTGTGCCTGCGGATAGATTTTCTTTTGAGCTCGGCAGCTGCCCCGGTGCTGAAGATGTGGAAAAAGTCCTCGCCACAGGGAAATATGATCTCATAACAATAACCCATAACGAGACAGCCACCGGTGTAGCAACACCGCTTGAGCCGATTGCTGAAGTACTGCGGCGTTATCCGGAAGTTATCTTCTGTGTCGATAGTGTCAGCTCTCTGGGCGGACATAAAATTGAAGTTGATAAGCTTGGGATCGATATCTGTATCGCTTCCTCACAAAAATGTCTTGGCTTGCCCCCCGGATTGTCGCTTTGCTCGGTATCGGAAAAAGCGATTCAGAATGCGCATAAAGTGCAGCACCGCGGTTTGTACTTTGACTACGTGGAACTGTATAAATTTGTGAAGGAAAAAAATTATCAGTATCCGTCAACGCCGTCTTTGTCGCATATGTATGCGCTGGACTTCCAGCTTGACCGGATCCTGGCAGAAGGGCTGGATAACCGCTTTGCGCGCCATATCGCCATGGCGGAACGCGTACGTGCCTGGGGTTGCGAGCATTTCTCGCTCTTTGCCGAGGAACACTGCCGCTCTAACACAGTAACCTGTATCCGCAATGGGCCTGATTTTAACTTTGCCAGTCTCAATAGCGCGCTGGGTGAGCGAGGCTTCAGTATTTCAAATGGTTATGGAAAAACCAAAGACCTGACTTTCCGCATAGCCCATATGGCGGACGCCACACTAGCGGATATCGATGAACTTTTAGCCGCAATCGATGACGTTCTGCAATTATAATCAGCTTTGTAATGTCGGACAAGATGAGGCTCTGGCAGTATGCCGGGCTCTGTCCTGCCGTTTCGAGGAGTAAATAAATGAAAATTCTGCTTACAGAAAAAATTGCCGCCGATTCAGTAGAGTACCTGCGTCAGCAGGGCTTCGAGGTTGAAGAACGCTTTGGCCTGAGTCAAGCCGAAATTGAGAGCATCATGACACCGTTCGACGCTCTGATTGTCCGCAGTGCTACCAAGGTGACAGCCAAGCTGCTGGAACAGGCTGAGAACCTCAAGGTTGTTGGTCGTGCGGGTAATGGGATCGACAATATCGATGTTAAGGCCTGTACTGAACGCGGGATAATTGTTGTCAATACACCTGAAGCCAACACCATGGCTGCGGCGGAAATGGCTGTTGCCCTGGCCACCGCCACATTTCGTAATGTCTGCCAGGCTTATGAATCGTCGCATAATGATGATTTCCGCCGGGGAACTATGATTGGCAATGAAATGGATGGCAAAACTGCTGGTATCGTTGGCCTGGGCCGGATTGGCACGATAGTCGCCCGTAAACTCTGCGGCCTTGGTATGAATATTGTCGCCTATGACCCTTATACAGCACCCGAGCGCTTCACCAATCTGGATATCGAGCGTTGCGAAACCCTCGACCAACTGCTGGTCCAGGCGGATCTCATTTCTGTTCATATGCCGAAAACCAAGGAAACTTATAACTTGATTGACGCTCCCCAGCTGGCTAAATGCAAGCAGGGTGTGCGCATAGTCAATGCTGCCCGTGGTGGTTTAGTCAATGAAAAAGCTCTCTACGAAGCTCTGATTGCTGGTAAGGTCGCTGCTGCCGGCCTCGATGTTTTGGAGCAAGAGCCCAATTTCAGTGCCAAACCCGGTGAACAGCAGTATAAAAATCCATTGCTGACCTTGAAGAATGTGATTTATACACCGCACTTAGGCGCCTCTACACACGAAGCCAACGCCAATGTTGGAATCGCTGTAACTGAACTTGTCAGCAAAGCCCTTAAAGGCGAGCTGGTTTCGGCAATCAATATGCCCTCTTTTAGCGGCAGCATGAACGAGTTGCGGCCTTTTGCCAGCCTGGCTGAAAAACTGGGCGCGATATACCATCAGGCGGAGACAGCGCCAGTCAACAAAATTGAAATAGTATACAGTGGTGAGCTTGCCGGCAAAGATACCAGCATCCTGACTTTGTCAGTTCTCAAAGGTTATCTGGGCTCGATCAACACCGAAAGGATCAGCTTTGTCAACGTCCGCCAGAATGTCAGCGAACGGGGAGTACAGGTTGTTGAAAGCAAAACAACTCAATTAGAGAAATACTCCAACTTAATTACCGTGCGTTTTTACGCTGCAGAAAAAGACCTTTCTGTCTCAGGTACTGTGTTCGGGAAAAATTCTGAAAT
Source organism: uncultured Oscillospiraceae bacterium (assembly GCA_964410445.1). Taxonomy (GTDB): domain Bacteria; phylum Bacillota; class Clostridia; order Saccharofermentanales; family UBA5734; genus JAXGXQ01. The sequence goes on from CAYPHB010000029.1 coordinate 4,650, forward strand.
CCTGGTGGATTTCTTCGGCTATCACATGGATTTTGAGCTTTCGCCTTATGTCGTCGCCATGCAGAACGAAGACGTGCCGGGCATCATCGGCCGGGTTGGTACTGTACTTGGCAAACACAATATCAATATTGCGACGATGCACTGGAGCCGCAAGAAAGATAAAATGCGCGCTCAGTCGTTCCTCTCCATCGATACACCAATTGATGAAAATATCTGGCAGGAGCTCTGCGGCATTGAAGGTGTAATTCGCGTTTCGCTGCTGAATTTCTAAAAAGCAGGCGAGCGGAACGGGATCCTGCAATGAAAAACCCTGCCCTTGCCATAGTTGATCCTAACTCATTTCAAGTCTCATTTATCTCATTCTTAGTTAAAAGAGACCTATTTTGCACAAAAACACCCGTCTTTCCGGTTAGCCTGCTGGCTCACACTGGTTTGACGGGCGTTTTGTAAATTCCGAATAATTGGTTAACTGTGTGACATAACAGCAAACTCTTTTAAGCTGACGAGGCCCGAATGGTAAGCTTTGCCTTATTTGGCGGTTGTATCACCAAAATTTCGTTCGAAGGATTCGTTGATGCGGCGGCGTTCAGCGTTGGTTAGCTTCCAGCCACTTGCACCGACATTGGCTTCCACCTGAGCCGGGGTTTTTGCGCCAACCAAAGCCGTGCTGATATTTGGATCCTGAGAAACAAAATTAATGGCCAGTTCAGCCAACGTGCGGCCACGTTCCTTTGCTATAACCTGCAAATCTTTCAATACTGCCATGCTCTTATCCCATAAGTGATCTTTAAAGAATGGATAGAAGTCTTCGCGTGTGTCAGTTTCCTCGAATTCAGGTTTTTCTTTGAATTTCCCGGTCAGCAAACCACCTGCCAGTGAGCCGTAAGTCATGATGCCAATATCGCGCTCAGCACATTTCTCGATCAGTTTTGTCCTTCTGCGGTCGAGGATGGAGTAGGCTGGCTGCAGCACTTCAACCGGAATAATTTTATCAATTATATCGATTTGCTCGAGTGTAAAGTTGGATACACCAAAATGCTTGAATTTTCCCGTTTCCTTTAATTTTGCAATTGATTCAGCGGCTTTCTCGTCTGGAGTGTTTGGATCCGGCCAGTGAAAAAGATATACATCAATTACATCCACCTGTAAACGGCGCAAGGAGTCATCCAGTTGTTCCTGTAACCCTTCAAAGGATAAATCACGGACAAAGACACCTTGTTTGTTGCGTACCGTACCGCATTTTGTTGTAATTACTGCTTCATCTCGCCGCCCCGCGAGGGCACGGCCAACGATTTCTTCTGCATGTCCGGAACCATAAGCAGGCGCAGTGTCTATCAGATTGATTCCGGCGTCCAGCGCACTTCTAATGGCTGCGATTGATTGCTCGTCGTCGGTACGGCCAAAATAATCACTGCCCATGGCCCAGGTTCCCAGACCAATTTCCGATACTGAAATACCGGTTTTACCTAATGTTTTGTAACGCATATCTTACCTCCCTTGTGCAAATATACCTTCATTATAACAAATAAAAACCCGCCGGCACTCAGGCAGGCGGGAAAGCAGCATAGCGGATGAGCAATAAGGCTGTGATTAAGCATAGCGAATAAGCAATAAGGCTGTGATTAAGAAAAGGGCAGGTATGGTTATAAAGGCAAAGCGATTACATACAAGCTGCCAGATTCAAATGCCACATTCCCCAGTGAGCGCAACAGAGTTTCGTTGACTGCGCTTTTAGGCTGGCCTGCATCGTCTGTTGCCATAAATTTCTGGCGTTCGAGGTCGCCGATTACAATATAGCGGACTTCATAATGGTCAAGCAATTGCAAAACTTCAGCCTGGTCTTCGGAAGTATAGATGGTGCTGACATCTTGCTGGCGAGGAACGACAACACTGGAGTAGGCATCAGGCGTAGCTTTGCTGGTGCGCCAGAGCCATTCATGTGTCTGCCAGCCGATAACCGTTGGTAAGCCTGTGTAGGCCGATATGCGGCAGTAATCGGTGTATTGGTCGCCATAGCTTTCGAGTACAACCGGCTGACCGCTTACTTCGCTATTGAACCAGAGAATAGCTTCGTAGTCCGGGGCCAGTTCACCCGGGTTAGCGCCGGGAATTTCAACGGAGTCTTTTTCGGAAAAGGGGTAGACACCATCCAAGCCCTGATAAAGTTCCGGTTTAAAAGGACCCAGCCACTGAGAGGCGGCTGTGAACGGATACATTAATGAGGGCACCCACAAAAGCAATAATAAAGCTCCCAATAAACGTCGTCTGTTGTTGGCAGTAGCTTGATTCCCGCGTTTAAGCCTGCCGGATGGCGCGCTGGCTGTAGGCAGAAACAGCAGCCGCAGAGGTGCCCAGGCCAGCACAAACGACAACAGCACAAAAGCCTGGTATGTGAATTTAAACATTGTATTGGCACGTTTATAGTCGCCGGAATAAATATCCACCACATAAATCAGTTCCGGCAGTAGAATCAGTCCAAAACCGCAAATTACAAAAACCAGCAGCAAGCGGTCGGTTGGTGTGAGATTCAGCAGTGCTGGCAGAAAACGGTTGGCATCACCTTTGGTTTCGGCATTGGCTTCTGAAATTACTGCCGTATCCAGGTTTTGCACGCTCCTGATTTCTGTTTGCCGCCTCTCATGTCGTAAATCAAACATAAATGCCAAAGCCGCGAGCAGGAAAAAGCCGTATAGCACCCACAGCTGAATCAAGGGGGTTTGGTTTACGGTCCGGGCAATTGTTTTGGAAATCGGTTCAAAGCCATAGTTAAAGGGCAGGGCAATCAGGTGGGCCAGAAAAAAGAGTTCGGCCAAACGGGCTATTGCGACGGTAAAAGCATGTGGCCAGTGCCGCTCGGCAAACCGTGCCAGCACAGCAACCAGCGCATAAGCTGCGACAGCAATGAAAATATTTGTCACAAATAGGAATGGTATCGCCAGCAGCACAACTCCCGTTGCCGCAAGCAGGAGTGCCCGGCCGTTTGTAATCACGGCCGGCTGTTTCTGTTCCCGCAAAACAAGCATCAGGGCGCTGACTACGAAATAAATTACAAAATCCCAGTAGTTGCCCATCATAAACACAGCCAGCAACCCGGCAAGCAAAAACAAGTGCGGTTCCGGCAAAACTGTTTTTAGTTTATCTATCAGTGATTGTGGTTTAACCAAATTGCCAACCGGCTGGCGCTGCTTGAAAAGAGAGGGGGCTGGGCCGAGCGGCCTGCTGATCATAACAGCCAGTAAGCCCAAAGCCAATAGAACCAAGGGCAGATTAGCCACATGAGCGTGTAAATCTGCGACCAGAAAAGAGTAAAAAGGGAACTCATGAATGGTTTTGTCGACAGTGTCGGGATTATAACCAATGTAACGGGTGGCGTCAGCAAACCAGTAAAAGGCAGAGCGCTCGCCGACAGGCCAGCCCCAACGGCTGAATACACCGTGCAGCCAACTGCCGAACCTGCTGGAGCCGTAATAAAAAACGTGGCCATTACCGCCTAAGGTGAGTAAAACCGCAGCTGTGCCGGCAAATACAGGCGGCAGATAAGTTGAAGCACTGCGCTTCGCACGGATAAACATTGTTCCCAGTAATAAAGCTATGGCAAAAGTAAGACAAAATGTCAGCGCGAACAAAGAAGCCATCGCCAGGTTATAGGCGATTTCGGGCGGGATGCCGCAGGCTTTAGCCCACAGCGTAGTAATGTATTGGCCAAAGTAATAATAATTAATTGGCTTGCCAGCGAGCCACATGTCGGCGGCCGGCAAGTAATCAGTGCGCCAAAGCGACATCATGAAGCCGTAATCCATGAACTTCTCCAGCGAATCGAGCGCGGGATGAAGGCCCCGGGCAAAAGTCCAAAGCAAAGACGTAAAGCCGAATAATGATTCCTCAATACCCCAGTATAGCAAGGTTTTAGGCTGGGCGGCTGTCCGCCAGAAGGAACGGTTAAGCGGTGAAAGGTGAACCAATGTTGCCAGCAACGCAAGTATTACCAGAATTGTCAGCTGCCGGAATGGCGCCAGCTTCAGGCTGGCCAGGATAAACACAACGACAGCAACCAGAACCAGCCCCAGGGGTTTGGCAAAGAGGAAGCCGCGATCGGGCGAAATCCGAAAAAGTCGGCCGGCCAGCGGCAATGCCGCTAATCCGAATAACGTAAGTGTCAGCCACCAAAGTAAAAAAGCGGGGGTATCACCGCCCAGAAAAGGGAAAGCCAGTAAAGCGGGTAAGACCGGCAGCAACAGCGGCAGACAATGAAACCAACTTTGGCGTGATGTCTTCATGAGTTTCTCCGTGAGTTGGATTCGGACTCAGCCTCGTGCGGACGTATCGATTCCAGATAGCTGCCGGCTGCAACAGCGGTATCGTTAGCCAGCCGGATCGCGTAGTTCATCCCTCTGTCCTCAGGGTAAATTTGGGCCATGCCAGCAAGATATATTCCGGCGGCAGGTGTTTCCATTTCAGGCTGCTGTGCCGGGTAGCCGCAGGTGATGACAGGTTGAGCGTAACGCGTGCGCCGCAAGCGCCAGTCCATCAGATCGGCCAGGTCAAAAGCCGCATACATTTTGCGCAAGCCGGCAATGAATTCCTGAAAAATCTCGCCATCAGACTTGATCCATAAAGGATCAGAAACATCGAGATAGCGGGATAAATAAATTATTGAACCGTCATAAGGCGCAGTACCGGTCATATTTGTGTGCTCTATCACGACGACAAATGGCAGCTTATCGCAAACCGTTGTCCAGTAATAAGGCGAGAGGCTTTTGCGCACACGCAGAATCAGGCACAGATCGCCTTTATACTGAACCTGGCGCACGCGCTGCATATACTGATTGGGCAGTGAAAGGCTAGTAACAATATTGGCGAACTGCCGCGAAGCAACAGCGGCAATAACTGCGTCCGCGGTAAAAGCAGCCTGACTGCAGTTATCGAGAATGCAGGCAACCTGATAACGCCGGCCACGGCGGATAATATCCATGGCTGTATAACCATAATGAATGCGCCCGCCGCGTTCTTCGATGCCTCGTACCAAGGCATCGATCAGTAATTGAAAGCTGCCCTGCATGTAGCCCAGCTTCTGCCGGCTGAACTTATTGGTTCGTGATCCGCCGCGCAGTTTGAATTTATTCCAAATCCAAACCGCCGAAACCCTATCAGCATCGTGATCAAATTTGGCGCGTAGCAAAGGCTGCCAGAGCCGCTCACAAGCTTCGCTGCCGCAGGACCGCTCAAGAAAAGACAACGCCGTCTCTTGCTCCAGAGGTTTGTAATCCTTGATCCGGCCGGACTTTAACACCAGCAGGCCGGTGCGCAGCCGCTGTGTCAGAGGAATGCGGTTAAAGCGCAATAAATCGATTGCTCCGGAAAAGGGGAACAATCGTCCGCCTGAATATAAAGCGTCACGTGTTTCGTGGTAAGTCAGAGAATCTGAGAGGCCCAGTTCTTCAACCAGTTTAATCAGTTCCGTATCACTGGTGAAAAAATGATGGTAGATGTGTTCCAGACGCGTGCTGCCCATGGGGAACGTTGCTGCCATGCCGCCGACTTCCAGAGTAGATTCCAATAGAATAACTGCCCGGCCTTGTTTGGCTAGCCGAAACGCTGCTACCAAACCAGTCAGACCGGCGCCGATAATGCAGACAGTTTTTTCTTGAGCAGGGTAATTATGAGCCATGCACCGGAACCTTTCTGACAGATCAGATTATCTTACGAGCTTCCAGATAATAGCGTTTTTCATGAGCTTCGCCCATCGAGAAGGTTTTACGCGGCAAAACCCCTTCACGGGCGATGGCTGTGAAAAAATCATCTTTTTCCAGTGCCGGCAAAAGTAAGCCGGAGGCACCGTTTGCTGCCAACGAGAGCATAGCTGCGCTGCCGTGAATATAATCCACACGCCCCCCGTGCTTTTCTACCAGTAGCTCGATCAGACCACTGACACGCTCTGCCGCTAAAAGACTGCCGCTAACTGGTTTTGCAAGGTTCAACATTCGGCAGCCGTCAGGCTGCAATAATGGCAGCACCAGACTGCCGTCACTGTTAGCAATCGCTGCCGGGAGCATTTCCGGCGAGCCGGGCAGTGGCTCAGCGGCAGCGGTGATTGTCGCCTCGCTGCCAAAGAAGGCTGCGACAGTCTGGCGAAAAAGCTCAGGTTCGATATTAAACATGACGCGATGAATCGGTTCAAATTTCAGCCCTGAATCATGAATATTTATTATTTCCACTAAAGCGTAGCGGGCAGGATGATCGGGCCCGAAAACAGCTTTGTTATTATCGTAATGAGTTTTGGCTGTGGCCAGCGAATGATTGCCATCGCCAACCGCGAACAGCATACCGTCACGCCGTCCGCTTTCCAGATTGGCCAAATTGTTTAAAGCAGCCTGCAGGTCCGGGTTCTCCGGGGTTGTTTTGTAACCCGCCAGATGGCCGCCGCCCTGCATTAATTCAAAATTGTAGAGTGGTTCACCCTGCTGCTCAGCTGCCCGAAAAAGCGGTTCAATTACAGAATGTTTCGGATCATCGATCAGCAACTGAACGTGCGGTAACTCCAGCGGGGCGTCACGGCGGATCGCCACCCGGGGCGGTATCCGGTCAAGCACTGTGCCTTCGCTGGCCCGGATCAAGTTCCGGTTGTCGGGTTTGTAGTCATATTTATCAAGATCAATTGCCAGTACAAGCCCCAGACGTCCGTTCGTCCCCGGAGGCGTACGCTTCAAAACTACTGCGGCTGTACCAATAGACTTTAAAACGCCCTGCTTCAGATAATCCCGCATCGCAGCATTAATGCTATCGATCCGACGTTCAACAGTAGTTTCTCCAGGGTGTTCCAGATAATACTCCGGCAGGACAAGATGAAGCGCTGAGGGCGCTGAGCCAACAATCCGGGCTGTCTCCTCCCAGTATTCCGGTTCAGAAGTGTACTGGTCACAGGCTACAACCGCGAAACGTGTCAGGTCTGTTTCCGGTGCAGGCAAGTATAATTCAGGTATTTTGACCCCACAAGCCTTGCTGACAGCTGCAAGCATACCTTTAGGGTCGGGAACAGAATCTGGCATGAGGGCAATCCTCCTCCTATAAGCGGGCAAATAGTTACTTGGTGCGGGAAACCGGCAGGATTAAATCTCAGGCGTGAAGTGGTGTTCCGACCCGAAACTGAACCAGACTGAATCAAAATAGTCAGTCTGGTTTAACTGCATTGATTGCAATATTTTAGCATAAAAGACATCTTGTTCAAACACACTTGACCTGATAAAGCCGAATTGCACAAGCAGACTTGAACACGTCAATTGAATTTTACAAATGACTTGAGTTTACAGAAGTGTGTCCAACTGGGTATACATGCAGGCAAGGCGGCCAACTTGTAATCAAATACCGGTTTAGGGTAAAATGAAACGTCAGTCCGACCGTTATCAACGAGCTGAAATGTCCGAAAGAGCGAGGTAAGTTGTCCATGCAGAAGCTGGGCTTGAATGAAATCAGGGAAAAATTCCTGTCATTTTTTGAATCGAAAGAACATTTGCGGTTGAAGAGTTTTCCGCTGGTACCGCAGAACGACCCTTCCGTTCTGCTGATTAACGCCGGTATGACGCCGCTGAAACCATATTTTACCGGAGCTGAAGTACCACCAGCCCCGCGGGTTACAACGTGCCAGAAATGCATTCGCACGCCGGATATCGAGCGTGTCGGCAAAACATCCCGTCACGGCACTTATTTTGAAATGCTCGGAAATTTTTCCTTTGGCGATTATTTCAAGACCGAAGCCATCGCCTGGGCCTGGGAATTTTGCACCGAAGTGCTGGAAATCCCTGAAGCCAGGCTTTACGTAACGGTTTACCATGAAGACGATGAGGCTTACAACATTTGGCTGAATGATATTGGCTTGCCCGCCGGTAAAATATCACGCCTGGGCAAAGAAGATAATTTCTGGGAACACGGCATCGGCCCCTGCGGGCCCTGCTCTGAGATTTTCTTTGACCGCGGACCTGATAAAGGCTGTGGCCGTGCCGACTGCTCAGTTGGCTGTGACTGCGACCGTTTTATTGAGTTCTGGAACCTTGTTTTCACTCAGTTCAATAAAGAGACCGATGGTTCCTACACACCGCTGGCCAAGAAAAACATCGACACAGGGGCTGGTCTGGAACGCTTTGCCTGCATAATGCAGGACGTTGACAACCTGTTTGAGGTAGACACAATTCGCGCAATCCTCGATACGGTCTGCGCCAAAGCTAAGGTTGAGTATGGTTCCGACGAACGCAGTGATGTAGCTATTCGTGTTATTACCGACCATATCCGCTCTACCACTATGATGATTTCCGACGGTATTCTGCCTGCCAACGAAGGCCGCGGCTACGTCCTGCGCCGCCTGTTGCGCCGGGCAGCCCGCTTCGGCCGCCTGCTGGGCATTGAAGGTCCGTTTCTTAGTGAGATTTCACAAATCGTGATCCGGGAAAGCAAAGCTGCTTATCCTGAACTCGCTGAAAAAGAAACCTACATCCGGACAATTATTAGTAAAGAAGAAGAAGCTTTTTCCCGCACCATTGCTCAGGGGAGTGAAATTCTCGCTGGTATGCTGGAAGAAGCGAGACGCGAAGGACGTACGACTATTGCCGGTGAAGACGCATTCAGGCTGCACGATACCTATGGTTTTCCGTTGGATCTGACCCGTGAAATCGCGGCAGAGAACGGTCTGGCGGTTGCTGAAGCCGGGTTTATCGCAGCTATGAAAGCCCAGCGCGATGCTGCCCGCAACGCACGTAAAGTCAGGGTTGATACTGCCTGGGGCGGCAGCGAACTGCCGGCCGAAATGCAGGCAGACCGTGAACCAACAGAATTTGTCGGCTATTGTGATCTGGAGGCAACTGCTGAAGTGCTCTGGCTGATCCAGGAAGACGATGACGGTAATCCGAACCTTGTTACCGCTGGTTTCGCCGGTACCAGGCTGACGCTGGTTACCGACCGCACGCCTTTTTATGCGGAAGCCGGTGGTCAGACAGCCGATGTCGGCACTGTAACTGCGGCTGGTCTGGAGGCTGAAGTTGTTAGTGTAAACAAAGATGCTTCGGACAAGTATCTGCATTTGATTGAGATTAAAGAAGGCAGCATTAAGGTAGGCCAGCAGGTGCAAATGCAGGTTGCCGCTGACCGCCGGATGGCCACAGCCCGCAACCACACTGCTACTCACTTACTGCAAAAGGCCTTGCGCACGGTTGTTGGCGAACATGTTGAACAAGCAGGTTCATTGGTTACACCCGATCGCCTGCGTTTTGACTTTACTCATTTCCAACCGCTGACCACCGAGCAGATTCTGGAAATCGAACGTATCGTTAACCAGACCATTCTCAACGACCTGCAGGTTAACACCCTTACGGTACCGCTCACTGAAGCCAGGAAGCTTGGCGCGCTGGCGCTGTTTGGTGAAAAATACGGTGAAAATGTACGTGTTGTCACTGTTGGTGATTTGGCTGGACCCTTCAGCCGCGAACTTTGCGGCGGGACTCATCTTGATCACACCAGTCAGGCCGGGCAGTTGCGGATCATCAGCGAAACCGGAATAGCTGCAGGTGTCCGCCGCATCGAGGCAGTCACGGGGATGGCCGCTTATGAGCTGGCCCTGGCTGAAAAGGCCATACTGGCTCAAACCGCCGCATTACTGAAAACACCGGAAGCCCAGTTGCCGACTCGTGCTGCGGCTATTCTGCATAACTTACATGAAAGTGAAAAACAAGCCGAACGAATGCAGACAGAAGCTGCTGCCGGCCAGGCAGTCGAGCTGGCTGGCCAGGCGGTTCGCATTGGGCCGTTTCAGGTTGTTGCCCAAAAAGTGGAAGCAGATAACCCCGACCAGCTGCGTCAACTGGCTGATCGAGTTCGTGACCGTCTGGAAACAGCAGTGGTGCTGCTGGCGGCGGATCAAGGCGGCAAGGTTGCTCTGGTGGCAATGGCTGATAAAGCAGCAGTCGCAGCTGGCGCTCATGCCGGCAACCTGGTTCGTGAAGCTGCACGCATAACCGGCGGTGGTGGCGGCGGCCGTGCTGACATGGCCCAGGCCGGTGGTAAAGACGTCAGCAAAATTGAAGAAGCGCTTGCAATCGCCGCAACTTTTTTAGCGAGGTGACCAAATGGAAAACTGCCTGTTTTGTAAGATAGTCCGGGGCGAATTGCCATCAACCCGCGTTTACGAAGACGAAGCTGTAATCGCGTTCAATGATTTGCATCCAGTGGCACCGGTACATGTGTTAATTGTACCCCGCCGCCATTTTACGGATCTTAACGAAATGGCTGCGGCTGAAGACGGCCCGACTGTAATGACAGCTGTGCTCAAGGCAATCCCGAAAGTTGCTGCGGCAACAGGTGTACTTGAATCGGGTTACCGCCTGATCAACAACTGTGGCGCAGGTGCTGGCCAAAGTGTGCCGCATGTGCATTTTCATTTACTGGGCGGCGTGAAAATGGGTGAGAAAATTCTCTGACACCGGAGAAAACTACCCGAGACGGTTGCCACAAGCGTCAGCGTTGCCTGACGCTGCCTGAACCAGCCGGAATATTGACGCAGACCCCGTATAGCCTGTATAATATTAATGATGCCGCTTGAAAAGCTATGTTATCGGCGGTACAGATTTCACTGTGAGGGGAGGGAGAACAGTTGTCTGAAATTAGAGTAAAAGAAAATGAATCCCTTGACAGTGCGCTTCGCCGCTTCAAGCGTTCATGTGCGCGTTCCGGAGTACTCGCTGAAGTAAGGAAACGTGAACATTACGAAAAACCCAGCGTCCGGCGCAAGAAAAAGTCGGAAGCCGCCAGGAA
>CAYPHB010000030.1:0-14914 GCA_964410445.1 uncultured Oscillospiraceae bacterium
CTAGTATCTTCTAAAATTGAATTCAGCAGCTTCGATCGTCTTAATATAAGGGAACATGTTATTCAGGACCAGGGTGGCAGCGCCGACAGCACCGATTTCCGGATCATATTCCGAGCAAATTATCTGCAAATTGCGGGCGTTAGTATAGAAGGCCATCCGGTTGAGCCGTTCTAACAAACTGTTTGCCAGTAAATCACCAACCCGCATCAGTTCGCCATATAAAATTACTTTCGTAGGATTAAGAATATTTACCACGCCAGTTAAGCCGTAGGCCAAATAGTCACAAATTTCCTCAAACAACAATCGCGAATCATTATGACCGGCAAGTACCGAATCGGCAAAGCTGGTAATTGTCAATTTGCTTTCGTCCCGGTCGATCGTATTAAACAGTTTTTGGTAGCGGTTTCCGCGTACCCCTTCGCGCAGAATATTAAGTATACCCTCGTTGGAAGCCAGGGTGTCAATGCAGCCGTAGTGACCGCAGACGCACTGGCGTTTGTTGCCCGGCACAGGTATATGGCCGATTTCACCAGCTGAATTATTGCGCCCGCGCAGCAGCTGGCCATTAATAAAAATACTGGTGTGGACACCTTTGCGGATGGAAAACAAGACAAAATCCTCATTCTGATGGTCATCAACCAGAGTTCTTAGGGCCAGGGCAATGGCATTGACATTGTGATCGAGATAAACAGGCAAGCCGAAGTTTCTTTCAATCGCGCGTTGAATCGGCAAATCCGGCGCCTGGGAGAGATCACTATAGGTTGTAACCTGCTTGAAATCAATCAGGCTGGGTGACCCGATTCCAATCCCAAAAACGCGTTTGCGGGAATTTACCAAAGGCAGATACAGGTCGTTTAGCAGATCAACCACCTCTTGTGTTAATAAGGCTTGATTCATTACGCCATTATTAAATCTGCGGCTGCGGGTGACGACAGTTTCACCTTTAAAGTTAATTACAGCTGCGGAAATGTTCAGCGCATTGAATTCAACACCGATAAAAAAACCGCCCTCAGGATTGAGGACGAAATATTCGGGCCTGCGCCCGCCCTGGGAAATGCCTTTGCCACCTGAAATAATCAGCTTCTCATCACTAAGTTCATCGATAGCAGCCAGAATTGTAGTCATACTGTATCGAGTTGTTTTCTGGAGTTGAAACTTTGATGCCTTGCCCTCACTGCGGATAATATTTAGTATAGTATTGCGCGTGTTTACTTTACGCCATTCGCCCATCGATTTCATAAGCGGTCATCCCTTCGGAATTCCCCATATTTTCTTTGCAACTAATATATCAAATATCAGACAATTTGTATATACAAACGAAACATTAACTTCCAAGATTGTGTAAATTGACAGTAAATTGCTAAAAATTCAATATCCAACTGCAATATTTGTTCACAAATAATAAGTGATTATTAAGCCAAGTATCACTGTACCGGAACAGTTTCCGGCAATTGACAGACTCGAGCTAAAGCCATAACATTAATTAGTGTGTCCGAGAACTCATTGCTGTTCTGTATTGTTCGTAAACAGGCACTTCGTCAACAGATCATGAACCACTGAGGTTAATTAAATAATGTTGAAATTAATGAAATATCTGAAGCCATATTTGTTGGCTATAATTGTGATTTTCGCTTTGCTTTTCGGCCAGGCCATGGCTGATTTGGCGCTGCCGGATTATATGTCACGCATTGTCGATTACGGTTTGCAGCGCGGCGGCATTGAAAGCAGTATCCCTGAGGTGATGCGAGCAGCCGAATTTGAGCGTCTGCAGTTACTGATGAAGAGCGAGGACCAGGCTTTTGTCCGCAGCAAGTATGAGCTTTTGTCAGTACCCTCTGCTTCAGGTTCGGGGTCAAGCTCCGATGCCAACACGGCAAGCCTGCTTGAACGTTATCCAATACTTGCCAGCGAACCGGTTGTGCTTCCGCTCGCTTTGACTGAGGAAGAGCAGCAACGTCTTGAAAGCATCTTTAACAGAACAGCCACTCTAGCTCAGTTTATAAAAGCCGTTGCCAGTGGAGAAGATTTGCCCGGAGATGCAGGCAGCGGAGCTGATTTGTTTGGTGAGTTGCCGCCGGGCACAGACTTATACACCATCCTGGCAGGTATGCCCGCGGAGCAGCGTCAGGCACTGCTGGCTCAGGCTGAACCAGAGTTGAATAAATTGCCGGAGGCTGCGCTCGAACAGACAGCAGCGCTGTGGATCAAAGACGAATACACCGCGGTGGGGATTGATACCGACCGCGTTCAAAGAAACTATATGCTGTGGATCGGTGGCCTGATGCTCTTGATCGCTTCAGCCGGTGCCGTTGCTACAGTACTTGTCAGCCTTTTAGCCTCGCGCGTTGCCGCCGGCCTCGGGCGCGACCTGCGTACCCGCGTTTTCACCAAAGTAGAGTCGTTCTCCAACGCTGAGTTTTCAAACTTCTCCACAGCATCGCTGATAACGCGCTCAACTAATGACATCCAGCAAATTCAAATGTCGCTGGTCATGCTGCTGCGAATTTTGTTTTATGCACCTATTATGGGTGTAGGCGGTATCCTCAAAGTTGTACAAACAGATGTTTCGATGACTTGGATAATCGCTCTGGCAGTGGCTTTGCTGATGACTCTGATTTTGATATTGTTCATTTTCGCACTGCCCCGCTTTAAACTGGTCCAGAAGCTGATTGATCGTCTTAACCTGGTAACGCGCGAAATACTGACGGGCCTGATGGTTATCCGGGCTTTCAATAACGAAGAACACCAGGAAGAACGCTTCGATGAAACTAATAAAAAACTGACCAGCGTCAATCTTTTTGTCAACCGGCTGATGATCCTGATGATGCCATTCATGATGCTGATTATGAACCTGACTACACTTGCTATTGTCTGGTTCGGCGCCAAACAGGTTGACCTCGGCAGTATTCAGATCGGCAGTTTGATGGCGTTTATGCAGTACGCAACCCAGATAATCTTCGCTTTCCTCTTTGTATCTTTTGCCTTTATCTTACTCCCGCGTGCCAGCGTATCTGCTGCCCGCATCGATGAAGTGCTAAGTATTGAACCCGTAATCCTCGACCCCAAGGAACCTGTCACTTTCCCGGCAACGGCTAACGGCGAAGTAGTTTTCGACAATGTCAGCTTCCGCTACCCTGACGCTGACGAGAATGTGATCTGCGATATAAGTTTTAGGGCAAAACCAGGCGAAACAACTGCTTTTATCGGCAGTACCGGCAGCGGCAAGTCAACTGTCGTCAATTTAATCCCCCGCTTCTATGATGTCAGCGCTGGCAGTATCCGGATCGACGGCATTGATATCCGCGATGTTAACATGGCTGACCTGCGCGCCAGAATCGGCTATGTACCGCAAGAGGGTATATTGTTTACAGGCGACATATCAAGCAATATCCGTTATGGCGAGCCGGACGCAACCGATGCCGAAGTCAGGCATGCTGCAGAGGGTGCCCAGGCAATTGATTTCATTGACCAGTCAGCCGCAGGTTTTGCTACCGAAATCGCCCAGGGTGGCGCCAATGTTTCCGGTGGGCAAAGGCAGCGGCTTTCCATCGCACGCGCTTTGGCAAGAAAGCCGGATATCTATATTTTTGATGACAGCTTTTCAGCGCTTGATTATCGTACGGACGCCAAATTGCGCCAGGCGCTCAAGGCTGATACAGGTGACTCGACGGTACTGATTGTAGCCCAGCGTATCGGGACCATTATTAACGCCGAACAAATAATTGTACTTGATGAAGGCAGAGTAGTCGGCATAGGTACACATCGCGAATTGCTAAAAACCTGCCCGGTTTACCACGAAATTGCCCTGTCGCAACTTTCACAGGAGGAACTGGCGGTATGAATAAACGTTTGGAACAAGCCCGTAAAGATTTAGAAGCGGGAAATAAAGATAATTCCACAAGTTCGGCTTCACAGGCTGGCAAAGGCGGCCGTGGCTTTGGGCCCGGCGGCAGCCGGGGCGGACCGGGTCACGGCGGCCCAGCCGGCGCTATGATGGGCGGCGAAAAGGCACGTGACTTCAAAGGCTCGCTGGCCAAGCTGACCCGTTTTCTGCGCCCTTACTGGTTCCGGATAATTCTGGTCATGTTGTTTGCCGCAACCAGCACTTTGTTTACTATTGCCGGCCCCAAAATCCTTAGTGAGGCAATCAATATTCTGTATGAAGGTGTTTTGGGCAAAATGACCGGCAGTGGTCAGGGCATCGATTTCACCGGCATCGGCAGGGTGCTTTTGTGGCTGCTCGGGCTTTATGCGCTGAGCTCGATACTTTCCTACATCCAGGGATTTATCATGAGTGGTCTGGCGCAGCACATCAGCTACTCACTGCGGCGCGACATATCGCTCAAGATTAAACGGCTGCCACTGAGTTACTTTGACAAAACCACGCATGGTGAAGTTCTCTCAAGGGTCACCAATGACGTTGATACTGTCAGCCAAACGCTCAACCAGAGCCTTTCACAACTGGTTACCTCGGTTGCGACGTTAGTAGGCGCCCTGATTATGATGCTCTCTATCAGCCTGGTTATGACTTTGTCTGCTGTCATAGTGCTGCCGCTGTCGATGCTGATTATTCGCCTGATAATCAAGCGGTCACAAAAATATTTCCGCACTCAGCAGACATTTCTGGGGCATCTCAACGGCCATGTTGAGGAAATGTACAGCGGTCATTTGGTGGTTAAGGCCTTTAATGGCGAAGCCCGTTCCATCGAAACATTCGAAGAACTGAATGACGAGCTTTACAAATCTTCCTGGAGGTCACAGTTCCTTTCCGGCATCATGATGCCCCTGATGGGCTTTGTCGGAAATCTGGGATATGTATTTGTAGTGTTAATTGGCGCGCTGCAGGCTTCCCGCGGCACAGTCCTGCTGGGAGATATCGTCGCCTTTATCCAATATGTCCGGATGTTTAACCAGCCGATTACACAGCTGGCCAGTGTGGCTAATGTTCTGCAATCAACCACAGCTGCCGCTGAACGGGTTTTCGAGTTCCTGGAAGAAACTGAAGAACCGGATGATTTGGCTGAAACAGCATCGGCAGAAGGCATTACCGGCCAAGTCAGTTTTGAGGAAGTAAGCTTTGGTTACAATCCGGATCAGACTGTTATCACCAATTTTTCAGCTGATGTCGCTCCCGGCCAGATGGTTGCTATTGTCGGCCCCACTGGCGCCGGCAAAACTACTATAGTCAAGCTCCTGATGCGGTTTTATGATGTCCGGTCGGGCGCTATAAAAATAGACGGGGTGGATATCCGCAAGTTCAAACGCAGTGAACTGCGCGGGCTGTTTGGCATGGTTCTGCAGGATACCTGGCTGTTTAATGGCACTATCAGCGATAACATCCGTTTCAGCCGTGAAGAAGCGACAGATGAAGAGATCCAGGCAGCCGCCCAGGCAGCCTCAGCCGACCACTTTATCCGTACTCTGCCGGGTGGTTACGATATGGTACTGAACGAAGAAGTCAGCAATATTTCACAAGGCCAGAAACAGCTGCTGACAATTGCCCGCGCGCTTTTGGCTGATCCACGAATTCTGATTCTGGACGAAGCGACCAGCTCAGTCGATACGCGTACAGAAGTATTAATTCAACAAGCAATGGCTCGCCTGATGCACGGACGCACCAGCTTTATTATTGCTCATCGGCTTTCAACTATTCGTGATGCCGACCTGATTCTGGTTATGCGTGACGGCGACATAATTGAGCAAGGAACTCACACTCAGCTGCTGGCAGCCAAAGGATTTTACAGCGAGCTGTACCAAAGCCAGTTTGAAACCGGTGTATCTGAAGACAACGGCATCAAGTAAAAAAAGGCAACGAGGTAAAGACAAAAACCTGCAAATTAAAAAGGCAACGGTGTAAAGACAAAAACCTGCAAATTAAAAAGGCAACGGTGTTCAGCCGTTGCCTTTTAAGTGGATATTTAAGTTTAGCAGTTGCCTTGCTGGTAAAATTCCAGATACTGCTGATAACGGGCGCGGATGAGTGCTGAGTTTTCCGGATTTGGTTCCGAAGGCAGGCCACGGTCACCTTCAAAATCTTCCGGACTGTTAATCAGACCGAGCGCAGCCATACCCATTGCGGCACCGCCAAGCAGGGAAGCCTGGCTTGATTTGGCAATCCGCAGCGGCTGGTTCCACAAGTCGGCAGCCATTTGCGACCAGATGCGAGAGTTGTTGATGCCGCCGGAGATGCGGATTTCATACGGTGCATCGGTTGCTGTGGTCAAGAGCTCGTAGCACTGGTATAGATTAAACAGAATGCCTTCCAGCAAAGCAGCATAGAGTTCAGGCAGCCGATGAGCCGCCAGGATGCCGGCGAAACCACCGCGGCGGCTGTCCATCCAGCCGGGGCAGCGTTCGCCGTACAGGAACGGCAGAAAAGTCGGCGGCGTTGACATGTCGGCCCGCAGAACCATGTTATCCATTTCCTTATAGCTCATTTCAGGCGAGAAAGTAATTTTAAACCAGTCGACACAATTGGTGGCGCCATTCGTGGCAGCGCCGCAGATATAACGGTCGGGGGCGTAATAACACCATGTACCCGGGCTTTGCGGCAGAATCGGTTTATCCGAAGTTACGCGCAAAGCACCACTGGTGCCGACGGAAAGGGTCATAATTCCGGGCTTAAGTGCACCGGCGCCAACCTGGTTCATCGAACCATCCGGATAGGGAAGGCCAACAGGTATTCCCGGCTTTACACCAAGCAGCCTGGCTGCTTCCGGCAGCAAAGTGGCATAGGTGTTTTCCTTGCTGTAGCGCTGCAGCTCAGGCAGCTGGTTAACAGAAATACCGGCCATTTCAATTGTATGCTGATTCCAGTCCAGATTATGGGTATTCATTAACGCTGTGCCGGAAATCAGGCTGGTGCTGGCCCGGAGTTCGCCGGTCAGGCGATGATACAGGAAGCTGCCCTGATCCAGCACTTTGTCATCAGGTTTGATCATGTCTTGCTTTTGCAGGAGCATCAGCTTGTATAGTGGGTAAATCGCGTGCGGCATACAGCCGGTTTCGTAATAAAGGGTGCGTGTCAATTCCTCGTTCGCCCGGATCGGCATAGCTATCGCTGAGGCGTCACGCCACGCCCAGGTTAAAATGCGGGTTTTTGGACGTATACTGCTATCGGTAATCAGGACGCTGTGCCAGGTGCAATTGAGGGCAACCACTTCAATGTCGTAACCTGCGGCCGCTTCGTTGCCAATCTCAAAAATCATCGCCATCATGCCGTCAGCTTCTATGGCTGAACCATCGCTCACTGATTCCGGATACATCCGGGTGATCATGTTGACTACGCCCTTCTGCGGTTCGTATACCATTGCTTTTGCTGCAGAGGTACTCGCTTCCAGAACAAGTATTGCCATACGTATCTCCCTATCAATTTATTGAACAGACCAAACAACCGTCATAGAAAACAAACTTGTCAGCAGCTGAATGTTGTTCGATTGTTATGAATATTATAAGGAACAGCAAGTGGTTAATCAATCCGAAGAACCGTTCGCGCTCAATTTGACATGAGGCACTACGTCCGTTTAGCTGCCAGCAGCTTGTTTACGCGACTCTGGCAACGCTTTCAGGCGGTGCAGCACAACGCATCCGTTCGCTATTTCATCTTTCGGCCGCGGATCATCGACACAATCAGCCCCGCCACAATAAGCGCGGAAATCAGAATGCTTGCCCGCAGCACAAATGAATTGATCAGCAGCGCGGAGGCGTCGGTGTTGGCCATAATGCTTGAACCAATAATAATCCCGGCGATGATTATGCTGACTGCCAGCAGGACCATCGCGAAAGCCAAGCGGTTGAATATTTGGTTCAGCTGATGATGCAAAGCTTTACGGTTTTTTAAATCAAGATAAATTGTGTAGTCGTCATCTTCCAGCTTGCGCAGGAAATTGAGCGCACTGCCGGGCGCTTCCCGGATCAGGGTTTCGTAGGCAGATGCAGTGGAAAGCAGACGCCTGTATTGGTTCCGGGGATTAATTGATTCGCGCAGCAGATTCTTGCTGATTGGTTTCATGATTGTCAGGAGATCGAGGGAGTTGTCGAGCTTTTCCACGATTCCTTCCAGCGTCACCAGCATTTTTGCCACCAGCGCCAGCTCACCCGGGATGCGCACGTGATATTTACGCGCCAGTTCAAAAATCTCCAGTAGCAGCTCGCCCACCTTTATCTCTTCAATGGGCAGCTCCAGATATCGCTCCAGCAACTGGTTGATGTCGTTACGGAAACGATGCAGCCTTGAGCGCTGTTTCATGGTGTCGAGGGCGATAATGGCCTCCACAACCATGCCGCCGTCGTTGTTGGCCATGCCTACCAACATATCACTGAGAATTCGCCGGCGCGAGGCAGAGAGGCGGCCTACTTGTCCCAAATCTATAAAGGCCAGCTTGCCGTCTTCCATAACCAGTAGATTTCCAGGGTGAGGATCGGCGTGGAAAAAGCCGTCACGCAGCATCTGCTGTGCTAAAGTACGGGAAAGTCTCAGGGCAAGCTCGCTGCAATCGCAGCCAGCCGCTTTAAGCTGTTCAACCTGATTAATATTGATGCCGTTGATGAGCTCCATTGTCAGCACGCAGCGTGTTGTGTAAACCCAGCGGATTTCCGGAAAATGAATACTGGCATCAGCTGCGAAGTTTTTGCGGAAGCGGTCAGCGTTTTCCCCTTCGCTGATGAAATCAAGTTCATTCAACAAGGCTGTTTCCAGTTCAGCGACCATAGATAAAAAATCGTATTGCTCGCCCAAACTCGTATGGCGATCCAATAATCCGGCAATATCTTTAAGAATATCAAGATCAATTTTGATTTGAGCTTCGATCCCCGGGCGCTGAATCTTGACAGCAACCTGCTGGCCGGAATCTAGCCTGGCAGCATGCACTTGTGAAATTGAAGCTGAAGCCAGGGGTTTTATGTCGATGCTGGCGTAGACTTCTGTTGGCGGTTTGCCAAAAGCCTCATACAGCACACTTTCAATGTCCTGCCAAGGTATCGGGCTGACTGATTGCTGAAGCTTTTCCAGTTCAAAAATGACTTCAGCCGGCAGTAAGTCGGGGCGGGTGCTGAGCAGTTGGCCGATTTTGACAAATGTCGGGCCTAATGTTTCACATACCCGCCGCAAGCGAACTCCGGCTGTTAATGGCGCCTTCTTGTACTCCGTGTCATCTTTTCCTTCAGTATAAATCTCGCGCGGCCGCAAGCGGAGAGCGCGGAATATCCCGGCCTGCCGCAAGAACAAGCCGAAACCGTTTTTCGCCAGAACAGTTACGATCTGGCGATAACGGTTAAGATGAAGACGGGAGACCGAGGCCATGTTTGCCTACATCCCTGAATGTTGGTCTGTGTCTTGGTCTGTGTGTTGGTCAGTATTAATTGAACCCGTCTCATCTGCTTCTGAATTAAATGCAGATGCCGCGGCGGTCGCTCCGGCGACAGCTGAACCTGAGCCGGTTTCACGAGCTGCCAGAGCTGCTTCGACCTGCTCACGCACAATAAGCTCGAGCTCGGCCTTTCTCGCTGCTTCGTCCTTTAAGCCAACTCTGTTGAGTGCGTGGTTAACTTCATTGCTGATCATTTGCTGAATTTCAGCGCGGCTGGATTTACCTTTTTCAATCAGGTCGTCAGCTACTTTGCGGGCGTCCTTGTTGGCGACTTCCCCGCGCTTCACCATTTCCTCGACTATTTCCTCAATTTTCTCTTTGGAATAGACTGCTAGACCGAGGCCAAAATCGAATGATTTCTTGAGGAGATTATCTGACATGCAAAAAGCACCTCCTTGTCGAGACTGGTGCCGTGCAACTGCGGGATTGCAGTGCTTCTACCAGCTGATTTCATGATATCACCGGGGCACAAGGCACGCAAACGTTGCGAGAACTTTAAGGCAGCGGTTCACGTTTAGCTGGCCATTCGACCAGTAAAATTGCGGAGAAGATTACAAGACCGCCGAAAATCAAGCGGATCGAAAATCTATCAAAGCCGAAAACGATGGCAAGCAAGCTGCCGAACAGTGCTTCCAGCGAAAGGAGGATGGCTGTGCGGGCAGCAGAAGTGTGGCGCTGGGCATAGGTTTGCAGAAAATAAGCAACACAGGAGCTAAAAAGCAATAAATAGAGCATAGACGGGCCAGCCTGCGACCAGTTGACGCTGGCCGGCGGCACCCAATCCAACGGCAAAACCAGTAATGAGCAAACAGCGGCAGTAAACATCTGCAGGAAGATCAAGCGGGGCACGCTCACCTTGGCAATTGCTGATTCTAAAGCGATTAATTGGAATGCGAAACAAACAGCACAAAGCAGGGTTAATAAATCGCCTGTCAGATGACCTTCACTAAGGCCTTGGGCGCTGACTGTCAGTATACTAACCCCGGCAAAGCAGAGAATGGCACCGATAACGATTCGTTTTTGCGGCCGCTGGCGATAGATCAAGGCAGAGAAGAGAGGGACCATGACAACATAAGTGGCTGTCAGGAAAGCATTACGGGAAGGGGTAGTCAGCTGCAAGCCGACTGTTTGGGTAATAAAACCGAAATAAAGCAACAGACCGACACCGGTGCCGGTTAGCCATTCATTTAGCGGCA
Source organism: uncultured Oscillospiraceae bacterium (assembly GCA_964410445.1). Classification (GTDB taxonomy): domain Bacteria; phylum Bacillota; class Clostridia; order Saccharofermentanales; family UBA5734; genus JAXGXQ01. The sequence continues at coordinate 10,565 of CAYPHB010000030.1, forward strand.
TCTTGCGCAACTCACGCCGAAACAGGATGCCGAACAACAAGGCCGCACCGCAGAAACGTATTGCCATAACCATTGAAGCTGTCAGACCCGAATTTAGCGCCAGTTTAGTTGCCGGGAAGCCGCCCCCCCAAATCAGGGATGCAAGCAACAGCATGCTCTCGGGTAAATAATTCCAGTGTTTTAATCTGCTTAATGCAGTAGAAGATGTAATAAGTGTCTGATCTTTATGGATGTTCATCATAGTTTCCTGTTCTGTAAATTCAGTTGCAGAAGGAAGTATAGCACAACACCGGGTGGCAGGCGTGCTGAGTAGCAGAGCGCAGGCTCGACATGCTACAATGCAGAAATAGTCCTAAAATATTTGTCGAGGTATTGAATGGATCAACAGTCTGCGGCCCCTGCCGCAGCCAACAATAATTATGCCGCTGCACCGGTAAGCCCTGACACGGCGGTAACAGAAATAAACAGTGGACGAGTGAAAGTCAAGAAGCGCCGACCTTCAACCTATGTTATCTGGTCTTTGCTGTTGTTGATCTTCGCCCTGCTTTTCTATGTTTATATTTCAATAGTTGTTGCTTCTCCCTCTGACCTCGGCGTTACTTATACCCAACGCGACTACAATACAGCCCTCACAAAAACGGGGATTTCGGTCAGCTACCCTGGGATGGATGCTGCTGATATCAAAGAATTCACCACTAAAAACAAAAACCGCAAACTATTGCTAGCCGATTACGAATTGGATTATTCCCGTTATACTTTGCGCAATTTCGAACTGACACCGGCAGAAGCAACAGCCCTGATGAATGAATTACTGCCAATGTTCTCAATTTTCAGCGACATGCAGCTGGACATCCCGGCGAACGGCCGTTTTGCAGCCAGCAGCCGGATTCACGTGGAAAAAATGCGCCAGGAATTATTGCCCGATCTGATCGGCTCCACGCAACCAGAATTTCTTAGCCGCATCTTACCGCGCAACCTTAACCTCAAAATCGAAGGGCCCGCTTTTTCGATTGAAAAAAATACGCTTCTGCAGCCAGAGCCGTTGGCTGAAATCAAACTGGGTGCTGTGTCGCTGCGGCCGTTTATCGGCAATACCGACCAGGAAATCCGTAATATTTACACCTCATACATTGAGCGGATCTACCGCAAAATACCGCAATTGCAAATTCGTTTGCTGCGGATTAATTCACGCCGCAATTTTGTATTCAGCGGCGTAATACCAACCAGAATTACAATACGGGAAAAAGCCTAAAGCCTGATGGTCAAAATCAAAGGAGCTATGTTTTGCTGTTCGGTATAGTCCTGCGGTTGCTCAAAAGATGACAGCATACCACTTTGAATAGGTGTCAAAGGCTCGTTATTACGTTGTTTGCGTTTTAACACCCCGCGCATAAGCCTCATCATTAGTTTAGTCGGCAAGTTAAGGCGCTGGTAATCGAAGCCCCCACGGAAATAAAAAAAACTGATTTGTTCCTGCTCAACGGGGGAGAAGTTCTGCTTAATGATTTCAGCTTCAACTTCCGGGCTGGGCTCTGAGATTCCGGTAGCAAAAACAATTACATTTTTGTCGAGCAGATCAAGCAGATTATCTTTTATGAGGTCAACACCATTAATTCTGCTGGCATAAATTCCACCACCAAAAATTATAGTGTCGTAGGCAACGAACTGGCCCGGACGGACATTATCTGCAGTGTAAAGGTCCGCATCAAGCTCCCGGGCAATCCATTCAGCGTATTTTTTGGAATAACCTGTTTTGGATTTATAAATAACTAAGGATTTCATATTTAATGCAGCTCCTTTGCCAGAATCAAGACGTCCTTATCCGCCGACTTTAATTTGATCATACAAAACCATTCAACAACTGACAAGCGTATTGTATTTCTTGTCAGGTTCAAAGCTATTACAATTAAAGAAATGACAAATTTACAATCGTTTAACAGTGTGGACTTTGCTGTAGCGGTAAACTGGAGTCTGAAAGAACATATTTATGCTCAGCGATAGTGGTGGAGGTATAACATGAGAATTCTGATTCTGGGCGGAACCGGTGTGATCAGTCGCGCAATCGTCGACCAGTTGTTGGCCAGAGGCGACGATGTAACCCTGTATAATCGCGGGCGCAACCCGCTGCCCTTCAGCACAGAAGTTCGCGAACTGAACGGTGACCGCTCTGACCGCGCGGCTTTTGAAACAGAAATGCAGCAGCACTCTTTCGATGTTGTAATCGATATGATCTGTTTCAACGAAGCAGAGGCCCGTTCCACAGTGCGGGCCTTCAAAGGCAGAGCCGGTCAGGTGATTGTAACCTCAAGTGTTGCCGCTTACAAAAGGCCATATAAAACAATTCCCACCATTGAAGCGGCGGAAGAGCTCTGGGACGACCCGGCGTTTCCTTATGCATTTCATAAAGCTGAAATGGAACGGTACCTCTGGGAAGCTTCCGAGCGAGGCGATATTCCGCTGACAATTATCAGACCCTCGCTGACGTTTGGCATAGGTGCAATGAATGTTGGCGTTCTGCGCCAAAACTACGGGATCGTCGACCGGATTATCAAAGCCAAACCCTTAGTGATGTTCGGTGATGGCAAAACACCCTGGAGCTTCACCTTCACACCGGATCTGGCACGCGGCTATGTGGCCTTGGCAGGTAATCCCAAAGCAATCGGCGAGGCATTCCATGTAACCAGTGAATTTCGAAATTACTGGGAAGATCTATACCTCGAATTCGGCAAGATTGTCGGTAAAAAGCCACGAATTGTCCATATTCCGTCGGAAATTCTTTTCAAAGCTGCTCCCAGCGTTGGAAATCACCTTTACTTTGAAAAAACATACCCTGGTCTATTCGACAACAGCAAAATCAAGGCGATTGCGCCGGAATACGAAGCAGCCATCAACCTTGAGGAAGGCGTACGCCTGCTCTACGATTGGTTTGTCGAATCAGGCAGAGTAGTGGATCCCGTGAAGGACGCCCTCGAAGATCGGTTAGTCGAAGAAAGGCAAAAGTTTGAGGAGGCAGTTGTGGGGTTGTTTTAAGAGCACTTTTACTTCTGTTTGCCCACAGCAGCAATATACACAACAAACTCGTCTTCTCCGTCCAGCTTAAACAGAGCGTCCATTTCTTTCTGGACAAACGCGGCAATGGCACAAGTGCCGCACTTAAGGGCTTCACTGGCCAGGTAAAGATTCTGGCAAACATGGCCGATATCTATCAGCATCAAGCGGTGTGCTTCCATATGGTAGCGCCATTCACCGCGCGCGGGCAGGCAGGACCAGAGGAATACAACCGGCACTTTCCCCAGCCATTGAGCTTCGTCCTGATAATCCTCACCACCATAGGCGTAAATCAGTTTCGCCGCCAGGTTCTCCTCTCTATGTAGGAAAACCAACTTGTGTTCTACTGGCAGATAACGATATATACCCCTTTCGAGCCCTTCGACTTGGTTGATAGCCAGGTAGGTTTCAAAGGCATGACGGCCGCCGGCAGAGGGAACTGGGCGCAAAGTGATGTGGCCTGTTTTCTTGTAAGCGGGTATAATTCGTTGCACGCCTTGTGATGCCCATAACAAAAAGGACAATTCAGCAAGAGTAAGCGGCACGTTTTGACAACTGCGGCGGCTGCGCCGGTTATTGAGGCAATCGAATATGTGAGGCTGACTGATTAAGTCCGGGTCGGCCGGCGGCAGATCAATGATCTTCAGACTGCTATCAGTGTCTTTCTCGACCGGCGGCGGAGTTAGGCCACGTTCCTGGTCAGAGATAAATTCTCGCCCGGGTGTATCAAACCCGCTTTTCATAAAATCACGGTTGCTCGTAAATACTTCCATGTGCTACCTCGGATCTTCGTTCCCATCCACCTCAATATTGGCATACTCAGGACAGATATCCATCATTTCTGATATCGACTGGCGTGACTTTCCTACCGCATAGCTCTGGAATAACTCTCCTACCTGATAAAAAAGCATAACCGCAACAGCTTCTGAATATTCCCTAATCCCAAATGCTCCAAAGGTTGCTATCATCATTAGGAAGTTTTCATCAAATACCTGACCATTCCTGATATTTCTGGCTGCTTTGTATATAATGTCATAACCAATCACAAGGTATGGCACAAGATAAATCGGAAGTAGAATCCATGACTGCTCTATCCTCTTAAATAATCCTGAATGTTCACACACCAGTAATACTACAAATAGAGCAAACGCTATGATAATGCGCCTGAGCATCTTTTTCTGTTTTTGATTCATAACTATATACCCAGAATTTTGCAATCCGGCTCTACTTTAGCACAAACCGCTGCTGCTTCCTTCATAATGCTGTCAAATTTCTCATCATCTGCATCAATTGTCAATTTCT
>CAYPHB010000030.1:14924-15166 GCA_964410445.1 uncultured Oscillospiraceae bacterium
TTGATGGCTTCCTCCATCTTTGCTGCGCAGTTTGCGCAATCTAAATCCTCTAACTTAAATTTTTTCTTCATTTTACTATCCTCTCTTATTATGTTATTCCTTACTCTTCTATATGCTCACGCCCCTGCGCAATAATCGTTCTCACATGATTATCTGCCAGAGAATAAAAAACCGACTTGCCTTCACGTCTGTTTTTAACCAGTTTATTTTGCTTCAATATCTTAAGCTGATGAGATATTGCT
>CAYPHB010000031.1:0-5112 GCA_964410445.1 uncultured Oscillospiraceae bacterium
ATACATCACTGTGAACGGCCTTGACGCTATACTCAACCGCATCATTAGTGACGCAGAAGAACGTGTCCGCGAGATCGAGGATCAAGCCAGGTCTCAGCGCGATCAGATTCTCGGCGCAGCCGGCCAGGAAGCGGATCAGATTTTGAATGCCGCCCGGGCTAAAGCTGCTGAAGAGACTGCGGTGCTTGAGCGCCGCTCCCAAAGCAGCGCCGCCCTGGAAACCCGCAAACACACGCTGGCCGTTCGCCAGCAGCTGATTGACGAGGTTATCACACGCGCTGAGACGAGTCTGCGCCAATTGGCACCAGCTGAAAAGACCGGGCTTTATGTCAGGCTGCTGCGCGACAACGCTGACGGCGACGAAGAAGTTATTGTTCCTGAACCGGAGCGTGATTTCGTTGGCAAGCTAATTGCAGAGCTAAACCGCGATCTGAACTGGAACCTTGCCCTTGCGGCTGATTCCGGCGATTTTGCCACCGGAGTCGTTTTACGCAAAGGCCTGATCGAAACCAACCTGACGACGGATCAGCTTATCCGCGGCCTAAGGCCGGAACTGGTAAGCCTGGCTGCCGGGATTCTTTTTAAATCCTGAGCGGCACCGCTGGACAGAACGGAGCACCATGGATAGAACAGGAAAAACAAAATCAGATAAACCGGTGCAGATTGACCGCACGCGGTATGCCTACTCAACAGCCAGAATCCGGGCTATGGAAAACGGACTTGTGAACGCTTCGCGCTTAAGCCGATATTTTGAAGCGCGCAGCGAAGAAGAAATTGCCCGACTGCTGGTGGAGGATGGATATCCCGCGGCTTCTGATCCTGAAATAAGCCTTCAGCTCGGCCTTGAAGCAGCTTATGAGGAAATGCGCGAACTAAGCCCGGATCAAGCACTGCTCGATACGCTGCTTTTGTCGCGCGATCTTCACAACCTTAAGGTAATGCTGAAGTCGTTAGCTGTATATTGGCCGCGGCGCAAACCAGAGCAAAGCAGTCGCGACGCCGCTGCGTCAGGCTATGGTGAACCGCCGGTAACTGAACAGAAAGATAACAGAGATGAGTCTGTTTCGGCGCTTTGGCCGGAAATTCACACGCCTGTTACGCTGCAGCAATTGCAGCCCCTCCTGCAGCAACCATCGACAATATCGCCGGAAGTAATGTTTACTGCCCTGCGTTCACAAAAAACGGCTGAGCTGCCGCCTGAATTAGTGGCAGCCGCTGCGGAGGCTTCAGCCCGCTACTTACAGAATTATGATGTCAGTGAAATTGATATTTACCTGGACCAAACCCAGGCAATTATGTTCAGCGCGGCAGCTGCTAACGTTGAAAATAATTTCTTTCGTGATTTTGTCAGCCTGCGCTCAGACCTTGCAAATGCAGGCATGCTCCTGAGGACCCGTTTCCTGCACAGCGGAGCAGATTATCTGGCGAGGTTGTTGCTGCCTGGCGGGAAAATCCCGGCTGCCAGGCTGCTGGAGCTTTACGAGGCGCCTGTGGAAGAAATTGTAGCCGCGCTAAGTACAACGAGATTGGCCGGTTTGGCCGAGTCGGTTGAACACTTCGCTCAAGGCGGTGAAGCAATTGCCCGTTTCAGCCAGGCGCAGGATGAGGTTCTGATACGGTTTGTCCAGAATGCCAAACGTATTCTGCGCGGTCCCGAAGCGATAATTGGCTATCTGATCGCCCGGGAAATGGAAATCAGGACTATCCGCATAATTATTACTTGTTTACGTAACAATATCCCGATTGAAAAAGCCCGCGAGCTGGCTCGCTTAACTTACCTATAAGCAACCGGAGGAGACGAATGTATAAAGTAGCCGTTATAGGCGATCCAGACAGTATCATTGGATTCCGGGCACTCGGTTTGACCGTGCTGGAAGCAGTGACTCCGGAAGCTGCCGAAGAGCATCTGCGCTACGCCGTAGATGAGGATTTTGCCATCGTCTTTATAACAGAGCCTTGTTTTATAGCCAATCAGGATTATATTCGCTCGCTGCGCAGCCGCAAACTGCCTGCTGTTATCCCGATCCCGCCGATTTCCGGCGGCAGCGGCCTGGGAATGGCCCAGGTACGGGAATCAGTCCGCAAGGCTATAGGTATGGATATTCTGGGGATTGATAACACCCGGGAGTCCGGTCAGCCAGAGAATAGCGCCAGCAGTGAGTCAAAGGAGTGAAAGCATGAAAAAACCCAGCACAGGCACAATTGTCAAAGTATCAGGTCCGTTGGTTATCGCCAGCGGTATGCGCGATGCGGAGATGTTCGATGTTGTCAGGGTCTCAGACCATAAACTGATTGGCGAGATCATCGAAATGCACGATGACCAGGCCTCAATTCAGGTCTACGAAGAGACCGCCGGACTAGGCCCGGGCGAATCAGTAGTTTCAGAAGGCGCACCGCTTTCAGTTGAACTGGGCCCTGGCTTGATCGGGCAGATTTTTGACGGTATCCAGCGACCGCTTGACCGCCTGGTGGAACTGGCCGGCAACAACATCGCGCGCGGCGTTTCCAGTCCGGCGATCGACCGTGACCGCATTTGGAATTTCCAACCTGTTGTCAAAGTCGGTGACCGCGTTAGCGCCGGCGATGTTGTCGGTGAGGTTGAAGAAACCGTGCTGGTTAACCACCGAATCATGGTTCCGGTTGGGGTTGAGGGAGAAGTTGCTGAAATTACGGGCGGTGAGCACAAGGTCACCGATGTTGTAGCCAGAATTAAGCTTGTTGATGGTTCCATGCATGATCTGACTTTGATTCAGAAATGGCCGGTTCGCCGCGGCAGACCGTATAAAGAAAAAATCGCGCCGACTGAACCCCTGGTCACCGGCCAGCGCAGTATCGATACCTTCTTCCCCGTTGCCCGTGGCGGTACTGCCACCATTCCCGGCCCGTTCGGCAGCGGCAAAACTGTCGTCCAACACCAGCTGGCTAAATGGGCCGCTTCCGACATCGTCGTCTATATCGGCTGCGGTGAACGCGGGAACGAAATGACCGACGTTCTGATGGAATTTCCCGAGCTGATCGACCCGAAATCTGGTCAGCCGCTGATGGCGCGCACAATCCTGATTGCCAACACTTCGGATATGCCGGTTGCTGCTCGTGAAGCTTCAATTTATACCGGAATTACAATTGCTGAATACTACCGCGACATGGGGTACTCCGTTTCGATCATGGCCGACTCAACCTCTCGCTGGGCAGAAGCGCTACGCGAAATGTCAGGCCGTCTGGAAGAGATGCCCGGTGAAGAAGGCTACCCGGCTTATCTTGGTTCACGCCTGGCCAACTTCTATGAACGCGCAGGCCAGGTTCGTTGCCTGGGCAGCGATGACCGCATTGGCGTGCTGACCGCTATCGGAGCTGTATCGCCGCCAGGTGGTGACTTGTCCGACCCGGTTGTGCAATCGACATTGCGTATTGTCAAAGTGTTCTGGGGCCTGGACTCCACACTGGCATATAAGCGCCACTTCCCGGCAATAAACTGGCTCAACAGCTATTCGCTGTACGCTGATGTTATTGACGAATACATGAATGAGAATGTAATCGCTAACTGGAGCAAGTTGAGAGCAGATGCCCTGCGTTTGCTGCAGGAAGAAGCTGAGCTGGAAGAAATCGTGCGTCTGATCGGTCAGGATTCCCTGTCCCAGATTGACCGGCTGAAACTTGAGGCTTCCCGTTCACTGCGTGAAGATTACCTTGCCCAGGACTCCTTTGACGTTATTGACACCTACACTTCACCCCAGAAAATGCAGCTGATGCTGAATCTGGTTATGAACTATTACTACGAAGGTACGAAGGCTATCCAACAGGGAGTTTCCTTCCGTGACCTTGATAAACTGCCTGTGCGTGACCGCATTGCCCGCATTAAGGGGATTCCGGAAGACCGCATTGAAACCGCGGCCGTAGAAATCGGCGAAGCGTTAAAGGCGGAGATATCAGCATTGTTGCCGGAGGGGGTAATTTAAGATGCCAAAAGAATATCGCACCATAGCTGAAGTAGCGGGCCCGTTGATGCTGGTTAAGCAGGTCAGCGGTGTAAAGTTTGATGAACTGGGTGAAATCGAACTGCCAAATGGCGAAATACGTCGTTGTAAAGTGCTGGAAGTCAGCGGCAGTGATGCATTGGTCCAGTTATTCGAAAGCTCAATCGGCATCAACGTGGCGGAAAGCAAAGTTCGCTTCCTAGGCCGCGGCCTTGAGCTTGCGGTTTCGCCGGATATTCTTGGCCGCGTTTTCAGCGGCATGGGTAACCCCAAAGATGGCGGCCCGGAAATTATCCCCGAACGGATGATTGATATCAACGGTCAACCGATGAACCCTGCCGCCCGTGATTATCCCAACGAGTTTATCCAGACAGGCATTTCAGCGATTGACGGCCTCAACACTCTTGTACGTGGTCAAAAGCTGCCGATCTTCTCAGCTTCAGGTTTGCCACACGGTCAGCTTGCAGCCCAGATCGCCCGCCAGGCTAAGGTTTTAAACGAATCAGAAAACTTTGCTGTTGTTTTTGCCGCCATGGGAATAACCTTTGAAGAAGCGGATTATTTTATCAGCGATTTCCGCCGTACAGGCGCGATTGACCGCGCTGTCCTCTTTATTAATCTTGCTGATGACCCGGCAATCGAGCGTATCTCCACCCCGCGCATGGCTTTAACCGCTGCTGAATATCTGGCGTTCGAGCTGGATATGCAGGTGCTGGTTATCATGACGGACATCACCTACTACGCCGAAGCCCTGCGTGAAGTATCCGCCGCCCGCAAGGAAGTACCAGGACGCCGCGGTTATCCGGGTTATCTTTACACCGACCTGGCCACAATGTACGAACGCGCCGGCCGGCAAAAGGGTAAAGAAGGCTCGATCACAATGGTGCCGATTCTGACCATGCCGGACGACGACAAAACTCATCCTATCCCTGACTTAACCGGGTATATCACTGAAGGTCAGATTATTCTCAGCCGTGAACTTTATAAGAAGGGTATACGGCCGCCGGTCGACGTGCTGCCTTCGCTGTCGCGTTTGAAAGACAAAGGCATTGGCGCGGGAAAGACGAGAGAAGATCATGCGGATACCATGAACCAGATATTTGCGGCCTATGCAAGAGGCAAGGAAGCAAAGGAATTA
>CAYPHB010000031.1:5122-14755 GCA_964410445.1 uncultured Oscillospiraceae bacterium
GTTTGAAGGACAAAGGTATAGGTAAAGGCAAAACCCGGGCGGACCATGCTAATGTTATGAACCAGCTGTTCGCCGCCTATTCGCGCGGTAAAGATGCCAAGGAGCTGCAGGTAATCCTGGGCGAGGATGCCCTAAGTGAAGTTGATCGCATTTATGCTCACTTCGCGGATTCCTTTGAAGAACGCTATATTAATCAAAGCTTTAATACCGACCGATCGATTGAAGAAACGCTGAAGATCGGCTGGGAACTGCTTTCCATGCTGCCTCGCAACGAGCTTAAGCGTGTTAAGGACGAATATATCGACCAGTATTATAAGCAAAACTAAAAGCCAATATCACAGGAGGACTTACTTTCTATGGCCAGCAAACGCCTTGTCAACCCGAACCGGATGGAACTGCTGCGTCTTAAACGGCAGCTTGTTACAGCGCGGCGCGGTCATAAATTGCTTAAGGACAAGCGTGATGAGCTCATGCGCCAGTTTCTTGATATTGTTCGCGAAAACAAGCGCTTGCGTGAAGAAGTTGAAGCTAAATTCAGAGTTGCTAATATCCAGATGCTGCTGGCGCGGGCGGTTATGTCGCCGGAAACTCTGCGCACCGCCTTGATGGCCGGGCATGAATCTCTGACCATCGATGTCGATGCCCGTAATGTGATGAGCGTCAACGTACCAGTCTTCAGTTCACCCTACCTGATAAGCGGCCAACTGCAAAACCTGCCTTACGGCATGGCCTCAGCGGCGGCGGAACTGGATTTAGCGATTGTAACCTTGAGTGAGACTTTTCCTTTGATGCTGAAACTGGCGTCTTCGGAAAAAGCTGCGCAGCTGCTGGCGGATGAGATTGAACGTACCCGGCGCCGGGTTAATTCGCTTGAGTATATTCTCATACCGGAAATAAGCGAAGCAATCCGTTCGATAACCATGAAAATGGAAGAAAATGAGCGCGGTAACCTTACCCGCCTGATGAAGGTCAAGGACATGATTGTTGAACAGGCATTAACGAAAGCGCACGAAAGAACCGCCGCCCTTACGGCAAACTGAGCCGCGTAATGAATGAATAATAATATAATCAGCCAACGCTGGAGTGCTCTCAAAAAGCATTCCGGCGTTTTCAATTTAGGCTTGACAGTTGCAAGCAGGCTAGTTATAATTCGATTTATTACTTTATCGGTTTATCGCAGTAAAGCAACAGGAGGACTCTGATTGAACAACTGGAAATTTTATCTGCCTGATGGTGTGCTCGATTGGCTGCCGACCGACTGCGAAGCGAAACGACTGCTCGAAGCTGATTTGCGAGGTTTATTCGCGGCCAATGGTTATCGCGAAATAGAAACCCCGGCAATTGAGTTTTATGACGCTTATGCCGCAGGTGATGGCTTTGCTCCTCAGGAAGGCCTGTTCAAATTTTTTGACGAAAAGGGCCGGATACTCTGTTTGCGATATGATGGCACAATTCCCGCAGCACGGCTGGCCGCAACAACTCTGCGTGACAGTACTCTGCCTTTACGGCTTTCCTACATCGGCAATATGTATCGCTATCAGGAATACGGCGGCGGTCGTCAACGCGAGTTCACACAGGCCGGCGTTGAGCTTATGGGCTGCGCTGCTCCGGAAGCCGACGCGGAGGTTATCGCGCTGGCTATTGAAGGTGCCAGGCGCTGTGGGATTGAGAACCTGCAGGTTTCACTGGGCCAGGTGGCTTTTTTCAAAGGTTTATTGACTGACTACGAAATCCCATCGACAGACGCGCTTGAATTGCAGCAGGCGATTGATACCAAACAAATAGTCGCACTCGAAGACTGCGTTGCCGCGCTGTCCCTGCCGGCTTCAGTACGCCGGGTTTTGCTGATGATGCCCGAGCTTTACGGCACCTTTGATGTAATTGAGCAACTGAGGGGTGAAATTGAAAGTCCGCTGGCACTTGGAGCCCTGGCTAATCTGGAAGCTGTTTTGCGAATTTTGCAGGCTGACGGTCTGTTGGAATATATCTCACTCGATCTGGGAATGCTCCAGAGTCTTGATTATTATACCGGCACAATTTTTAAGGGTTTCACCTACGGGCTTGGATTTCCGCTGTTCAGCGGCGGTCGTTATGACACCGTCGCGGCTGCTTTCGGCCGCGATTTGTCGGCAACCGGCTTTTCGATCGGACTGAATTTCATTCTCACCGCTTTGCGCCGGCAACGCATCACCTTACCTAACGCGACAATACCGACAATTCTATTGGGTTACTCAGCAACTGAGCGTGCCGCTGCACAACAATACGCTCGTCAATTGCGGGCAGCTGGCAGCAAAGTCATCCTTGACTGCGGCCAGCAAAGCGAAGCAGAATTAAAAATACTGGCAGCTGAAAGCCGCACGAATGCTGCTGATTCTTTAGGCGCTCCCATGGAGATCCGTTATTTTGCAGCTGCAGATGACATCCGGTTGTTGACGCCGGAGAATCCAGAGCAACGGACAGAAGGAGCAAAGGCGTGAATACACTAACTATAGCGTTATCCAAAGGCCGCCTGGCTGATCAGGCAATTGAGTTGTTTGAGGAATCGGGACTTGATTGCGGCTTCGCCAAAGAAAAATCGCGGCGCTTAATTCTCACAGATGAACGCCAGGACATTCGGTTTATCATGGCTAAACCGGCTGACGTACCGACTTATGTAGATTACGGCGCCGCCGACCTCGGTGTGGTTGGCAAGGACACTTTGCTCGAAGAAGGCCGTAAACTTTACGAGGTACTCAACCTCGGCTTCGGCGCCTGCAGAATGTGTGTCTGCGGCGCTCCCGAGCTCGTCGGCCGGATTGATACAATCCCCAATAAACGCGTTGGTACCAAGTATCCAAATATTACCCGTGCTTATTTTGAAGACCGCCGACATGAAAGTGTTGAAATAATTAAACTAAACGGTTCCGTTGAACTGGCACCGCTGATTGGACTGGCAGAACTGATTGTTGATATAGTGGAAAGCGGCCGGACACTTGAAGAAAACGGCCTTGTTGTTCTGGAAGATATCGCTGACATCAGTGCCCGTCTGGTGATAAACCGTGTTAGCCTGAAAATGAAAGCTGCCCGGATCAACCCACTGGTAAACGCGATACGTGGCCGGCTGGCAGAGCGCGCAGCCGCTGAACTATTGTTGGCAAAGCAAAGGGGAGAGCAAGCATGAACAACCTGGTCGATGTCGCAATAGTTCATACCGACCGTAATGAGCGCCAGTCAATTGCCGCCCGCCTGGGAGCGCGTGGCAAAATGACCCGCAAAGATGTCATTGAAAGAACTGCAGAAATAGTTGAAGCTGTGCGCCGTGAAGGTGACGCCGCAGTTTTGCGCTACACCAGAGAATTTGATTCAGTTAATTTAGCACCAGAGCAGCTGATCGTCAGCGAGAGCGAAATCAGCGCCGCGATTGACGCAACTTCACCGGAACTCATCGAAGTTCTGCGTGAAGCAGCAGCGAATATCACCCGCTTCCACACAGCGCAAATCCAGCCGCCGATGGAACTTGATGACGGGCAGGGCGCCAGGGTTGCGTTGCTTACCCGACCGCTCGACCTGGTCGGCATTTATGTCCCGGGAGGCACGGCGCCTTTACCTTCCTCAGTCCTGATGAACGCATTGCCGGCCAAGGCGGCCGGTGTACGCCGGATTGTGATGTGTACTCCGCCGCGTCCCGACGGCAGCATCGCACCGGCAATCCTGGCTGCTGCGTCATTAGCGGGAGTAGACAGCATCTACAAGGTTGGCGGTGCTCAGGCTATCGCTGCGCTTGCGTATGGCACTGCCATTATCCCCGCTGTCGACAAAATCTGCGGACCTGGCAATATTTACGTCAATAGTGCTAAAAGACTAGTTTTCGGCCACTGCGACATTGACATGTTTGCGGGGCCCAGCGAAATTCTGATTATCGCCGACGAATCAGCCAATCCGGCTTTTCTGGCTGCAGATATGCTTTCCCAGGCTGAACACGACCGGCTGGCTTCTGCGATTCTGATCACTACCTCAGCCCAAATCGCTAACGAAACCGCGGCCGAGGTGCGGCGCCGGGCTCAGCTGATGCCCCGGGCCGAAATCCTGGCGGCATCGCTGCGTGACTATGCCGCGATTCTGGTTGTGCCCAGCCTGGAAGATGCCTGCGCTTTCGCCAATGAGCTGGCGCCAGAACATCTTGAGCTTTGCGTTAACGAACCTGAAAATCTGGTAGATCAAATCCGCAATGCCGGCGCCATTTTTCTGGGCCATTACAGCCCGGAGGCTTTGGGCGATTATTTTGCCGGTCCTAACCACGTCCTGCCCACCAGTGGCACCGCGCGCTTTTTCTCGCCGCTGCATACGGCCGATTTCCAAAAAAAGATCAGTTTAATTGATTACTCACGTTCCGCTTTGGAAAGCTGCTGGGAAAAAATCAGTCTGTTTGCTGAAGCTGAACAATTAACATGTCACGCTGAAAGTGTGCGCGTGCGTTTTGGTAAGGCTCTAGCCGATGCAGGCCAAAGATCTTCCAAGGAGGCACAATAGTGGAAAATCCTCGCCAAAAGCAGCCCGCCAGCCGTTTCTGGAGCTATGTCACGCAAACGGTTGAGCCCTATGTCCCTGGTGAGCAGCCTCGGGAACGGCTGATTAAATTAAATACTAACGAGAATCCTTATCCGCCTTCACCTGCAGTGGCGGCAGCCTTGCGCAATGCCGACCCGGCCCGTTTACGCCTTTATCCCGATCCTTCCTCGCTGCTCCTGCGCCAAAGCATAGGCGCTTACTATAACTTAGCTGAGAATCAGATATTCTGCGGCAACGGCTCAGACGAAATTCTGGCGTTTTGCTTTCAGGCTTTTTTCAACCCGGCCGGGCTATCGGACTCCAAGGCAGCAGCACCAAACGAACAGATTGTATTCCCGGATGTCACCTACAGTTTTTATCCGGTCTATGCCCACCGCTACGATATCCCTTATCGGACAGTAAATCTGTTGCCCGATCTGAGTATGCCACTGGCAGATCTTATGGCTCCGTCCGCAGGCATTATTCTGGCTAATCCCAATGCGCCAACCGGCATGGGCCTGCCCCTGACTACGCTGGCAAAGATAGCTGCTTCCGACCCGGATCGGTTAATTATTATCGATGAAGCTTATATTGATTTTGGCGGTGAAACGGCGGTTCCACTTCTGGAAGAGTACGACAATATCCTGATCGTCCAGACCTTTTCCAAATCGCGATCCCTGGCCGGCATGCGTCTGGGATTCGCGCTGGGCGCTCCAACCCTGATCTCCGGGCTGGAACGGATTCGCGACAGTTTCAACAGCTATACAGTCGACTATATTTCTCAAATCACCGGAATTGCTGCGATGAACGACGGTGCCTGGTTTGAAGAAACCCGCAGCCGGATCATCGCTACCAGGGAGAAATCTGCTGCGGCTCTGAAGCAGCTTGGTTTTGAAGTTGTCAGTTCGCAAGCGAATTTTATTTTCGTCCGCCATCCGCAACACACAGGCAGATTTTTACAACAGTCTTTACGTGAGCGCGGCATACTGGTCCGCCGCTTCAATCAGCAGCGGATCGCCGATTACTTGCGCATCAGTATCGGTACCGAGCCGGAAATGCAAACATTGGCAGAAGCGCTTGGTTCAATTCTTGCTTCACCGGTTGCCGGTGCCAGCGAGCCAACGCTATAATCTATTTAGCTGAATATTTTTGGCTTTTGGGAATTATTCCGGATTAGTGCTCCAGAACAATGGAGCGAGGAGGATAAATATATGCGCAGCGCGAAAGTCAACCGCCGTACCCTCGAAACTGACATCACAGGCAGCATTGAACTTGACAGCCAGGCCGAATCTAGCATTCAGACCGGTATAGCTTTTCTGGATCACATGCTGCTGCTTTTCTCGCGCCACGGTGGTCTTACTCTTAATCTCGATGCCACCGGCGACCTCGAAGTGGACACCCACCACACAGTTGAGGATATCGGGATTGTAATCGGCCAGTTGATAGCCCGGGCAGCTGGTGATAAACGCGGTATCCGCCGCTATGCCACCGAAATAATCCCGATGGATGAGGCGCTGGTGCAGGTCGTGGCGGATGTCTCAGGCCGTCCGTATCTGGTTTTCAATGCTGAGTTTTCAAGCCCGACTGTGGGCGCTTTCGAAACCCAAATGACAGGCGAATTTTTCCGGGCTGTTGCCTATAATGCCGGGCTGACGCTGCACATCAGCTGTCTTTACGGCAATAATGACCACCATATAATCGAAGCTGTCTTCAAAGCCTTTGGCCGCTGCCTAAAAACAGCATTGGCAATAGACCCCGCCAGCCCTGACACCATTCCATCAACAAAGGGTATACTTTAAACAGCTGCAGCCGGTTAGGCCGGCGAGGAGGTAGAAATGGACCAGACCATCAGCAATACCGATTTTATTGATCTGCCATTACATGCTCAGGGAAAGGTTCGGAATATTTACGATCTCGGCGACTCGCTGGTAATTGTTGTAACCGATCGGGTTTCTGCTTTCGATGTAGTTTTTGATGAACTGATCCCCAACAAAGGCGTTGTTTTAAACAGCATTTCAGCATTCTGGTTTGATCGGTTGAAACATATCATGCCCAACCATGTTATTTCAACTAACCCGGCATATTTTCCGGCAGGGCTAAGTCACTACGCTGACCGTCTGGCGGGACGCTCCATGTGGGTAAGCAAAGCAAAAATGCTGCCCGCCGAATGTATTGTCCGCGGTTACCTCGAGGGTTCTGCGCTTAAAGAATATAACCGCAGCGGCAAAGTCAGCGGCATTCCTCTGCCCGCCGGATTGCGCCAGGGCGATAAGCTGCCGGAACCAATGTTCACACCTTCCACCAAGGCTGAGTCTGGCCACGACATCAATATCAACTTTGATGACCTGACTAAGCTTATTGGCCGCAAACGTGCTTTTGAGGTGCGTTCCAACAGCCTGGCCCTTTACGAAGCCGCCGCTGCTTATGCAGCCGAACGCGGCATAATTCTTGCCGATACAAAGTTTGAGTTTGGTTTGCTGGATGACCGTCTGATTATTGCTGATGAAATTTTCACACCCGATTCTTCGCGCTTCTGGGCGGCTGAAACCTGGGAGCCGGGCCGGCCGCAAGTCAGTTTTGATAAGCAGTATCTGCGGGAGTGGCTTGAAACTCTCACCTGGGATAAAACACCGCCTCCGCCTGCCCTGCCGCAGGAAGTTGTCGACAAGACAGCGGCAAAATACCGCCAGGCGTACGAACGTTTAACCGGACGCGATTTTACCGGCGCTGCCGATGCCTGCCTCTGGTATACGGAATCGCCTGAACTTACTCGTCAATAAAAAGAACAAGATGACAAAAAACAGGAGCTAAAATGCCCACATCTACTGAATTTATTATCTTCCCCGCGATAGACCTACTAGACGGCCAGGCTGTGCGTCTGCGCCAGGGCCGCTACGACGAAGTAACGGTTTACGACCGTGACCCGGTTGCCCTCGCTTGTCGCTTTGCTGAAGCCGGCGCCCGCCATTTGCACGTTGTGGATTTAAACGCGGCCCGCGACGGTGTGCGTGGCCACGACAACCTGATCGCCGAAATTGCCCGCCAAAGCGGCATGCTGGTTCAAACCGGCGGCGGAATTCGCAGTATGGCTGTTGTTAAGCAGCTATTGGCGACTCCGGGCATCTGGAGGCTGGTAATCGGCACCTCAGCCGTGCGTGATCAACAGTTCACGCTGGAAGCAATCAAACTGGCACCCGAGCGCATTGTCATCGGGCTTGATGCCCGCAACGGCATGGTGAGTGTTGACGGCTGGACCAACGATAGTGAAATTTCTGTACTGGAACTTGCCTGCAGCGTTAAAACAGCAGGCGCACGCACAATTGTCTACACTGACATCAGCCGCGACGGGATGATGACAGGCACAGCAGTAAACGACGTCGCGCGACTGGTTAAGGAAACAGGGCTCGACATCATTGCTTCAGGAGGTGTCGCTTCAATGGCCGATATTGAAGCGGCCCGTGACGCAGGCGCTGCCGGCATTATTGTCGGCAAAGCTATTTATGAGAATAAAGTGAGGCTCGACACATGTTGGCAAAAAAAATAATTCCTTGTCTCGATATTAAAGACGGACGGGTGGTAAAGGGTATTAACTTTGTAAATATCCGCGACGCTGCCGACCCCGTTGAAGCAGCCCGTGAATACTGTGCTGCCGGAGCTGATGAACTGGTTTTCCTCGACATCTCAGCTACTCTGGAAGAACGCAGCACGCTGCTTGATTTAGCCCGGAAAGTGGCCGAAGCCACAACAATTCCTTTCACGATTGGTGGCGGGATCCGTACGCTCGCTGATATTGAAGCCACGCTGGCAGCTGGAGCGGACAAAGTGTCGCTCAATTCAGCAGCAGTGGCAAATCCTGAGCTGGTGCGCCAGGCTGCTGAACAATTCGGCAGCAACCGCCTCGTAGTGGCAATCGATGTCAAACTTGAACCAGACGGAGAGTATGAGGTTGTTACTGCCGGCGGCACCCGTTCCACAGGTCTTAATCCGGTGGAATGGGCAAAACAGGTTGAAGAACTAGGCGCAGGCGAAATACTGCTGACCAGCATGGACCGCGACGGCACCAAGAACGGTTTTGACTTGAAAATCACTCGGCAGGTCGCGGATGCTGTCAGCATTCCGGTTACGGCTTCCGGAGGTGCCGGCAGCTATGCGGATTTTTATGATGGTATCACACTTGGCGGCGCTGACTCTGTTTTGGCCGCGAGCCTGTTCCATTTCGGTGAAGTTGCTATCCCGAATCTGAAAGCTTATCTGGCGCTGCGTGATATACCCGTGATTCTTGATAACCTGCCAGAAACGCTGGCAGCGGGTGTAGCGGAGTTGCAACAGCGTGAGAAAGAACGTGCGCCTCACATGTTGCCGTCAGTGACCCGCGCCGGGGAATTGTGGCAGCTATTGAAAAAGAATAATGATGGTCTGGTGAATGCTGTTCTCCAATCTGACGCAGACAGCCGGGTTCTGATGCAGGCTTACCAGAACGAAGAGGCCTTTGTTCTCACCCTAAAAACCGGCTTGATGCACTACTATAGCCGCAGTCGGGCCCGTTTGTGGCTGAAAGGTGAGCAATCCGGCCATTTTCAAAAGGTTGTCCAGATCGCGGTAGATTGCGACCAGGACACACTGCTTTATCGGGTTGACCAGCTGGGCGGAGCCTGCCATACAGGGGCCTTCAGCTGTTTCTTCCGGCCGCTCGCAGGGTTACTGTAAAAAGACAGATTCAGTCAAACTTGTACCTGTTAAATGAAATATTTAATACTGACTTAGCTAACGAAAAATGAGAAACAAAATATTTTGAACTGTACCAGGAGGAGAACATGAGTAATATTGGCCTGATTCTTGACGAATTATATGAAGTAATTACTGACCGTCGCGTTAATCCCCGCGAAGGTTCTTACACCAACTATTTGTTTGATAAAGGAATCGATAAAATTTGTAAAAAAATCGGAGAAGAGTCGGCAGAGGTTATTATCGCAGCCAAAAACACCAGTAAGGAAGAAATAACGTATGAAGCAAGCGATTTGTTTTATCATCTGCTTGTTCTTCTGGTGTCTCAAGGCGTTTCGCTGGAAGATATTTACGCTGAATTGAAGAAACGACGCTAAAAAC
>CAYPHB010000032.1:0-14610 GCA_964410445.1 uncultured Oscillospiraceae bacterium
CTGATTCGCCTTCAATGCGGATTTCGCCTGAGTCCAGCTTATCCAAACCGAACAGGGCTCGCGCTGTTTCTGTGCGGCCGGCTCCAACCAGGCCGGAGAAACCAAGTATTTCACCTTTACGGAGTTCAAAACTGACATTTTTCAGTTTCTTGTTATTCAAACCAATGGCTTCCAGGACAACTTCACCGCCTTTGGGTTTGCTGCCTTTATACTGGGCGCCGATAGGGCGGCCGACCATCATTTCAACCAGCTCATTAGCTGTCGAATCCGCGACTTCGCGAGTGCCGATATAATTGCCGTCACGCATTACAGTGACGCGGTCACCGATTTCGAATGTTTCATTCATGCGGTGAGAAACATAGATAATGCAGACATTATCTTCTCTGAGTTGATGGATTGTTTTGAAGAGCGCCGATATCTCTTTATTAGTAAGAGAAGCTGTAGGCTCGTCCATGATAACAATCTGAGCGTTACGTGATAATGCGCCCGCGATTTCTACCATCTGCTGTTGTGCGACTGACAAAGTTTTTACCAAACGATCAGAACGCAGATCCATGTTCATTTTGTCGAGCATTGCTTGAGCATCTTTGTACATTGACTGAAAGTCCACAAAGCCAAAAGGTGGTTTTGTGTACTCTTCGCCGCGGAAAATATTCTCGGCGATTGTCATGTTCTTACACATGCTAAGTTCCTGATGGATTATCGCGATTCCCCTTGCTTTGGCATCAATCGGGTTTTTTATTGTAACCTGTTCGCCATTCAGCATAATCGAGCCGGAATCAGCTTGATAAATACCGCTGAGAATCTTGAGCAGAGTGGATTTACCCGCTCCGTTTTCACCCATTAGTACATGAACTTCACCTTTACGGCACTCGAAACTAAATTCCTTCAGTGCATGAACGCCGTAAAAGCGCTTGTCAATGCCAACCATTTGCAAAACGGTTTCTTTTGACACTAAAAAATACCTCCATCATTCAAGATATTGTGGCACAAATAGGGTTCGCTGTTCTGATACAGCTTGCGAAGAATAATATTCAGAAATGTCAGCAAATAAAAAATAAATTGGTCTATTAGGTGCTTAACAAGGTCAAGTTTATCTTCGTGCTGTATATTTGTCAATCGCACTAAAATTTTAGTGCCTGTTTGCGCCACTATGTACATATTGTTTCGCTCGTGAAAAAGCCTTACACCCCACTAATCTATAATTCAAACTTGCCTGTAATCTACAAAGCCAGGCGGTAGATTTTTTCTATATCAGCATAGCCAAGTGGTTGAAAATTGCCCAGCTGATTGTCCCGATGCATCTGAATAGTTTTGGTCATAAAGGGTATATCCTCCTCTTTGGCGCCAATTTCAGTTAAGGAAGTGGGCAGTCCAATCGATCGGTAGAAATTAACCAGACGTTCAACAGCTTGTGCCGCTGTACGCTGTGGGTTTTCAAAATCATAATCGCAATCAAAAACCCGCACGGCCATCTGAGCATAGCGGTTACAACCGTGCTCAAGGGTATATCGCATAAAAGCGGGGATCATAACAGCTAAACTGGCGCCATGCGCGGCGTTATAGAGTGCGGACAATTGATGGCCCATCCGGTGGCTGGCCCAATCCTGTTCGCGGCCGACTCCCATGATATCACTGTGCGCCAACGTACCAGCCCACATTATGTTTGCCCGGGCGCCGTAATCTTCCGGATTGGCAAAGACTTTCGGTGCTTCGTGAATAATGGCCTTCATGGCCCCCTCACAGAGACGGTCCGTAAGTTCAACCTCAGTTGTGTTGGATAAATAGCGCTCAATAATGTGCGCCATCATGTCCGAAATCCCGCAGGCTGTCTGGTAGGGAGGTAAGGTATATGTCAGTTCCGGGTTCATCAAGGCAAATGCCGGACGCATAATCGGATGGTTGAGGCCGCGCTTGGTTTTGCCGTCATCACTTGAAATGACGGAGCTCAATGAACCTTCACTGCCGGCAGCAGGTATTGTCAGCACACAGCCTACAGGGAGCATGCCTTCAGGTACTGCTTTGCCGTCGAAAAAGTCCCAGACATCGCCAGAATAAACGACACCCATGGCAATTGCTTTGCCGGAATCGATTACGCTGCCACCACCAATAGCAAGTATAAGGTCAATCCGTTCCTTGCGTGCTAATTCAATACCCTGGTAGACAAGACCCACCCGGGGGTTGGGAACAACTCCGCCTAACTCGACCGCGAACAGACCGGCTTCCTCAATAGAAGTCCTTACCCGTTCAACCAATCCGCTTTTTTTGGCTGATTCACTACCGTAATGAATCAGTACGCGCGAACCGCCGAATTGGCGGCAAACCGCGCCGGCCTTCACTTCAGCCTTACGGCCAAAGTGAAAACTGGTCGGTGAAAAGTATTCAAAATCAAGCATTAATGATACTCCTTGTATAATTAACCTATTTGGTCTAAATATTATCATTTATAGGTAATATAAATGCAAGCCGAAACTTTGAGTGGATGAATTAATTGTAGCATTTATGCATAGATCGATGCTATTGTCTGTAAACGTTTGCATGAATTCACTATTTCGATTGCACTCCCAATTTTAGTGACGTACAATGTGGTTGATTTCGCAAAAATAGGGGAGGTATATATATATGTATTCAGATCGTGAACATGGCTCGAAGATTGCAATAGTCGGCGCCGGTTCGGTTGGTGCCTCAATAGCGTTTGCTATTTCAATAAATCAACTTTGTAATGAACTTATACTGATCGACAGCAATGAAAATAAGGCGGTCGGTGAAGCCATGGACATTAATCATGGGTTACCCTTCCTGGGTCAGATGCTGGTCAGGGCTGGTGATTACGAAGACTGTGCAGATTGCAATGTCATTATCCTGACAGCAGGCATGCCGCGCAAACCGGGTGAGACTCGCATGGATCTGGCACGTAAAAATGTATCACTGGCACATTCAATTGTCGAAAAAATTATGCCGCATTATAACGGCGGTGTCATTCTGGTTGTGAGTAATCCTGTTGATGTACTTACCTATAAAGTGACCGAATGGACCAAGCTGCCTGCCGGCAGAGTTATTGGCTCTGGTACAGTGCTTGACAGCGCCCGTTTCCGCTATCTGCTAAGCGAACGCCTGGCAGTCGATGTGAAGAATATCCATGGTTACATTATTGGCGAGCACGGCGATTCGCAGTTACCCGTTTGGAGCAGAACACATATTGCCGGCATGTCGATAGATGATTTCTGCAAGGGTACAGGAATATCTTTCAGTCAGGCTGACCGTGACGAGGTTGCGCAGCAGGTTCGTGTAGCGGGTGCTGATATCATCAAGGCCAAAGGCGCTACCTTTTACGGCATCGCCGTTATGGTTAATACAATTGTCGAGTCGATCCTGAACGGGGCGAGCACAATCCGCACAGTTGGTTCCGCCATGAATGGAGCTTATGGGCTGCATGATGTCGCCCTTAGCTCACCCTCAATAGTTAATGCTAACGGCGTTCAGACTATCCTGGAATTTGACCTGACACCTGCGGAGCTACAGCAATTGCATGCTTCTTCTGATAGTGTGCGCGCCGTCCTGGAGCAGGTTAAAGACCTCTGATACTAATCTTCCGACTCCACTATATCTGCAAGTTCCTCTTCTGATTGCGGGTTATTCAGGCATTCAGTCAGGTCCGCGGAATCAGCCTCTGGATCCAGCTCTTCATCGACATCTTCATGGTCAACAACAGCAACATCAACGACATCGCCCTCACGGGTGCGCATCAGTGTGACGCCCTGGGTGATACGTGAAAGAATCGGGATTTCCGCAGCACGTACACGTATGATCACGCCGCTGTCGTTGATCATGATAACGTCATTTTCTTCATCAACCAGCGCAATGCCTGCCAGCAAGCCGGTTTTGGCTGAAGGCCTGTAGGTGATAAGTCCTTTGCCGCCGCGTGTTTGAGGCCTGTATTCCTCAAGTTCGGTACGCTTGCCAAAGCCCTTCTCCGATACCACGAGTAAGGATTTACCCGGTTCTGTGGTAACCATGTTAATCACAGAATCGTCGTCGCTCAATGAAATGCCGCGCACGCCTTGTGTATTGCGGCCGGTGGCACGAACATCAGATTGCGGGAAACGGATCGACATGCCTTGTTTGGTTACCATCAGGATGTCATTGCCGTTGCTGGTGTTATGGACACCTACCAGCTCGTCGTCTTCGCGTAAGCTGATTGCGATGAGGCCGGATCTGTTTATATTGGCGTATTCAGACAACAGGGTTTTCTTAACAGTGCCGTTTTTAGTGGCCATTACAAGGTACGAGCCTTCTGAGAAATCAGTTACCGGAATAACAGTTTGTACTTTTTCCCCGCCATCGAGCTGAAGCAGATTAACAACCGCCATACCCCGGGCCTGTCGGCTGGCCTCCGGAATCTGATACCCTTTCAACCGGAAAACCCGGCCGCGATTGGTAAAGAACAAGAGCAGGGAATGGGTTGATGTCGTGATGATATTCTCGACAAAATCCTCTTCCCGGGTGGTGATTCCGGTTACTCCGCGTCCGCCGCGATGCTGAACATTACAAATATCCACTGGCATGCGTTTTACATATCCGTAATGTGTCAGAGTGACAACCACTTCTTCTTCCTGAATCAGTGATTCATCCGTAATATCATCATCTTCACCGGGTTCAATAGATGTCCGGCGTTCATTAGCGTACTTTTTCCGGATATCCAGCAGCTCATCACGAATTACGGAAAGCAACAGGGATTCGTCCGACAAAATACTGCGGAAATAATCAATTTTTTCAGTTAGATCATTGTGTTCTGCAGCCAGCTTGTCACGTTCCAGACCTGTTAAGCGGCCAAGGCGCATGTCGACAATGTGCTGGGCCTGACGCTCACTGAAGTCAAAACGTTCGCTTAATCTTTGTTTTGCTATATCTTCAGTACGGGAAGAGCGAATGATCGCGATTACTTCGTCGATGTGATCAATCGCCAGGCGCAGACCTTCAACTATGTGACGGCGCGCTTCAGCCTTTTCCAGATCGAAGCGGGTACGGCGGCTGACAACATCTTTTTCGTGGTCGAGGTAATGAGTGAGCGCTGAGCGCAGGTTAATGACCTGAGGTTCAAAGCGCCCCAGTTCGTCTGGAACCAAAGCCAGCATGTTTGCGCTGAAGGCATCCTGAATCTGGGTGCGTTTATAAAGCTGGTTAAGTACGACATTGGCATTGGCGTCTCTTTTAAGCTCTATGACAATCCGTACTGCGTCGTTGCGGTCGGATTCGTCGCGCAGATCAGAGATTCCGTCCAGCTGTTTATTCTTAACCAGATCAGCTATACGCTCAATCAGACGCGCTTTATTAACCAGATAGGGGAGATCCTGTACAATGATGCGCTGGCGGTTATTGCGCATGGATTCGATTTCAGTGCGCGCCCGGACAACAATCCGACCACGGCCTGTCTCGTATGCTTCGTGAATACCGCGCGAGCCGATAATCATGCCGCCAGTAGGGAAGTCCGGCCCCTTAATAACCTGCATCAGGTCCTCTGTAGAGCTGTCAGGATTCTCGATCAGCATCACTACACCATCGATACATTCGCCAAGGTTGTGAGGCGGTATATTTGTTGCCATGCCGACCGCGATTCCGACAGAACCGTTAACCAGTAAGTTAGGGAAACGTGCCGGCAGGACAATGGGTTCCATTTCGTGTTCATCGAAGTTGGGCTTGAAATCAACTGTATTTTTATTGATTTCGCTGAGCATTTCCATGGAGATTTTGCTCAGGCGGGCTTCAGTATAACGGTAGGCAGCAGGGGGATCACCGTCACGAGAACCGAAGTTGCCGTGCCCGTCCACCAGCATATGACGCATCGAGAAATCCTGTGCCAGACGCACAAGTGCATCGTAAACAGAGGCATCTCCGTGAGGATGAAACCGGCCGAGCACATCGCCAACAGTTGTGGCGCACTTGCGGTGCGGTTTATCGGCTGTAAAACCCTGCGTGTACATGGAATATAGAATCCGGCGATGTACGGGCTTTAGTCCGTCGCGGACATCCGGCAGCGCGCGGTCAGAAATAACGCTCATCGCATAATCGATGAACGATTTCTTCATTTCTTCTTCAAGTTCAACCGGAATTATTGTTGTTTGAGGGTTGCGGAATATCGCGTCCACCGCGGCATCCTTTTGTCTTTGTATTTCTTTTTTATCTAATGGTGCTGATTTTTTCGGCTCATTTTGCTGATCCGCCATATATGGACAATTCCTCCTGTCCCCACTATTGCCTGACTAAATAATTATACCATGAAACACCCTCGATTGCACGTAGGCGACAATTGGATAAACAGCCTGAAAGTGGCTGTTTTCAGGGGTTTCGCACTTATGGCCTTTAAATTATTGGTTTTCGGCCGGGCGTTCCGGCTTTACGTGGATAAGCTGGTGGAGTCGGTTCGGTTTTCCTTACACAAACGAGTGTGCGATTCAAATCGCTGCCAGGCAGAACAAAATGATCTACGCTTTCAAGCTGCCCGCCTAAAACACGGATTGCCTTCGCAGAAGCGTCAATTTCTTCGTTTTTCTGCGCTTTCATGGCGATCATCAACCCGCCGTGCCGGACAAAAGGCAGCAAATACTCGCAAAGCACCGGCAGGGGGCCCACTGCGCGTGCCACTGCAATATCAAAAAACTCCCGATACTTGGAATCATGCGCGGCATCCTCAGCCCGGCTGCTTATAGTCAGCACGCCAGCCAATTCAAGTTCAGAAATTACAGCAGTTAGAAAATTAATCCGTTTTTGTAGTGAATCAAGCAGTGTCAGCTTTAACTCAGGCCGGGCGACACGCAGCGGCAACCCGGGGAAGCCGGCGCCCGTGCCAACATCGATCAGGCTCAACGCAGCCTTGTGCTGGCGTTTGGTTTCCCGGTCGAGAATTGGCAAAAGACTCAAAGAATCTAAAAAATGACGCACGGCAATACCGTGGTTGTCGGTGATTGACGTCAGGTTTATTCGAGTATTCCAGTCGCGCAGCAACTCCGCGTAGTTGACGAAAGCTTCCAGCTGCTGTTTTGAAAGCTGAATGCCGGCAGGCGCCAATATTTCCGGCAAAAGATAAAGCATGTCTTTTTCGGTTGATTCAGCAGCCTGGCGTTGATCCAGATCAGTTTCCATTTGGTTGTTCATGCCGTAACACCTTCACTCGAGTTGCCGTTTTTAGCTCCCATGATGTTGGGTTGTTTTGTTTCTTTGCCATTGCGGCGCTGTGCGTCCAGCCAAACCAACAGCACAGAAATATCCGCCGGGGAAACACCGGAAACACGGGCAGCCTGACCGATTGAATCCGGGCGCATTTTAGCCAGCTTTTGAGCGGCTTCAATACGCAGGCCGCGTATCGATTTATAGTCAATATCTGTAGCCAGCAAGCGATCCTCCAGCTGGTGAAAACGACGGATCCGATCTTCTTCCAGGCGAATATAGCCCTCATATTTAAGGGATATTTCTACCGCCTCCATTACGGCTTTAGTTAAGTCAGACCGTTCCGGATCAAGCGGAGCAAGGTCAGCGTATTTAAGTTCAGGGCGGCGCAGCAAACTTGCAAGTGTAGCGGGGTTATTCAGCTTGGCTGTGCCCAGTTCGGTCAAAGCGGCATTTACTGTTGCTGTCGGACGAACCAAAACACTGTGGCAACGGGCGATTTCACTGTTGATCATGCTGTCTTTTGCCTTGAAGCGCGCATAGCGTTCTGCAGAAATCAGGCCGATCTCATAACCAAGCGGCGTTAAGCGGGCATCGGCATTATCCTGGCGCAACAGCAGCCTGTATTCGGCGCGGGAAGTCATCATCCGATAAGGCTCCTGAGTGCCTTTCGTGACCAAATCGTCAATCAGTACTCCGATGTAAGCCTGTGAACGGCTGATTACTACCGGTTCTTGACCATTGAGACTGAGCACGGCATTAATGCCGGCGACTAAACCCTGGGCGGCAGCCTCTTCATAACCCGATGTCCCGTTGATCTGCCCGGCAAACCAAAGACCAGCAATTGTTTTTGCGGCTAAGGTGCGGTCGAGGCAGGTCGGGTCAAGACAATCGTATTCAATGGCATAACCGGTGCGCATAATGCGGGCATTTTTTAGTCCGGGAACAGAGTGCAGTATTGCCAGCTGGATTTCCTCTGGCATACTGCTGGAAAGCCCCTGGACATAAAGCTCGTCTGTGCCCCGGCCTGTCGGTTCCAGAAAAATCTGGTGACGGTCTTTGTCGGGGAATTTGACAAACTTGTCCTCAACAGAGGGGCAGTAGCGTGCACCTACACCTGCGATCTGGCCGCTGTACAAGGGTGAGCGGTCAAGGTTTTCCAGAATAAGCGAACGGGTTTCAGGTGATGTATAGGTAAGCCAACAAGGCTCCTGGGGGTCAATATTAGGTAAATCAGCTGCTTCATGTTCAAAGGAGAACGGTTGGACTTCATTGTCGCCGTCCTGGCGCTGCATTTCAGCATGGTTAACCCCGTTACGGTTGATGCGCACGGGTGTTCCTGTCTTAAAGCGCTGCATCGGCAGTCCCGCCGCCCGAATGGATTGAGCGAGTCCCAGTGAAGGAAACATACCGTCTGGACCACTGGAATACTGGCAAGAACCAATAATAATCTTTGCTTCCATATAGGTACCGGTAGCGACAATAACCGCTGGCGCAGTATAAACCGCACCGTTGCGGGTCATAACGCCACCGATTGTAAGGCGTGCTGCAGGAGTTTTATTATCAGCGGTTTCACTGCAGGTTTCAGCTGTGCTGCCATTAGAAGCGGCGCAGTCTATGGGATCGGCTAAAAGCAGGCTGACAATTTCAGATTGACGCAGGTCGAGACCCGGTTGGCTTTCAACTACTGCTTTCATGGTCATCTGATACAGCCGCCGGTCTATCTGGGCACGCGGTGAAAGCACCGCCGGTCCGCGGGAACGGTTTAGCATGCGGTATTGGATCATGGTTTTGTCGGCCGCGCGCCCCATTTCTCCGCCCAGCGCATCAATTTCACGTACCAGCTGGCCTTTGGCAGTGCCGCCAATATTTGGATTGCAGGGCATATTGGCCACTGCGTCTAGATTCATCGCGAACAGAATAGCATGCTTACCGAGGCGGGCAGCTGCCAAAGCCGCTTCACAGCCGGCATGTCCGGCGCCGATTACGATTACATCGCAAGAATCGGCCAGCCAGGCATCGGGTTGTAGTAGTGCTTGTTTGCAGGTCAACATTTATGTCTTTACTCCTATTTGCCGACGCAAAAGCGACTGAAGATTGTTTCAACAAGTGTATCACTCACAGCGTCACCGGTTATCTCCGCCAGCGAGTCCGCGGCTGAGCGCAGCAGTACCGCGGCAATGTCCAGGGTTATTCCGGCCATGAGCGCGTCAGCAGCTTCTTGCAGACTTGAGGCGGCGCCTTTGACCAATGCATGATGGCGGGTATTAGTCAGAATCAGGTCTTCATTGCCGGGAACCCCCAGCGACTGGTAGGTGTCGCTTATGGCCTGGCGGATTTCGGCTTGTCCCTCACCAGTAAGAGTCGAAACTGACTGCAGCGGCAATTCCGGTAAGGCGGCCGCCACGGCAGCGCTTAAATGTTCTCTGGCCGGCAAATCTGCTTTGCCGCATAAAAGCAGCAAAGGCCTTAAAGCCGCGATCGTTTTAATTTCAGCTATCTCAGCCCGGGCTTGCTCAGATTCCGGCTGCCAGGGAGGAGAGATCAGGTAAAATACCAGATCAGCAGCTTCTATCGCTGCCCGCGCCCTGCCGATACCAAGTTGCTCCACAGTATCTTCAGAATCGCGCAGTCCGGCTGTATCGATCAGCCGCACGGGTATACCGTCGACATCAACAAGCTCTTCAATAGTATCCCGGGTAGTACCGGGGATATCGGTTACGATTGCTCTTTCCCGTCTGGCAAGGCTGTTGAGCAAGGATGATTTGCCGACATTTGGCCGGCCGGCAATTACGATGGTCATACCATCATGCAAAATGCGCCCTTGGCGGAAAGTCGCGGCCAGCTGATGTAAAGATGCCGCAGCCTCAGTTATATCAGCAGCAAGGCCAGCAGCGGCACTGTCCAAATCATCGTGCTCGGGGAATTCCAGAATCAACTCCGTTCGCGCCATCAGGCCATAGAGGCTATCCAGATGTTGGCGGACGAGTTGTAAAAGGCCGCCTTCAAGCTGACGGGCCGCTGCAGCGGCTGCCCGACTGGTTGTGGCAGAAATTAAATCCATTACAGCCTCAGCCTGGCTAAGATCGATTTTACCATTGGCAAAGGCACGGCGGCTGAACTCACCCGGTTCGGCTGGTCTGGCGCCGAAATGGATCAGGGCATCAAGGATTGCCTGCTTTACAGCTGAACCGCCATGGCAGGAGATTTCGATTAAATCTTCACCAGTGTAGGAACGGGGCGCGACAAAACGCGTCAAAACGACTTCATCAATCAGGCTGCCGTCGGCAGGTGAAATAATCCGGCCAAATCTGCAGGTGTTGCCGGGCATTGCCGCCAGATCAATTTTGCGGTTACCGGGCAGGCGAAAAATGGACCCCGCTATTGCCGCGCTGTCAGCGCCGCTTAGTCGGATAACAGCAAGTCCGCTGCTGCCGGGCGGGGTTGAACAAGCAACGCAGACGTCCTGGAACGGCAGGCCTGTGCCTATAAAGTTTTGGTTGGTTACTTGAGATAACATGGCCTAAACGGCTCCTTTTTGGGCAAAAACGGCCCGCGGGTAAAACCCGGGGCCGCTGAAGATGTCTGACAGGAACAATTATTTATTCCTTTGTGTCGGGGGCAATTATGATATGCCGGTCCTGGCCCTCGCCTTCACTGTAGGTTGTTACGCCTGCGAAGGTTTGCAATGCAGTATGCACAATGCGGCGCTCGGCAGGGTTCATCGGTTCCAGAGCATACTCCTTGCCGCTGGCGACTACAGATTCAGCGGCTCTTTCGGCTATGCTGATCAGATTGTTTTCATGGCGGTAGCGGTAGCCGCCAATATCGAGAACAACACGCACACGGTCTTTGCTGTTCCTGTTGGCCACCAGAGAGGTCATGTACTGAATCGCGTCCAGTGTTTCGCCGCGGCGGCCAATGGCTGCCCCGACATCGTCGCCGGTCACTTCAATCCGCAGTGTTTCATCGTCCCAATAGGAACTGATTTTACCGTGAATGCCAATACCTGAGAGTACAGCAGCAACGTAATTAACTATTTCAGTTTCCTGATTGGTTTCTGTTTCTTCGCTTTCAGCCTCATCACCGTAGTATACAGGTTCTTCAGCATCTTCAAGTTCTGGAACATCACTGGTTTCACTGGCGGTGGTTTCATCAATCGAAACCCGAACCCTGGCAGGTCTGCGGCCGATACCGAGCAGCTTGCCTTCTTCGCCTTCGTCAATAACTTCGATCAGGACTTCATCCACGGTTACGCCCAGTTCTTCAAGCGCTTCGTTGATTGCGATCTGGACGGTCTTCGCGGTTTTTTCTACATAGTTCGCCATTTCTGTATCTCCTTTCAACAGCAGCAGCTTTTCACACCGTTACTGTTTCCATTCTGCGAGTATAGAGGAAGTAGATGATCAGTGTCTGCAGGATCATCATCAGGTTGCCGATGGTCCAGTAAAGGCCCAGGGCAGCCGGCAGTGTAAATGTAGTCCAGAGCATAAAGAGCGGCATAAAGATATTCATGCTTTTCATCATGGACTCGGTGCGATCCTCAGGTGTTTGGCCGGCACGCGCAGGATTTTTCTTTTCTCTGGCCTTGTCATCGGCACGTTTTTTACGATTCGGCATAGTCATTCTGCTGATCCTCATCTGCAGCAAAGTGGTAATCAGCACGATTACCGGAATGATCAGCAACGGCAGGTAGGTGCCGCTTTCAGCTCCAAACAGGAGCGAAGGTTTATAAGTTGGCGTAATTCCAAGGTTAATGCCCAGGAAGTCAACGTCAATCAGCTGGTTAACACGCAGCAAGCCTTCGCTTACAACCCGTGATAAAGCTGCCGGGCTGCGTTCCAGCGCATTGAGGATCGGAATATTGTTGGAGACGGCGTTAGTGGCCTGATTGGCAGTAATCAGCGCCTTGCCGGTGGAATCCGTCATTCCGGCCAGTGTATTACCGATTTTAATAAGGTTGTCGCTGGAAATATTCATAATATAGGTCAGCGGCGCCTGGATAATCCGAAAAATCGGCCAGATCAGAATTAATTGCAGAATTGAAGGCAGGCAACCGGCAGTTGGTGAAACGCCATGCTGCTTGTAAAGCTCCATCTGCAGCTCACTCTGCTTTTGTTTGTCGTTGGGATAACGGCGCTGGATTTCATTTACTTCGCTCTGCAGACTGGTTGTTTTGTACATGGAGCGCTGCTGGCGGACACCAAGAGGTATCATCAAACCGCGAAGTATGATTGTGAAAAGTATGATCACAACGCCATAATTGCCGAGAAAAAGATAAAGTTGGCGCACGATCCAGCCAAACGCTGTGTAAAGCGGATCAAAGACGCCTAATGCTATAGTGGTCAAGTACATGACGAATCTCCTTATTCGTGATCAGCCGTGGTGCATACGGTTGATCCAGGGATTACCATACTGGTCGCGGAAAGCGAACCAGGTGCGGTTCAGTGTACGGGGTCATAGCCGCCCCGGCTGAACGGGTTACAACGCAGAATTCGCCAGACAGCCAATAGTCCGCCTTTAAGTGCGCCGTGGCGTGTTATTGCTTCAACCGCATATTGGGAACAGGTTGGCAGGTATTTACAGCGCGCGCCTGCTTGCGGTGAGACATTGCGCTGGTACCAGCGGATTAAAGCGATAAGAAAACGGGCGGGCATATACTATCCTCCGGGTTAACCCGGTTACGAATCGGTTGAAGTTGGGGCAGGCGGGTTGTTTTTTATACCCGCTCTACGCAATAATTTGCCCACCTGCTGATCAATTTGAGCAAAGGTCGGCGGCGGATCATCGTGTCTGCCAGTAAGGATGATGTCGTAACCACTGGCCAGTTCACTTTCCTGTAAACGGTAGCTTTCACGCAGCAAACGCTTAATCCGGTTACGCCGTACACTGCCTGAAACCTTCTTGCTTACAGTAACTCCCAGGCGGTTGGGGCCAGCCGGACCTTTGCGCCGGAAATAATGAAGTACAACCAGACTGCTGACTAGAAAGCGGCCTCTTTTGTAAACGCGAGCAAATTCGTAGTTCATCCGGAGCGGTTCGGTATGCTTCATACTGTCCTCAGTTTATGCCATACCCGGAGACTTCCGGAAGGACGCGTAAAAAGAAAGACCACAGTGGTTCTGCGGTCTCAGGCAGAGAGTTTTTTTCTTCCCTTTAGTCTGCGCCGCTTCAAAACTTCACGGCCGGAAGCGTCACGCATCCTTTTGCGGAAGCCATGAACCTTAGCCCGTTGCCTTTTTTTAGGCTGATATGTCATTTTCATATATAAAATACCTCCATAAGCGCGAATGCAATAGCTTTTAGATTATAACGACAGAAAGTCCGCCTGTCAATCATGCGGCATCTGAATGGCGGCATCTGAATTTGACGTATAATCAGCCTGGCCGCAGCCTGATGCCTGCGCTGGTTGTGCGGGCAGGCAGTAATTTATAACCCGCGGGCAGGACATCCGGTAAGCTGTTAAGTGCAGCCTGCAGATCGAGCTCATTTTTATATATGGCAAACAGTGTTGGCCCGCTGCCGCTCATTCGGGCATACAGTGCTCCTGAACGCAGTAATTGCTCATGGGCTGATACCAGCCGCGGGTACTGCTGAAAGGTAACTGCCTCTAGCATGTTAGCACCAGAGCGGCTCATTGCCGGCCAATCAGCTTTTGCTAAAGCAGGCAGAAAACCATTATGATCCGGTCCGGGCGGCAGTTGATCCGCCGCTATATTATCATACAAGCGGAAAACTTTTGGGGTGGAAATTGCCAAAGGCGCTGCAACAAGCAGCACTGGCCAACCCTCAAAAGGCTCCAAAGGTTCGAGGATATCACCGATTCCGGTGCACATTTGTGTTCCGCCTGCCAGAAAAAAAGGCACGTCCGCCCCGATAGAGGCGGCGATTGAGTGTATTTTTTCGCGTTGCAGGTGGTCGGGATAAAGAGTGGCTAAAGCAGTTAGAACTGCGGCAGCGTCGCTGCTGCCACCGCCTAGACCGGCGGCTGTTGGTACGTGTTTTTCTATGCTTATGCTGCAGGCGGGCGCAATGCCGGCAGCCTGAAAAAAGCGCGCTGCAGCCTGCCAAGCCGTATTTTTCTCGTTTAACGGAACATATGGGTTAGTACAATTAATCCTGATTCCAGGCTTTGTATTTACTGTGATTATCAGCCGATCTGCCAACGAAACCGATTGCATTACAGTTTCCAGCAAATGGTAGCCATCGGCCCGGCGGCCGGTAACGGCCAGCGTTAAATTAATTTTCGCGCCTGCTTCAAGATAAAGTGTTTTCATGCCAGTTCCCGCCTGATGTCCAAAAATATAATTGCCCGGAATGCACCATGTCAGCAGCCAAAAAACCCGCGGCTGGCGCGGGCTTGTTCGTTTAGGGTGTCTTCAATTGGGGGGTTCGTGTGTTTGTTCACCTTCGAGCGCAATTTCAACTACGCGGGTAAGGATATCA
>CAYPHB010000033.1:0-1547 GCA_964410445.1 uncultured Oscillospiraceae bacterium
CCTTCAGTGAACATGTACACGTACTTGGTCATTCTTGGTCCTCCTTAGAATCCATGTAGGCATATGCTATATTCATGCGCTGGTTACTATTTTGTCAGTGCAATGATGTGCAGGATTTAAAAACTGAAACGACCGCAAAACCAGTCGCCAAGTTCAGCTATCGGTACACGAACCTGCGACATCGAGTCGCGTTCGCGGATTGTGACGCATTTATCTTCAGCTGACTGGAAATCGTAGGTGACACAATAGGGAGTGCCGATCTCATCCTGACGGCGGTAGCGTTTGCCAATCGACTGACGATCGTCAAATTCACACGACCAGGATTTGGAAAGTTCACGGTAAATCGGCTCAGCTGCCTCACTAAGTTTGGCCGAGAGGGGCAGGATCGCGATCTTGACCGGCGCAAGTGCAGGCGAGAAGCGTAAAACCGTACGTACATCACCCGGTGCGATTTCTTCTTCATCATAGGCGCTGCACAAGAACGCCAGAGTTACCCTGTCGGCTCCAAGTGAGGGCTCAACTACGTATGGGATATATTTTTTATTAGTTGCAGGGTCGAAATAGGACATGTCCTCTTTGGCGTGTTCCATATGCTGTTTGAGATCGTAATCGGTACGGTCGGCAATGCCCCAGAGTTCACCCCAGCCGAACGGGAAAAGGAACTCAAAGTCAGTTGTGGCCTTGGAGTAGAACGAAAGCTCCTCCGCAGTATGGTCACGCAGACGCAGTTCGTCGTCCTTCAAGCCGAGATCAAGCAGCCACTTGTGACAGAAAGAACGCCAGTATTCAAACCATTCCAGATCTGTACCAGGTTCGCAGAAGAATTCGAGTTCCATTTGTTCGAATTCGCGAGTCCGGAAAGTAAAGTTGCCGGGAGTAATTTCATTACGGAAAGATTTGCCGATCTGGGCGATTCCAAAGGGAATTTTGCGGCGGGCGCTGCGCTGGACATTCTTGAAGTTGACGAAAATGCCCTGCGCGGTTTCCGGCCGCAGATAGATTTCTGATTTGTTATCTTCGGTGACACCCTGAAAGGTTTTGAACATCAGATTGAATTTGCGGACATCTGTGAAATCTTTTTTGCCGCAAGCAGGGCAGGCCAGATTGTTTTCCCGAATGTAAGCCATCAGCTGATCATTGCTCCAGCCGTCAACGCGCGTTTCAATCTCGTGTTCATTGTTGTAGTCTTCAATCAGTTTGTCTGCACGGTGACGTGTCTTGCAGCTCTTGCAATCGATCAGCGGATCCGAAAACCCGCCTACATGGCCGGAAGCAACCCACACCTGAGGGTTCATCAGAATCGCGCTATCCATGCCGACGTTGTATGGACTTTCCTGGACAAATTTTTGCCACCAGGCATTTTTTACATTGTTTTTTAACAAGACGCCAAGTGGACCGTAGTCCCAAGTATTGGCAAGACCACCGTATATTTCGGAGCCTTGAAAAATAAAGCCGCGGTTATGAGCTAGAGCGACAATCTTTTCCATGGTTTTTTCGACTGTCATCAGGCTTCTTCCCCGCTTTCCTCTGCTTCAATTTTCTCTTCA
>CAYPHB010000033.1:1647-4823 GCA_964410445.1 uncultured Oscillospiraceae bacterium
CCTGTTCCGCTTCAGCGCTTGCTGTTTCAGCGCCTTTGGCGAGATTTTCGTTGATCTCGGTCACAAATAAGTTGGCATCAGGACTGGCAATGGTGGGGCGTGCCTCACCGGCAGCTGTTTCAACTGATTCACGGATGGCTTCAGCCAGGCTGGCCTGTTCTGCAGCCGCACGGGCAGCCATACGAGCAGCTTCGATTTCGGGCCGCAAAGGAATATACACATTGTGGATTCCCTTGATCCCTTTGAACCGGTCCGCATCCAGCTCTTCACAAGCCAAAGTAACCAGGTTGGGGCTGTCGGAATCGATTAACGGCTTTGCGCCGTCCACCAATTGGCGGGTGCGTTTAGCAACCAGAATTGCCAGAGTATAACGATTCTCAGCCTTAGGCAGCAGATCTTCCATTTTAGGTTCAACGAGCATATATAACCTCCTGTTTATAGTTCAAGAACTTGGTCTTCGATGCCTTTCATCTGTGAATAACGGCATCGTTCAGCTTCAATTATGCAGAGGATCCTCTTTGCGGTCGTATCAATGTCGTCATTAACCACCACATATTGGAACTTTTCGGCCTGCCGAATTTCATGCTTGGCATTGGCCAGGCGGGCGGCAACAGCATCTGGGTGGTCGGTACCCCTTTTTGATAAGCGCCGCTGCAACTCCGTAAACGAAGGCGGCATCAGGAAAATTGTAATAACTTCAGGATATTTTGCCATGACAGCCAATGACCCTGGAACTGTTATGTCCATGATCACATCCGTCCCCTGGTTAACCAGGATATCGAGCGGGGTGCGAGGGGTACCGTAATAATTCTGGCAGTAGCTGTCATACTCGAGGATTTCGTCGTTTTCCAGCATCGCGAGAAATTCCTCAGGTTTACGGAAATAATATGATACACCCTCAACTTCGTCGGGACGAGGCTGGCGGGTTGTAACCGAAATTGAGTGAGCGATCGCCGGACAGAGCTCACGGATGCGGGCAATTATTGAACCTTTGCCGACGCCAGAAGGGCCGGAAACGCAGATTATCAGGCCTCTGCCAGCCTGTCTTGGTAAGACCTCAGGCGTCATTTGTTTCCTCCCGCAAAGATTTCTCCAAATCAGTAACCTCCAAAGCGGACAAGACCAGGTGGTCGCTGTCCATTATCAGAACGGCTCGGGTTTTCCTGCCCGAGGTAGCATCGATTAATGTTGCTCGGTCGCGAGCGTCAGCCACCAAACGGCGGGCGGGTGCGGAATCAGGATTAACGATCGCGATAACACGCGGTGCCGCAACCAGATTACCATAACCGATACGCAGAAAATTTGCCATATATTGCCGTTCCTTTCGCCTGTTTGTGCGGAATTATTCCAGGTTTTGGACCTGTTCGCGGATTTTCTCCAATTCACTCTTGAAGTAAACAACCCTGTCCGTCAGCTGTAGATCATTTGCTTTAGAACCAATCGTATTGATTTCACGGTTTATTTCCTGGATCAGGAAATCCAGTTTTTTGCCGATCGGACCCTCAGAGCCAAGTATGGAACGAAAAGAGTCGAGATGGCTAGCCAGCCGGACCAGTTCTTCGTCAATCGCAGCCTTATCGGCAAACATAGCGACTTCAAGTGCCAGGCGTTGTTCATCAACTAAAGCAGCACTGCGTTCATCCAGTATTTCACTAAGCCTTGCACTTAAGCGTTCCCGATAAATCCCCGGTACTTCCGGAGCACGTTCGGCAATGGCAGCCCGTTCCTGCTCCAGCAGATCAAGTCGGCTAAGCATATCGGCCTGCAGGCGTTCGCCTTCGCCGGTCCGCATCAGCACCATACCGTCAAGCGCCTGATTCAGGGCCTGCTCCAGCAACTGCCAAAATTCTTCCGGATCAACCTGCGCAGTTTCAACCCGCAATACATCGGCATAACGGGAGATGGCGGCAGCGCTTGGGGATTCTGGAGCACCCACAGCGTCAGCGATTTCTATCAAAGCCTTGGCGTATGCTTTGGCCAGGCCGAGGTCCGTTGTTACCTGATAAGCATCAGGCCTGTTGTCTGCGTAGGATATACTGACATCGACTTTGCCGCGTGCAAGGCGCAGAGCTACTGCGTCGCGGATACGGCTTTCCAGCGCGTTTAAAGACCGCGGCAGGCGGACTTGGATGTCACAATAACGGTTGTTGACTGATTTGATTTCGACTGTCACCCGACGATCATCGGCAGAGAATTCACCGCGGCCATACCCGGTCATGCTATTGGGCATTATGTTGTCCTTTCCGTTGGCTGGCTTCGTTTTTCGCTGCCAGACACGCAACGCAAGCAATTGATCGCCCGCGGTCATATGATTATAGCTTAAGTCAGTCAGCCGCGCAACTGGCGGAATGACGGTTTAACTTAGAGCCGCAATGGTTTGAAGCCAAGATAATCCGCCGAAGAAAGCACATATTCAGTGTTTTCGCGCCTTCCCTGAAAGCTGTATGTTGCCGCCAGACCATGAATATGGCCATATACACAAAGGTCGGCTTTGTGCTCATCGATCACGTCGAGCAGACCGTTAGCAACAGGAACGCGGTTGAGCGGGGGATAATGCAGACAAACAATCAGGCGATCCCCCGGTTCGCGTATTAGTGCAGCGGCTGCCAGTGACAAACGCAGGCGCCCGACCTCCCGGTTAAAGATTTTCCGGTCAGCCACGGTAAATTCCGGATCCTCTGGCAACAGCCAGCCACGAGTACCGCAAATCAAGTCGTTGCCGACGCGGAAGGCGTTATTCCGTAAAAAAGAAAGTGTTTCCAGTTGGTGATCCCGAGTCAGTTGGGTAAGTTTGCTTAACGAGGTCCACCAGTAGTCGTGGTTACCGCGCAATAAAATTTTCTGCCCGGGCAAGCTGTCAATAAAACTTAAATCAGGCAGGGCATCCTGGAGTTGCATCGCCCAGGAAATATCACCGCCAACAATTACTGTATCATTGGCACTGACCACAGCCCGCCAGTTCTGTTCCATTCGTTCCGTGTGATTGTGCCAGCGGGGACCAAAAACATCCATCGGTTTTTCGCTGCTGATGCCAAGATGCGGATCGGAAAGGGCGAATAACGCCATTTAATCTGTCCTCTCTTTCTCATCAGGGTGAAAATGCTTAAAGATAACTGTTGCCAGGGCAGGACCGATTTGAGGCACAGCTGCGATTTCAGCCTCATCGGCCTCGCTGA
>CAYPHB010000033.1:4833-14184 GCA_964410445.1 uncultured Oscillospiraceae bacterium
AATTAAAATGGGAAAGCAGGGCGCGGCGCCTCACAGCCCCAACTCCGGGGATATTCTCCAGCTGGTAACGGGTCTGCCTCTTAAAGGAACGCTTAGCCCTGTATTGTCCGGCAAAGCGGTGTGCCTCATCTTGAATTGCTGTTAACAACCGTAGCAAGGATAGGTTTTCCGGTTCGACACCGCCAGTTTCTGTCAGCAACTTTCTGGTTTCATACTCAGCTGACGCCTCATCACGTAATACAAGGCCAGCGAAACGAGAACGCGGCGCACTTGTCCGACGCAGTTCAATAATGCTGCCGTCCTGGCGTACCAGTCCACGGGTGCGGTGCTTTTCATCTTTTACAATACCAGCTACCGGAATATCCATATCCAATTCAGTTAGTAAATTGGAAACAGCGTTTACCTGCACCTTGCCGCCATCTACCAACAGCAAGTCCGGCCGGGCCCCCAGCCAGTTGTCACCGAGCCGGGCAAGGCGGCGTCTTAGCACATGCACAAGTGCTGCCGGGTCGTCCGCACCTTCAAGTTCATCAACCTTGAAGCGTCGGTAAAGATTGCGGCGCGGCTTGCCTGATTCAAACACAACAAGTCCGGCGGCCTGATCCTCACCCTGCATATGCGAAATATCGTAAGCCTCGATCCGGGCCAAACGACCTGTTATACCCAACTCTGAAGCCAGGGTGCGCAAAGCTTCATCCAGGTCACGGGCGCCGCTGCCTGCTAACGTCTGGCGGCGCAGGGATTCTTTGGCATTGGTATCGGCCATTTTTAACAGCTGGTAGTCTTCACCGCGCTGAGGAACGCGTAATAAGACTTTGGTACCGCGCAACGTCGTCAAAAATTCAGCCACATCAACCTGGTTCTCAATTGCCAGAGGCAGCAGAACCTGAGGCGGTACATAAGCAACATCGGGGTAATGTTGCGAGCAAAAAGCTTCCAGGACATCGGCCGGCGCTGAGCCGTCCTCCGGGAAAAAGAAGGCGCCGGAGCCGATCAGCCGGCCGGAACGAACTTCCAGCTTGAGGATGGCATGCTCAACTTCATTGGAAGCGATACCGATAATATCCTTATCTTGCTTACGATAAGACACAACCTGCTGACGCGCCATCAGGCGCTCCAGCGCGGCCAGCCGGTCGCGTAAAATGCCAGCCTCTTCAAAACACAGCGCCGCCGCAGCTGTTTGCATTTTTTCTCTCATCTGATTCAAAATGCCATCATATTTACCTTCCAGAAAAAGACAGATGTCCTCCATTACCTTGCGGTAATCCTCAGCCGAAACATCGCCGCGGCAGGGTCCGATACAACGCCCGATATGATAATTCAGGCAAGGCCGTTCCTTGCCGATATCGCGCGGAAACTGGCGACGGCAGGTTTTCATCGGAAAAGTCTCACGCAAAGCGACAATTGCCCGGTAAAGGTCGCCGTTCAGGTAAGGTCCGTAATAACGGGCGCCTTCCTTCTGGTCGGGTCCGATGCGGTAAGCCTTCAAGACACGAGGGTAAAGCTCGTTCATGGTAATGCGGATATAAGGGTAAGCTTTGTCATCGCGAAGCAAAATATTGTAATGCGGCTGATACTCCTTGATCAGGTTGCATTCCAGAATCAGAGCTTCAACTTCGTTTTGACAAATAAGGTAGGAAAAATCGGCAATGTGGCTGATCATCGCCAGCAGCTTGGCATTTCCCTGAGGATTAACCGTGAAGTAGCTGCGCAGCCGTTGCTGCAAATTCACTGCTTTTCCGACATAAATAACAGAACCCGCGGTATCCTTCATCAGGTACACTCCCGGGTTCTGAGGGACTAAATCAAGTCTGGCATCAAATCGGTTTGTTTTTTCAGTCATTGCTTATGCGTCTTCAGATAGTGCAAATTGGAACTTTATTATTAAAATTCCGGGCAGGACAAGTAACTGGAAATTGTCAAAAGGGCATCTGCTTCATCCGCGCCTTCGGCGGAAATTGTCACATCCATGTCATTTTCTATCCCAAGAGACATAACACCGAGCAAACTTTTGGCATTTGCCCGCCGTTCGCCTCTGGATAACCAGATGCTGGAGCGGAATGTTGAAGCTTTTTGGATCAGGACTGCTACTGCTTTCATTTTCAGGGCGTCATCACAATTGAATGTTACTGTTTTGGTGACCATGAAGAACCTCCAGGAACCGTAGACAGAATGAGGTATCTGCCAGAGGTGCGGTGTAATAGTAATAGTATATTGATTTTGTTCAACTTTTGTCAATATGGCAGAAACTCAGCTAAATATTTGTTTAATCTGCATAATGATTTTAGTAATCATTGATTGTTTTTGAACATTATGATGGCATCTTCACCGGTATCGGCGTAATATCCTCGCCGACGGCCAATTTCCGTGAAGCCTGATTTCCGATATAAAGTCAGGGCTTTTGTGTTTGATGGCCTGACTTCCAACGTAAAAGCAGATATTTGCTCGGCTTTGCCCCAGGCCAGAAGCATACTTAACAGTGCTTCGCCGATGCCCCGGCGGCGGCAGTCGGAGGCCACAGCAATGTTGTGGATTTCGGCTTCGCCAAGTATAAACCAGCTGCTGATGTAGCCCAAAATCCGGCCTGCAGGATCGACGGCCACCAGCATCCTGGTTTTTTCGGTATCAGCAAGCTCCAGCGTCAAAGCCGCAAAACTCCAGGGAATGGCAAAGC
This sequence comes from uncultured Oscillospiraceae bacterium, assembly GCA_964410445.1. GTDB lineage: Bacteria > Bacillota > Clostridia > Saccharofermentanales > UBA5734 > JAXGXQ01. The sequence continues at coordinate 7,508 of CAYPHB010000033.1, forward strand.
ATTGCTTTTCAAGTTCTGCTAATTGAGGCAAGTCACCAAATACCGCGGGTCTGATCCTGTAATCGGTACAGCCCGGTGAATCAGACTGATTCATTTTTCCGGCGCAAGCGTTCCGCCTGCGAAAGCGAGACATAATTGGCGGTTAATTCAAAGGGAGAGAAATCGCCGCCAGTTTGCAGTCGATCTGCCGCCAGACGGGCAATAACTGAAGCCCGCGGCCAGCGAAAAGCGCTGCCGGCATCTTCAACCTGTAATGCTCCCGGCCAAAAAGCCAGGTCAGCAAACGTGAATGCACCGTCACCCAATAATATAAGCTTACGCTGTTCAGGAGCCGCAGCCAGCAGTTTTGGTTCGAGCATAACTGCCAGCTCTGCCTGTTGTCGGTTAGCCTCCGGCAGAATTAATTCACCGTCTTGGTAGGCGCAACTGAAAAGTCTGCCGCTGCGGGCGTCCAGTAAGGGCAGGATAACCGCGCCGGTTACCGGCCCGAGCCCGGCGGTCAGAGCTTCAAGGCTGGAGATGCCTACTGCAGGGCGACCGGCAGCATAAGCCATTCCCTTGATTGTGCTGATGCCGATGCGGATACCGGTATAGGAACCAGGACCGATAGCACAAGCATAAGCGTCAACTGCCGCATAATCGACTTCGCAGCGGGCACAGAGATCATGAATCAAAGGCAGGGCAGTTACCGAGTGGCGTAAACCAATGTTCAGGGTTGCTTCACCCAGCAGCTCTCCGTCGCGATTCAAGGCAACAGACAGGCTTTTTCCGCTGGTATCTAGTGCGAGTATCAGCATTATTGTTCCTCTTTCGCTATAGTCGCGCTGCCTGCTCCGCTGACCCAGTCTGCTGCCAATTTAGCCAGCCAGTCTTCATGCCCTTGCCAGCTAAGTTTCAGTTCTCGGGTATCCGGTTGCTCCGGATCGGCAAATCTGAGCTCAATTTCCAGGCTGGCTGCAGGCAGTACCTCACGAACGCGGCTGCTCCATTCAATCACACAAATGCCACTATCCCCTATATACTCCTCAAAGCCCAGCTCCAGAAAAGATTCACCGTCTGCCAGGCGGTAAACATCGAAGTGGTAAAGCGGGATGCCGCGCTCGCCGGCCTCGTGTTCGATCAGCAGCGTGAAAGTGGGACTGGAAACAGGCCTGCGTATCCCCAAGCCTTTAGCAAGTCCGACCGTGAGCGCGGTTTTGCCGGCGCCAAGGTCACCTTCCAGGCAAACCACAGTGCCCGGCGGCAGACTCTGCCCGATCAAGCGGCCGAACGCAATCGTCTGCTCGCGGCTATTTGTTTTAAGCTGCACTGTTTTCACAGCTGTAGCAAGCCGGTGTCACGCTGCCAGGCGGTTTTTCCGGCTATCAGCACAAGTTCAGCTCTGCTGCGCGTGTCCAGCGGATCACCGCTGAACACAGAAATATCTGCCAGGTAGCCCGGCGCCAGTCTGCCAAGGCGGTCACCAACACCGCACAGCACCGCTGCCTGATCAGTAATCGAACCAAGCGCGGTCGCGGCAGGCATGCCTTCCCGCACTGCCAGCGCGGCATATACCGGCAGATGATTTACCGGGTTTTCCGGATGGTCGCTCATTATCGCCAGCGGGATACCGGCAGCCGCCAGTATCAGCGGGTTGCGCAAATCAGCGTGTACCAGTTCCGGTTTGCCGCGGCCGATCAGCAAAGGCCCGGCGATTACGCCCAGCAAGCGGCCGCGTCCGGGCTGGCCAAGGCCTGAACCAGGGCGCAAACCTGCTGTGTAAGCTTCTTTAAGCTGCTCGACCACATGGTAGCCTTCAGTACAATGTTCGATCGTATAGGTTAACCCGAATTCATTGGCAATCCGGATCGCTGTCAGAATGTCGTCAGCGCGGTGCGCATGGATTTTCAACGGTAAACTTCCATCCAGCAAAGGTCGCATTGCCTCTGCCTTAAAGTTAAATTCCGGGTCATCAATCTCTTCATCATTGCAGGCGTCAGCATATTCACGTGCCTTAAACAGGGCTTCACGCAAAATCGCTGCTGTAGCCATACGCGTTGCAGGTGCTTTATTGTCATGGCCGTAATTGCGCTTAGGGTTTTCTCCCAGGGCAGCCTTCATGGCAACTGCCGGCTCGATCAACATCTGGTCAATATCTCTGCCACTGGTATGAAGCAGCGCGAAGGTGCCGGCCAGTACATTGGCACTGCCCGGTCCTGTAAGAACGGTTGTAACTCCGTGTGTCAAAGCTTCTGCAAAACAACGGTCTTCGTGGTAAACGCCGTCAATCGCGCGCAACTGGGGCGTCACCGGGTCGGTTATTTCGTTGCCGTCTTCCGCGCCCGGGTCATAACCGTCATTAAAGAGACCGATATGGCAATGAGCGTCGATCAAACCGGGGGTAACCGTACGGCCATTAAGGTCTGCGACCCGATCCTCAGGACCGGGCACAAAGCCTGTCGGTGCGGGGCCGGCGCCAACAGCGCTTATCCGCTCACCATCGATCAGAATGTGACCGTTTTCAATCACACCCTGGTCGGCACGCGTGTGAATTATGCCATTTGAGAGCAAGAGCATACTTTCCTCCTGGGTAAGGCAAAACGGGAGCGTGCCAAGCGCGCTCCCGTTAGTTTGTAAATTCTTTCTGTCAACCGGGAAAACCGGCAGCAGGGTCGGCAATTCAGCCGGCGATCAGCGCTTGGAGAACTGGGACGCCTTACGGGCTTTCTTGAGACCGTATTTCTTGCGTTCCTTCATCCGCGAATCGCGGGTAAGGAAACCGGCCTGTTTGAGGATAGCTTTGTAGGCTTCTTCGTCAGCTTTGACAAGTGCGCGCGACAAACCGTGACGGATCGCCCCGGCCTGGCCGGAAAGTCCGCCGCCGATTACTTTGCAGATGATGTCGAACTGTTCGCTGGTGCCAGTCGAGACCAGAGGCTGACGAACGATCAGTTTCAGTGTTTCCATACCGAAATAATCATCGATTTCTTTACCATTGATTGTAATAGAACCTTTACCGGGATATACACGGACACAGGCAACCGCGTTTTTACGCCGGCCGGTTCCATAAAAGAAGGTCTTGCTTGCTTTTTTGGTAGCCATTTATGGATGTTCCTCCTCGAACTTATGCGAATTTCAGCGGCTCGGGTTGCTGAGCGGTGTGTTCGTGCTCCGGACCGGCATATACTTTAAGCTTCTTGTACATGGCTCGGCCGAGTGCGTTCTTCGGCAGCATGCCGCGAACAGCGACTTCGAAGACACGTTCCGGGTTCTTCTGCATCATGTTGCGGTACTTTATTTCCTTGAGGCCGCCGGGATAACCAGTATGATACCGGTACATTTTCTGATCCAGCTTTTTACCGGTCAGAACAAGTTTGGCTGCGTTGACCACGATGACATAATCACCGGTGTCCAGGAAAGGTGTATAGGTTGGCTTGTGTTTGCCGCGCAGGATACGGGCGACTTCTGTGGCCAAACGGCCCAGGGTCTGCCCTTCGGCATCGACGACAAACCACTTTTTTTCGATTTCGGCGGGTTTCGCCACATAAGTGCTCATCGATCTGTGTTCCTCCATTCAGGGTTGTGATTTTAGTTCTGGTACTCTGCCGGCAACTGCCGGCGGCGAGAGCTTCTCTATGATAGCCACGATCAGCGGCGCTGTCAAGCGTTTTTTATTTTAGCTGACTAAAGCTTTGTTTTTCTGCGTTTTACTGCGTTTTTCGCCATTATGTATTTGGCAGGGATCGGGCATGTGTCTTCAACGACACCACATGTGTCTTAAACGACATCAGAGGTGTCTTCAACGACGCCAGAGGTGTTACCACACAGCGATGTCCTGGCGCAGCCAGCGGCGTGAACGATAACGCAGATAAACAATGATGGCACGGGTATATTGGTCAAACAGAATTGTCAGCCAGGCGCCATTCAAGCCGCCGCCCAGGTGCCTGACCACAATATAAGCACCAAGAACACGGAAGATCCAGATGCCGGCAGCGGAAGCATAAAGTGGATAGCGAGTATCACCAGCCCCGCGCAAGACACCGGCCAGCGACAACTGGGTCGCCTGGCCCGGCTGCACAAAAGCCATGATTTTCAAAACAGTGGCTGCCATGACGGCAACCGTAAGATCATTTGTATAAAGCAACGCCAGTGGCCGGGAAAAGAGCAGGAAAACCACACCGACAAATATCGCCGTAGCCAGGGCGAGTTTATGGACACCCTCGGCTTTGCGCATTGCTTCTTCCGGACGTCTGGCGCCCAAAGCCTGCCCTACCAACGTTGTCCCGGCAACACCAAAAGCTGTACTGGGAGAAAACGACAGACTGCTGATCGAAAGTCCGATTTGATGGGCTGCAAAAGTCGCAGTGCCAAGGCCCGAGACGGTACGGGCAAACAGCAGGAAGCCGGACTGCATTATCAACTGTTCCAGCGCCGCAGGTGAACCTACCTTGAGGATACGGCCAATGTTCGCCAGGTTCGGGCGGAAGCGTTCGGCGAAGCGCAATTTGATGGGGCTTTCAACAAAATATAGGACGAATAAAGCCAGAAGGCAGCCAAACACCCGTGATAATGTGGTAGAGATGGCTGCTCCGTTTATGCCCATTGCCGGAAAACCAAGTTTACCGTAAATGAGGATGTAATTACCGATAACATTAAGGCCATTGCTGAATAGGTTATAAAGCATAGGCAGCCTGGTCAGGCCAACACCACGCATTGAAGCAGTAACCGAGACATTAAGCGCCTGCGGCAGCAAGCCCAGAGTTATGATCTGTAAATATTTAACGGCAGGTTCGTATGTCGCAGCTTCAGCGCCCATAAAGCCTACAATCGGACGACTGAAGGCAAATGCCACGGTGCTGCCGATTATACCGATCACCAGATTCAACAGCAAGGAATGACGAGCGATATCGCGTGCCCGGTCAGGTCGGTCTGCGCCAAATTGCCAGGCGACGGCGGTGGTGGTACCAATATTGACAGCGGCGAACAATCCGAGGAAAAGGTTGATTGGATTATTGGTCAAGCCTACAGCAGCTATGGCAATTGCAGAATCAGCAGTCTGGCCCAGCATGATCATGTCGACCATGCCAAACAGCGCTGTCATAACTAACTCTACAAATGCCGGACCAGTAATCCGCAATATTTCCGGTAAATCCTTGTTTTGCCGGATCAACGATTTCATCGCCAATTTTCACGTCTTTCTGACATCACGAAAACAATGCCTGCACACAATGCATCTGCCTTTAGCAGACAATAATCATATATTATACCAAAGGTCAGCAGTCAATCCAATCATTCACCTGCGCCCTGAACTGTGATAGAATTATCGACGTATATGCTTACGCCGCGGCACGCTCTGCCTGCTGCGCGGCGCGATAAGAACGAGGAGTATTAATGTTTCAACTAGGTATCGACTCAATTCGTGAACGCTCAACCAATGGGCCTACATATATGAAGGGACGCGCCTATTATCGTGACGGGCACGTACAAAGCATCAGTTTTGATCAGAAAAAAGGGCTGGTTCAAGCCCAGGTCAGTGGCACCAGAGTATACCAGGTACGTGTAATCATTACCCGCTCAGGAGAATTACACGATGCCATATGCACCTGTAACGCTTTTTCTTCATATTGGGGCTTTTGCAAGCACATAGTTGCCGTGCTTTTGTATTGCGTTGACCAGTATGGCAGCGCAAAAACCCACATAACTCCGGCCGAAAAGCCGATCGAAAATACTGCCGAGCAGGTTCGTCACAGCAATAGCGCTTCGTCACAAAACCTGCGCCGCAGCCGCTTAAAAGCGCGTGATTTTATTGCCCGCCTGCAGCGCTCTGCTGAGCTCGCTGATAAAAGCAACAAACAGCCAGTCAAACTGCGGGTAACATTATTTTGCCCGCCTTCTGCCAATGCTATGCCTTATCTGGGGTTTGCGCTCGGTACAGACCACCTGTTTCCGGTTACCAACGCTGAACAATTCGCTGAGGCGGTAGCACGCGACCAGGCGCTTGAACTTGATCAGCGCTTCACCTTCGATCCGCTGGTTCATACATTTGCTGAACCGGACCAGGCACTGATCAAACTGATTCAGGAAGCATATGAAGCTGATTACAAATCTGTGTTCGGCACCTCACGCAACGCAGCCCAGAATAAATACCTGGTTCTCAACGCCAGCCGTTTAGCTAAATTTCTGAAAGTGGCAGCTGATTTAACAGATGCCGGCTGGATTTCAGCACGAGAAGAGCTCATTAATCCCTTTAAAGTAAGCTGTGAACCCTTGCCGATCAGTTTGAAGCTGGAACAAGAGCCAGATGAACCGGGCTCAGAAGCTGACGCAACGGCTGACAGCAAGCATTCCAAGGTAACGGACGAACGGTTCCGGCTGACACTGGTTTCCGCTAAGCCGCTCTCACAGATAACTGCAACGCGCAATGTGTATTTGTTCGGTGATACTTTTTACCTGCCGCCGCGCGCGAGTGTTCAGCTATGTGAACCGATTCTGAGCATGCTGGGCACAGCTGATGCCCACAGCATGACAATCAACCGGGAAGAACTGCTGATATTTCTGAGTGAAATCAGGCCGCAGCTCAATGAAATCTGCCCGGTTCTGGTTGATCCTGCTTTGGAGGATCGCCTGCTAATTGCACCTTTGGAGACCCAGCTGACACTTGACTGGCGCGACGACGCCATCCGCGCTAATGTCGTTTA
>CAYPHB010000034.1:0-14177 GCA_964410445.1 uncultured Oscillospiraceae bacterium
GAATGAGGAAGTAATACCCCGCCCCGGCTTTGACCTCCTGGAGATATCTTATGGCTCGAGATTTTTATATTGACAACCGCAACCACTCTGAAAATCCGGTTTTTCGCAGAATACTGATAATCGTTCTAACACTGGTGCTGATCGTCAGCGGGATATTCGGCTTTTTGCTGCTGCGTGAACAAAATGACGCTGACGAAGAGCTGCAAACCTTTGCCGCTGCCCTGGGCGACGGTGATTATGATCAGGCGCTGCCGATCTACCGCGATATGCAGGAAAAAGCCCTCAGCGGCGGTTTATTTGGCCGCAACAAGGAGCTGTACAATAACGCCCGGATAAGTATGGAAGCGCTGATTGATGAAGTGCTGGACGGGTTTGAAGACCAGCTGCGCGCTGGCAAGTTTTTATCGGCAGCGGACCTGAAGCTGGCTGCGGAAATGGGCGAAGTGACCGGCTTGCGGCTCACTACCCTGGTACGCTCGCTCTGTGTCGAGTATCTGGCAGGAGAAGTTGAGCTGCCGGTTGTTGAATCTGCTTTGGACCAACTGGCGGAACTGGAAAATCTAAAAGCCACCATCGGCGGACTGCCGGATCAGTTGGGAAAATTAACCGAGTACCGCCCGGTTTTTATTCAGGCAAGTGACGATTTAGCAGCATCCCGCTTTCTCGAAGCTGCTGCCGGCTTTCAGAAACTGGCTGAGTCTGAAGAAAGCGGCAGCATGGTGCGTCAGTTTTCTGCCCAAAAACTTGATGAGACCAAGACAAAAATGTACACTCCTCTGTTGGCGGACATTGACAGCGCAATGGCCGGCAACCGCTATGTAACAGCAACAGCGTCGATAGACCAGTTGGCCGTTTACTTTCCGGAAGACACCCAGTTGAAAGCTAAAAAACAGGAATGCCAGCAGAAGCTTCCGGGCAAGCTGGTGGAATTTAACGGTTCAGTTGAACACATCGTGATCCGCCCGCTCATAGTTAACCCGGCGGCGGCCTTTGACGGCGATGCCTATGCCCAGGCAGCCAACGATGCGATGCTGACGACAACGGAATTCAACAATATACTGACGGCGCTCCATGCCAAGGGCTATATTCTGATCGACGTTAATCTTTTGGCTGATGAAAACGGTAAACCTCAAGCTCTGCGCTTACCAGAAGGAAAACGTCCTCTTGTCCTGACAATAGAAGGTCTTAACTATTACGCCACCAGGCTGAAATCCGGTACAAGTGAAAATCTGGTACTGGATGAGGCTGGCGAAGTCAGCGCTGTTTATACTGATGCTACAGGCAAGAAAGTGACAGCGCGCGAGGCTGAAGCAATTGGTCTGCTCGATACATTCGTCAGCAAAAACCCTGATTTTTCCTTTGACGGTGCTAAAGGCACAATTTCCTTAACCGGCTATGAATGCGTTTTTGGTTATATAACAGACCGGGATCAGCTGGACGACCGTAATCAGGCTTTAGAAGCTGTCGGACTGGCACAAGTGAGTCCGAATGACTCGGAAATTGCTGCTAATCGGGAAACTGTGAAAAAGATTATTCAGCGCCTGCGTGAAACCGGTTGGAGCTTTGCTTCCTCAACCTACGGCTTTATCAATGCCCGCGACCAGGACATGAACCGCATCGTAGCTGATACGGAAAAATGGCTTGCCCAGGTTGGCAGTCTGACCGGCCCGGTTCGGGCAATTCATTATCCCAATGGTTCCTTTATTAATGGCTCCGACCTGCGCGCCCGCTATTTGATCGACCAGGGCTTTGTGATTTTCGGCGGTCTGGGAGCAACCCCATACCAATACGCCGGCGAAGGCTATCTTTACATTGATAAAACCATCGTCAACGGCTTCAGCCTGCGCAACAGCAAAACTTACCAGCTGGAACGCTTTTTTGAAAACCCGGCTGGCATACTGGACACTAAAGTAAGGCCGAAAAAGTAAAATTTGCGCTACCAGAATAATTATTAATTAACTGGCAAAAATAAAAGGGATCATTTCAGAATTGACTGAGATGATCCCTAAATTTATTGGTGGACTTGCTTATCTTTGGAAAAATTCTTTATACAGCTCTTTAACGGCGTAGTTGCAGTACTCTTCACGCACGCCGAACATTACGCTGATTTCCGAAGCACCCTGGTTGATCAGCTCCAGGTTGACGCCGGCTTTACTCAAGGCGGTGGCTGCGCGGGCGGCGACGCCAACAGTCCGGGCCATCGCTTCACCGACAATCATGACAATAGCCAGATTCCGACTCACGCTGACGCGTTCAATCCCCAGTTCTTCCTGCAGGCGCTTAACAACAATTCTTTCCTTTTCCAGCGGGAAAGCATTAATACGCATGACGATGGAAATTGAATCGATCCCGGAAGGCATGTGCTCAAAGGGAATGCACTCTTCAGCCAGAATCTGCAGAATTCTCACGGCAAAGCCGATTTCGCGGTTCATTAAGTATTTATAGATATTCAAGGTGCAGAAGCCTTTGGCGCCGGCAATGCCAGTAACAATACCATCAAAATTAACCCGGTTGCGCACAATCATGGTGCCGCGGGCTAAGGGGTTGTTGGTATTGCGGATATTTACCGGGATGCTTTTTGTGTAAGCAGGGTAGAGTGCTTCTTCATGCAGCACAGTGAAGCCGGCATAGGCAAGCTCGCGCATCTCGTCGTAGGTAATTTCCGCGACTGGGTGGGGGTTGCGCACTAGAGCAGGGTTTACGGAATAGACTGAATCAACGTCTGTCCAGTTTTCATATACTGTCGCGTTGAGGGCAGCTGCCAGAATAGAACCGGTTACGTCGGAGCCGCCGCGTGAGAATGTGACAATGTCGCCGTCGGCAGAGTAGCCGAAGAAACCGGGGAAAATCACAATTGAGGGAATTTTCTGGATAGAATCAGCAAGCTTGTCGTAAGATTCCGGCAGCAGTTGGGCATTGCCGTACTCATTCGTGAGCAGCATGCCAGCCTCGCCGGGATTTAGATACTGAGCATCACGGCCGATTTTAACGAAATATGACGCGACCAGGCGGGCACAGTTGTCTTCACCGGCAGCCTTAAGAGCGTCAAGATATTTGAGCGAATTTTGGCAATCCTGGTCCATCAGCGATTCAATATTTTCCGTTATGGCGGGCATAACGTCTGCTGCGATTCCCAAGTCCTGGCCGATACTTTCGAACCGGTTAAGGACAGCCTGTTTTTCCACTTCGCCGTCGTAGCCGCTGATGCGGGCATTGGCTAAAGCTATCAACAGGTCCGTTACCTTTATGTCCTCACGTGTTCGTTTACCCGGCGCCGAAACAACCATTACCCGCCGGTCCGGGTCGCTGAGCATAATATCGCAGACCTTGCGGATTTGTTCCGCATTGGCCAGAGAAGAACCACCGAATTTGCATACTTTCATATCTTCAACTCCCATTTCTAAAAACACGCTAATTATAGACAACCCAAGCCGTGATTTCAATTGCAGGCTGTGAGTGTCAGCGAAGAAAAGCGGCGTTAATCCGGTTACGATGTTAGCATTAGCTTTAATTATCAGCAATTAATTGATAAGCTGGATGTAAATAATAATTTTGAGGAAAAAGCGAGGACAATGCCAATATGCGCCTGACTCAATGGCTAAGACCAGACAGCGCCGTTTTAGATGCCAGCCTGATTGATTATGCAGCATTGCGGGCGCAGGGGTTTCAGCTGGTATTGCTCGACCTCGACAACACGCTTTCCGTTCATGGCAGCCACGCACCGGACGAATTTGCCCGGCAGGTGGTCGAGAAAATCCGCCAGGCAGATATGGAACCCTTGCTTGCTTCCAACGCCTTGCGCAGTCGGGCAGAATCGTTTGCTACTGAGTTAGGTATTTCTTTTGTGCCGGGCACCGCTAAACCGTTTCCGTTTAAAATCCGTAAAGCCATCAAGGCGGCGGGTTTCACCCTGGAACAAGCAGTACTTGTTGGCGACCAGATATTCACTGATGTACTGGCGGCGCGTTTAGTGCCGGTTTACGCGATACTTGTAAAGCCGCGTTTCGAAAGCGAAGCCTGGAATGTCCGAATCAAGCGGTCGCTCGAAAAACCGTTTCTGCGTAATATAAAGTATATAGAGTAACATTAGTTTAGTACGGCCGGATTTGTTTCCTGTTAGTACGGCCGGAATAGTTCCTGAACGATTATGGTATTGTCCTGCTGCTCAACCAGCCTACTTGCAGGGCCTGCCCTGATCGTCTAAAATAAACCGATGAAAATTCATATGAGAGAGGCATAAGCCGACGGAGGTATAGTTATGATCAGTGCAGGTGAATTCCGCAACGGAGTTACCTTTGAAATGGATGGCGTTGTTTACCAGGTTATCGAATTTCAGCATGTAAAACCCGGTAAGGGATCCGCGTTCGTTCGCACAAAATACCGCAATGTAAAAACAGGCGGTGTTGTGGAACGTACCTTCAACCCCAACGAAAAATTTGAACGTGCCCAGCTGGATCGCCGGGATATGACATATCTCTATAACGACGGTGATCTTTACTATTTTATGGACACCGAAAATTACGAGCAGATTCCTTTCGCAGCTTCGGCACTGGGTGATGCTCTTCAGTTCCTAAAGGAAAACATGATCTGCAAAGTGCTTTCCTATAAAGGTGAAGTTTTTGGCATCGAGCCGCCGATTTTTGTTGAACTCGAAATTACGCAGACAGAGCCCGGCGTCAAAGGCGACACTGCTCAAAACGCCACCAAAACCGCAGTGGTTGAAACCGGCGCCACCATCAAAGTGCCGCTGTTTGTCAATGAAGGTGACAGAGTCCGCATTGACACACGCACCGGTGAATACATGGAGCGTGCCTGAGCTTCAGGCCTAAAGGAAATATGACTAATGGCTGATTCTGGTGATCGTTTTTCGCTGAAAGGCGAGCGGGCCATGTCCCATGGCTTCGTGGCCCAATACGCCGCCGAAGCCGCTTTGCAGACTACGGGAGTCGCAGCGCTCGACAGCAGCAGCGTCATAACCTTTAAGGAAGCGATGGGTGTCGTGCACGAAGGCAAAGGCGTAAAGGTCATCTTCCATAAAGAAAACGAAGAGATGGTTACCATTACGGTTTTTCCGGTCATTTTCTTCGGCAACATCATCCCCGAAGTCGCCTGGTCGATCCAGGAGCGGGTAAAAGCTGATGTTGAAAAATATACCGAACTGATTGTTGACGCCGTCCATGTTCATGTAAAAGGTGTTACAACACGGGAGGAGGTTGCCCAATGAGCCGCACCGCTCGGACTATGCTGATCCTGTTTTCTTTCCTGAGCGCGACTGTCGCGCTTGTTATCCTGGCCATGATCCTCAACGCTGATGTGCTTGGCGGAGTTATTGTCCTGTTCAACCTGATGGCAGAGCGCACTTCAACACGCACTATTGCTTTGCTGCTGGTCAGCGCTGTTTTTATCATAGCCATCCTGACTCTCAGTTACGGTGTAATGAGCGGCCGCCTGCGCAAAACCCGTGTGCGCAGCAACGATATCGGTTCTATCGATATTGGGGTTGACGCGATTGAATCAATCGCCTTGAACGCTGCCAAACTGGCGCAGGGCGGCATTAAATCCGCTAAAGCCCGCGTATCCTCGGCCCGCGGTGATAAAATCAATGTGGTCATAATCGCCGTTTTGTATTCTGACGTAGAAGTCCCAGCCATGATGACCAAGGTTCAGGAACGGGTCAAAAAGGATATTGAACGCTACACCGGCATCCCGGTCGGGCAGGTAATTGTGCGGGTCAGCCGCGTGGAACAGATCGCGGCCCGCGTGGAGCGCTGAAATGAAAATCATGTGGTCCAGAATCAGCGAAAACTTCAAAGGACGTCATCCCGGCTTGGTTGGCGCTCTGATTGGTTTGTCGCTGGCCTTGCTGCTGGTGATCTTCGGCTTCTTCAAAACATTGTTTATCCTGCTGCTTACTTTTGCCGGTTATTATATCGGCGTACGCTATTTTGCCAATAAAGACGATTTTCGTGATCTTCTGGACAAAATTCTACCGCCGGGTATGTTCCGGTAAAGGAGACCTTATATGAGCCGACGGGATGCCCGTGAAGCGGCATTCAAGCTGCTTTATCAGATTGAAATTCAGAAGCATGATGAAGAAAGTCAGTTTGACATTTTTGTTGATATCCGTGAAATTCGCGAAGATGAAGTGCCTTATCTGAAACTTTTGTTTGATGGCGTGCGCACTCACCTCGCGGAACTCGATCAAACATTCACACCTTATTTAAAACGATGGACCAAGGACAGGCTGCCCAAGGTGGACTTGACCATCCTGCGTCTGGCTGTTTACGAAATTTGCTATGTTGCTGATGTGCCCGACAATGTCGCCATTTCGGAAGCTGTTTTGCTGGCACGGAAATACAGCAGTGAGGAATCGCGTTCCTATATTAACGCGGTTTTGGGTCGGCTGAATTCCGAGCTGCTGCAGAAGGCGAAAAAACGGGAAGAAGAAGAAGGCAGTGTTGATGAGCAGAACTGAAGCTTTTACTGTTTCTCAACTGAATAAATATGTTTACAGCTTGCTGGACAGCGACCCTGTGCTTGGCTCGGTGCGCGTGACCGGCGAGCTTTCCGGTTGTAAAATGTATGCCTCGGGCCATCTTTATTTCAGCCTTAAGGATGAGGATGCTTCTGTAAGCTGTATTATGTACCGCAGCAATGCATCGCGTCTGCGCTTCAAGCCGGTTGACGGCACAAAAGTGGATGTTCGCGCCCGGGCTTCTCTGTATGAGCGGGACGGTAAATTCCAGCTGATTGTCAACGAAATGAGTGCCGCCGGGGTCGGCGACTTGTTTCTGGCCTTTGAACAGCTTAAACAACGCTTAAATGCTGAGGGCTTGTTTGCGGAAGAACGCAAGCAGCCGCTGCCATATCTGCCGAAGCGAATAGGGGTTGTAACTTCACCATCCGGGGCGGTTATTCAGGACATTATCCATGTTCTCAGCAGGCGTTTCCCTAATTTTTCTTTGCAGCTGGTGCCTGTGCCTGTGCAAGGCGAAGGTGCTGCCGCCAAAATCGCGGCGGCTATCCGGCTGCTCAACCAGCGCCGGGAAGTTGATGTGATTATTGTCGGTCGGGGCGGCGGTTCAATTGAGGATCTCTGGGCTTTCAACGAAGAGGCAGTGGCAAGAGCTATTGCTGCCGCCAGTATCCCGATAATTTCTGCCGTAGGCCATGAAACGGATTTCACGATTTGCGATTTTGTGGCCGACAAACGTGCGCCGACGCCCTCAGCTGCTGCCGAACTGGTGATGCCGGTACGGGATGAGCTGGAGGATTCACTGCGTCGACAGCGCAACCGGCTGGTTCATGCCTTGCGCAGTCGCTGCAACCTGGCAGGGGAGCGCTTAGCCCGCCTTACAGGCAATAGAATATTCCGCGAGCCGTATCTGCTTGTCGAAAAAAGACAGGCTGATCTTGACCGGATCCGCGAACGCCAGCAAAACGCCGCTCAGCGCCGCCACGCGGACGCCTGCGGCCGCTTGAATTATCTGGCAGGCAAACTCGATTCAATGAGTCCGCTTAAAGTGCTGGCGCGTGGCTATGGGCTGGTGACAGAGCCGGCAACCGGACGGCCGCTGACTTCGGTCAGTCTGATTAAACCGAGTGATCTGATTAACGTTTCGCTCGTGGACGGCGACCTTGCCTGCACGGTCAACTCAACGACATTAAGGAGCAAAGAAGTATGAAAGATAATCAGGAACCCACACCACTGGAATCGCTGTTTCAGGAAAATTATCCGGATGCAACCGGGGCCGTTGATGCTTTCGCGACCGAGCCGGACACCGAGCTTGAGCAGGCTGAAGAGGCCGATACTTCGGCAGAATTATCCTGTGAAGAAAACAGTACTGTGGCAGAATTATCCTGTGAAGAGAACAATACTATGGCACAATTATCCTATGAAGAGCTGGTGCGTGAGCTCGAGCAGATTGTGCGCAGCCTCGAATCGGGCGACATTACACTCGATCAGTCGATGGCTTTATTTGCCCGCGGCATCGAGCTTTCGCGTCAATGTCAGAATCAACTGGACGCGATCGAAAAGAAAATTACTATTTTAATTGAAGGCCCGGACGGGCAGCTCACCGAGCAGCCTTTTGCGGTTAATAACAATGAATAAAACAGAGGCCGATTTTGACCGGCAACTGGCGAAGTGGCAGCAGATAATTCAACAATACCTGCCTGAATCGTATCCGGTTCCGTCTGCTGAAGCTGGCGGCAGGGTAGTCGAAGCGGCACTTTACAGCCTTTTGGCCGGCGGTAAGCGCATTCGTCCGGTTCTGATGCTGGCGACCGCGGAAATGCTCGGCATCGACCCGCTGGCTGTCCGCCCTTTCGCCGCAGCCCTGGAAATGATCCATACTTACTCATTAATTCATGACGACCTGCCTTGCATGGACAACGACGATTTGCGCCGTGGGAATCCAACTTGTCACGTGGTTTATGGCGAAGCTCTGGCTGTGCTGGCAGGCGATGCCTTGCTGACTCGGGCTTTTGAGCTGGTGCACGAACACGGCGAGCAGTTCGGCAGTTCGGGCTGGAAAGCTGCGCGAATTCTGTCGCGGGCTGCCGGCAGCAATGGGATGATAGCAGGCCAGACTTTGGATATCGCAGCTGAGGGGCACGAAATTAACGCTGTTGAACTGGAAGCGATCCACACACGCAAAACCGGTGCCTTGCTGAAAGCGCCTGTACTAGTGGCAGCAGCGCTTGCCGACAGCAATGAGCAGCGCACCCGCTTGCTGGAACAATATGCTGATGCTGTCGGGCTGGCCTTTCAAATCCGTGACGATATTCTGGATGTTACTTCGACAACGCAGCAGATGGGAAAAACAATCGGCAAGGACGCGCGTGACCAGAAAACCACCTATGCTACACTTTATGGACTTGAAGGAGCGCAAGAACGGCTCGAAGGCGTCCTGGCCAAAGCCCGCCAGTCAATTGCTGCCCTGCAGACTGATGGTCTGGATACATCTTTCCTGGAAGGTCTGATCGATTATCTAGCCACGCGCCGCTCCTGAAATGATAGAACTAAAAAAGAAGTACTTGAAGCAATGAATATTCTTGACCAGATCAACCAACCGGAAGATCTTAGCAAACTAAGCCCAGAGCAGCTGAACACGTTGGCAGCAGAGGTGCGTGAACGCATTATCTGCACAGTTGCCAGCAATGGAGGCCATCTGGCCAGTAATCTTGGGATTGTCGAATTGACGCTGGCTCTGTTGCTGGAGTTCAATTTTCCTGACGATAAAATTGTCTTTGATGTTGGTCACCAGTCATATCCCTATAAACTGCTGACCGGTCGGCGCGACCGCTTTGCAACTTTGCGCCGTGAGCATGGTATTTCGGGTTTTCCCAAACGGGAAGAAAGCGAGTATGATTTTTTCAATACCGGTCACAGCAGCACCGCGATTTCAGCAGCGCTGGGCTTACTGCAGGCAGATAGCCTGCATGGTAAAAGCAACCACGTGCTGGCTGTGGTTGGTGACGGAGCCTTGACCGGAGGCATGGCGCTGGAAGCAATGAACGACGCCTGTCAGTTTCCCGGTGATGACGCGAGTAAGCGCCTGATTGTGATTCTTAACGACAATCAAATGTCGATCAGCCGCAATGTCGGCAGTATTTCAAGGCATTTAGAAAAGCTTAGGCTTTCACCACGTTACAACCGCTTGAAGGTGCGGGTAGAACCGGTTTTGCAGCGTTTGCCGCTGCTCGGCCGGCCTCTGTTGAATTTGTTTGAGAAGACAAAGCGAGCCCTGCGTGGCTTAGCCCGGTCTGAGTCCGGTTTCTTCGAAACAATGGGTTTTCGCTATTACGGACCAATTGACGGCCATGACCTGCCGCAGCTGCGCAAGCATCTAAGAACCATTAAAACCCTTACCGGTCCACTGGTTCTACACGTTATCACGCAAAAGGGCCGGGGCTACAACCTGGCTGAATGCTCGCCGGATATTTACCATGGCGTGGCTCCCTTTGTGATCGAAAACGGGATTGTTCCCGACAATAACAAAAAAACACCGCGTTTTTCCGACAGCTTTGGAGAAGCACTTTGTGAAATAGCCGCAGCTGAACCAAGGCTCTATGCATTAACTGCTGCGATGCCTGACGGTACTGGCTTAACGGAATTCGCGAGAATATTTCCAGAACGCTTCCACGACTGCGGTATAGCTGAACAGCACACTGTAACATTGGCGGCTGGCATGGCGGCAGGTGGACTCAAACCTGTGGTGGCGATGTACGCGACTTTCCTGCAGCGAGCATATGACCAGATTCTACACGACATTTGCCTGCAAAACCTGCCGGTTGTCCTGGCGATTGATCGCGCCGGCATTGTGGGTGAGGACGGGGAGACGCACCAGGGGATTTACGACATTTCTTTCCTTTTACCTATGCCGAATATGCATGTTCTGGCCCCGCGTGACAGCCACGAGCTTACCCGCATGTTGGCCGCTACTATAGAAATAAATGGTCCAGCCGCGATCCGTTACCCGCGCGGCCGTTCCCCGGAATATCCTGAGCTTGTTGAATTGACTCCAGCGCCTGCCGGCAAAGCTGAGCTGCTGCGGACCGGTTCTGAAGCCACGTTATTAAGCACTGGGACCAGCGCCCGGGCTGCTTTGGACGCAGCCGCTGTTTTGGAAAATGAAGGACACAGTATTGAGGTAATCGACTTACGTTGGCTGAAACCCCTGGACTGGGAAACCATTTCCGCCAGCGTCAGCAAAACCGGCCGCGTGCTGATTGTGGAAGAGGGAGTTGCGGTTGGCGGCGTTGGCTCAGTTATAACCGGGCGTCTGGCAACAGAAATGCCAGGTGTGAGCATTGCCAATGCTAATTTAGATGATCGGATTCATCCACAGGCTAAACGCGAGCAGATTCTGGCTGCGCAAGGGCTGAATGCTGAAGGCCTGGCCAGGCAATTGCGGCTGCTTCTGCAAAAATAAACTATGACTCCCGCTCAACAAAATTGTCGCGCGAACAGCCTGATGCAAACATCGTAAAATATCGATATAATATTCACGACTGCTTTACAGCACTAACAGCTTGAATTCGCTTGCTGCGAAGCAACTTCTCTGATACTTAAGGTTCAGCCGGACTAATTTTATTTGCAGGAGTATGTAATGCGAATCGGACTGTACAGCAATCCCGACAAAGATCCTGGTGAAAAAACAGCCTGTCAGGCTGCCGAAATTATCCTCTCGCTGGGCGGCGTTCCTGTTGTTGATGCCGACCATTCACAATCAGTGCTTTGCCACCTGACAGGAGTGCAAAACGGCACTTATAACAGCTGTGACGCCCTGATGTGTTTTGGCGGTGACGGCACTTTTCTTTCCGCGGTTCACCATCACGCCAGCCAGTCTGTGCCTTTGGTCGGAGTAAACTTGGGGCAAGTCGGGTTTTTGCCCGAAATCGCTCCTGATGAAATTGAAATCGGCATTCGTTTGCTGATGCAAGGTAAATTTACAACCGAACGGCGCATGATGCTGGAAGTAATCGCGCTTGATCCGGATGGCGAGTTTAAGGGAAGCGGTACAGCGCTGAATGATGTAGTTGTCACCCGCGGCGGCAAGTCGCGCATTCTGACGCTCGATCTGGCGATCGGCAACGAAACGGTTGACCGCATCCCCGGTGACGGCCTGATTATTGCTACTCCTACCGGCTCCACCGCTTATTCACTTTCTGCCGGCGGGCCGATAATCCAGCCGGATCTCGACCTGATTCTGATCACCCCGATTTGCCCGCATACTTTACATAACCGCAGTTATATCACGCTTTCCGAAACGACAGTAGATGTCACAATCGACGCCTATCCGTATCCCGTACTGCTTTCTATCGATGGCCGTGAGGATCTTTACCTCAGCCAATATGACCGTGTCCGGGTACGCCGTTCCGCAACGGATTTACATTTGATCCGTCTTGGTTTGCGGAGTTTTTATGATACCTTGTCTGAAAAAATCGCAGCCAGGGGGATCGCACGATGAGATTAAGCAAAAATGATCGGCAAAACCGCATTCTGGAACTGATCCGCACTCACGAAATTGGTACGCAGGAAGAACTGGCTGCCATGCTCAACGCTGACGGGCTTGGGGTTACGCAGGCCACGATATCGCGCGACATCAAGGAGCTCGGTATTATTAAGACCACCAGTTCCAACGGACAACTGAAGTACATGCCGCTGGAGCGGCAAGGGGAAGTGGCTTCCGTACGCCTGCTTAAAGTTTTTACAGAAGCGGTTGTATCCATTGACCATGCCATGAACCTGGTCGTGCTCAAAACTTTGCCCGGTATGGCCCCGGCCAGTGCTTCAGCGCTCGATTCACTAAACCTGGCTGATGTTGTAGGGACTCTGGCCGGGGACGACACTGTTTTTATCGCTACCAGAACACCTACTTCCGCAGCGATTCTGGTTGATATTTTACACAGGGTACGCGGCCGCGACGACTACAAAGCCGACAACTGAAGCACGCTACGCAGGAAGGAAAACAGCTTGCTTATCCATCTGCATGTACAGGATTTTGCCCTGATCGAAAGCCTTGATTTACAGCCCGAAACCGGGCTGTCGATTATTACCGGCGAAACCGGCGCCGGCAAGTCGATTCTGGTCGATGCCATTCTGGCTTTACTGGGCGGCCGCATGAGCCGTGACCAGATCCGCAGCGGCCAGCAGTCTTGCCGGATAGAAGCGCTTTTTCAATTACAGCCGGGCGTTCTCGATCTGCAGTTGGCCGCACAACTGGAACTTGAAGATCTTCTCGCCGGTAACGCTCAGGAACTGCTTTTGGTGCGTGAATATAACCAAAACGGCCGCAGCGTTTTCCGGCTTAACGACAAAATAATTACTTCCGCGACCGCCCGAACTGTCAGCTCCGCCTTGCTTGATATTCACGGACAGCATGATAACCAGCTGATTTTTGATGCCGGAACCCACCTCGATTTGCTCGACAGGTTTGCCGGCAAGCCCGTGGCAACTGCGCGCCGGCAATGGCAAGATGCGCTGGGTGATTATAACCGCTGCAGCGCTGAACTTGCTGAGCTGGGGCTCGATCCTGCTGCCAGGGCGCGGGCAGTAGATACGTTGCAGTATCAAGTAAGCGAAATTGACGCTGCTCAAATCAAACCAAACGAAGACGAACAGCTGCAGGAGCAGCGCCGGGTAAGACAGAACCAGGAACGTATAGTGCAAGCGCTTAGTGAAGGTGCCGATTTGCTTTCGGCTGATAACGGCGCTGTTTATTCATTAGCTGAAGCCTTGTCGCGTGTTGATTATATTGCCCGTTACAGCGAACGGCTCGCCAAGCTGCGTCAGCCGCTAACAGAGGCACTTGAACTGGCACGCACGACTGCCAGTGAACTCACTGACGCTTTGCAGCGGATAGAACTCGATCCAGCCGCGCTCGAACGCATTGATGAACGTCTGGATGTGCTTTACAGGCTGAAATCAAAATACGGCATGGGAACAGCCAGTAACGACAGCACGCCCGCAGCAGGAACACCTTCTCTGGAAAAGGTGCTGGCTTACAGGCAAAAAGCGGCAAGCCGGCTGGCGACACTGCTAGCCGGGGAAAAACGCGCGCGTGAGCTCAATGCTGAGCTGGCACGAATACAGGAAAAGCTGATTTCCGCGGGCAAGCAGTTGCACCAGGTAAGGGTAACTGCCGGCGAAGAGCTGGCTCAGCGTATTACTTGTGAATTAAGTGATCTGGGCATGAAGTCCGTCCGTTTCAGCGTACACTTCGAAAATCTTGTGAAACAGCCGCCTTTCCGCAGCAGCGGGCTGGATAAACTGGAATTTCTTTTGTCACCTAATCCCGGGGAGCCGGAGAGGCCTTTGGCCAGAATAGCTTCCGGCGGTGAGGCCGCCCGCATTATGCTGGCGATTAAAGTGATTCTAGCCCGGGCAGACAGGACACCGGTGTTAATATTTGATGAAATTGACACCGGAGTCAGCGGCCAAACAGCTATCCGTGTGGCGGAGAAGCTTTCAGCACTGGCTCACGGCCGCCAGGTGCTCTGCATTACCCATTTACCGCAAATCGCGGCTTTAGCTGATCAACATTTTTTGATTGCCAAGCAAGTGGAGGCAGAGAGAACCCGAACAAAAATTACAGCGCTCACAGCAGAAGGTCGCCTGGATGAAATCGCGCGACTGCTTTCAGGCGGTACGGGTGCCGATCAGGCTCGCT
>CAYPHB010000035.1:0-11568 GCA_964410445.1 uncultured Oscillospiraceae bacterium
TGACCTGAAACCACATCAAAAATGGCTCCGGTATGCAGCTCCGACTTGACGCAAATTGCTTTACAGGATGTTGAAGATCAATGAAACCATCGTTGCGAAACCTGAAAGACCGTCTAAACAGTGCTTTTGACTCCGCGGAAACATGTCGGAGCTATTTTGTTTTTCTCGGACTTTATGCGATTGCTTACTGGGGAGACCCGATTTATTTCTCTTATCTTTCGGTTTATTTTCGCGAAATCGGCTATAGCACTACAACCATTGGAATCCTGTTTTCCATTGGTCCGGCAGTTGCCTTGGTGGCACAACCATTATGGGGCAGATGGGGCGATGTCAGCCCGGTACGCAACCGAATACTTTACATCATCCTGATCGGCAGCGGTGTTTCCATGTTGCTCATGGGCGTCTCAACAGCCTTACTCTACGTCGTGCCGGTGTTTATAGTTCACGTTTTCTTTCGTACCTCACAGCATCCGGTTGAGGATTCTATGGCTTTAGTTTTTCTCAACCGCCATAGACTGAACTTCGGACCGATCCGGGCAACTGCTTCGCTGGGCTATATGGCATCCGCGCTAATCTCAGGCTGGCTGATGAACTGGAATTTGCGGGCCATATTTCCGCTTTATTTTATTTACATGGCACTGACGCTTATGTTCGCGCGTCAGACTCCACCGATTAAAGGAGTTTCCAGAGCCGCCCGCAGCCCCTTCCACTTCAACTCTGTCAAAAACCCCTGGCTGTTAACCGGCTACGTAGCCTATGCTTTTTTACTTTCGGCAGCCTTTGGTTTTTACACAACATTTTTTCCAATTTATCTAACTCAGGACCTGGGAGGCAGTCAGAGCCTTTTGGGCTTTATCCTCTTTTCCTCAACTGCCGCTGAAGTGTTGATGATTTTCAAAGGCGAACGGCTGATGCAGTTCTTTGGCATTAATAAACTATTGCTATTTGCTGGCATAATCTCTCTGATCCGCTGGGTTATGACCTATTTTGTTTTGAGCCCTACAGACCAGGTTTGGGTGCAACTACTGCATGGAATCAGCTACATGCTCACCAACTTCTGCCTGATCCGTCTAATCCACGACAGCGTGCCGGTGGCCAATCAAACCTCAGGACAAACCTTGTTTGGCCTGGTTACTAATGGCGTTGCCCGGATGATCCCCAGTTTCCTTGGCGGCTACATCAGTGCAGCTTTTGGCCTGCGCTCCTTATTCCTGATCAATTCCTGGATAACGGTTGCGGCTTTGATTCTGCTAATTGTGATAATATGGAAAAGTAAAGAAAGGCAAAAACCTGATGCACTACATCGTCTTTGATCTCGAATGGAATATCGCGGGGCGGGCTAATAAAGTTGACCCGGAAGTAAAAGCAAAGCTGCCTTTTGAAATTATGGAAATTGGCGCTGTAAAACTAGATGAAAGCTTCAATTATATCAGCCAGTTTTCAATTTTCGTCAAGCCGAAATACTATACAATTCTGTCCGGCTACATAGCTGCCGTAACCAGACGTCTGCAGCAAAGCCTCAATTACGGGATGCCGTTTCCAGACGCCGCCCGCAGCTTTCGTGATTTCTGCGGTGAAGACTATGTTTTCTGCACCTGGAGTGACAGCGATATTTCAACTTTGCAAATGAATTTAGAATTTTATGGCCTGGCCTCATTGATGCCCGCGCTCAGCCTCGATGTTCAATACCTGTTCGACGCTTTGATTGAGCATGCAGGAACTCAGCGCAATATTGAATACGCGATCGACTTTTTGCGAGTCTCAAAAAGACAGCCTTTTCATCAGGCAGTTAATGATGCCCGCTATACCGGCCTGATTCTCGCCGAAATAGTAAACCTGACAAAGAGTGATTCAGAGGGACTAACAGGCGCTGAGATTATTGCACCTTTCTTAATTGATCCCTCGTTGAACCGAACCAGGATAATTCATTTTTCCGAGCTGGAAAATATGCAGGCGGCGCTTGACGCAGCCAATGCAGTGCCTGCAGAATGCCCGGCTTGTGACTGCCCACTGACTCAGTCTTTACCCTGGCAGCTCCGCAGGCGCAATGCCGAAGCAGTTTTCCTTTGTCCCGAACATGGCCGGGTGTCGGCTCGTTTGCGCCTCAAACCCCGTCCGGATAAACTCTTTAACGCCCAGCTCACATACCGATTGCTGCGTCATTTGGAACTGTTGCGTTCGGAGCAGGCAGCATTAGAAAGCGAGCAAACTGCAGCAGATAATGAGCTAAGAGAAGCTGAGGCAGATCTTGACAGCAACAGTTGTGGATGATAAATTTTCCAAGTGCAGTAAACGTTTGCGGTAATGCTGATAAAACGGTCAAATCGCTAAATATTGATAAATTGAAAGGGAGAGAAAAATGGATCTAAAAGAAAAAGCCATGGAACTTCACCGTCAGGCGAAAGGAAAAATTGAGGTTGTCGCGACAGTGCCTGTAAACAATAAGGATGACCTTTCACTCGCCTATACACCCGGCGTCGCCGAACCCTGTCTGGCGATTCAAAAAGATGTGGATTTGAGCTATGAACTCACCCGCCGCTGGAACCTGGTTGCTGTTGTTACTGACGGCTCAGCAGTTCTTGGCTTGGGCGACATAGGTCCGGAAGCCGGCATGCCGGTTATGGAAGGCAAGTGCGTATTGTTCAAAGCCTTCGCCGACGTAGACGCTTTCCCGCTTTGCATCCGCTCTCACGATATTGACGATATTGTCAAAACTGTCACCTTACTGGCTGGCAGTTTCGGTGGTATCAACCTGGAAGACATCGCTGCCCCGCGTTGTTTTGAAATTGAACGCCGCCTCAAGGAAAGCTGCGATATTCCCATTTTCCACGACGATCAGCATGGTACTGCTGTGGTTACAGTCGCCGCGATGCTTAACGCCTTGAAGCTGACCAACCGCAAAATTTCGGAAATCGAAGCTGTTGTCAGCGGCGCCGGCGCTGCTGGTATTGCTGTAACCAAATTGCTGATGAAAATGGGTCTCAAAAACGTTATTCTCTGCGATCGTCAAGGCGCGATTTATGAAGGACGCCCCGGTTTGGCTGATGAAAAACTGTTAATGAGCGAAATTTCCAACCGTCAAATGAAGAAGGGCCCCCTGAGCGAAGTAATTAAAGGCGCAAATGTCTTTATCGGCGTGTCCGGCCCTGGAATAATGACCAAGGATATGGTTAGTGATATGGCCAAGGATCCTATCCTGTTTGTCATGAGTAATCCAACACCGGAGATTATGCCCGACTTGGCAATAGAAGCCGGCGCTGCTGTTATTGGTACCGGACGTAGCGATTTCCCGAACCAGATCAACAATGTCCTCGCCTTCCCGGGCATTTTCCGCGGTACGCTGGATGTCCGTGCCAGCGATATCAATGATGAAATGAAAATAGCGGCAGCCGAAGCTATTGCGAACCTGATCAGCGACGAAGAACTCAATGCTGAATACATAATCCCCGCAGCCTTCGACAAGCGCGTCGGCCCCGCAGTCGCAGCTGCTGTTGCCGATGCTGCCCGCCGCACCGGAGTTGCCCGCATCTGACCGGAGTTGCCCGCATCTTAAAGTATTCTTCGGCTGACCTTGAATGACAAAGTACGGTAAATAACCAAAATTTTAGCAGTGCCGAAACGGTGCAGCAAAAATTACAACGACAATAACAGCGACAATAGCATCAACAAAAAAAGAGCCGCCTGTTAAAAAACATGGCGGCTCTTGACTTATAGCGCGTTAATTGCGCGGCGACGAATCATCATCTGATTTTTCATTTGCTTTTTCTACATCGTGTAAATTTTTGTCAGCCGGTTTGCTTAACTCGCGGGCAGCACGACGGCGACGGCGGAGGATCAGCAAAACAATAAGCGCAATAATCAGCAGGGGAGAGATCGCGACAATTGCTATCAGCAGCCATTGGCCGATGTTAGCTAAAGTGTTGGCAACCGTCAGGAGACCGCGCTGCATCAGATAAGCCATATCTTCCAGAGTCAGAGCGTTCCATTTCAACTCACGAGTTGTTTTAACCGGATCACGGGTTTCTCTGATCAGCAGTGTAATGGTAGATTCAGCCACCATGCTGTCGTAATAGCGTAATCTGCCCTTGAGTGACTCAATTTCCGTAGTCAGACGGTTGATTTCGGCCTGTACAGCCAGGGCTTCGGTGATATTTTGCGCATCTGCCAGAAAATCGGTATATTTCGCCAGCATCTGTTCCATCGTCTTCAAACGAGTCTGGACGTCATAGTAGCTTTCAGTGACATCTTGCGAGCTGGTAGATTCATTAATAACCTTAGCAGTAGTGCCCGCAAAACTGAGGAATTCGTCAAGATACTGCGGCGCCAGTTTAATCCGGGCTTCAATCACAGCGTAACCGCCGCTGGTGGAAAGCTGGCGCGAGGCTTCATAACCACCGCGTTCTGTGGCGAACTTAAGCAGAGTCTGGTAAGCCTGTTCGCCGTTATCCGCTTCCAGATCAAGCCTGGCGTTACGAATAATTTTTATCGGCTGGCCGGTAGGGCGTCCATTACTCCCTGTCTCAGTCGGACTCGGTATACCGGGTTGGCCGGCCTCATCCCCCGCACCTTTGTCGAAACCCGGGGCGCCGGCTGCGGTTGTACCAGCGGTAGTTGTTGCAGTTGAAGTGCCAGAACTGCTGCCGCAGGCGCTAAGGATCATGGCGGCGGAAATCACCAATATAAGTATAATTGTGACTATTCGCAAGTAACGGATGTTAGTGGCGCGGACAGAGCTCAGAACTGAGGAATCACTATTGGTTTTCATCTGCAATACCTCCTGCAAAATTCTGTGGTGGTAAATGTTTCCGGTTTCATTATTACATAATTTTCAGGTTACATTGTTCTTTGTTAAATAAGTTGAGTATAATTGTTCTATCGTCGGCAAAACCGACACAAGGAGGCAACGGTTAATGGATCTTGAAAAGGTGCTGCGTCATGTAGCAGATTTCCCCAAAGAAGGCATCGACTTCATCGATATCACGACTGTGCTCCAGGACCCGGTTGCTTTTCGTGCTGCTATCGATCGCATGACAGAACTAGTAGCTAATGTTGATTTTGATATCGTGGTCGGAGCTGAGTCGCGCGGTTTTATTATTGGTGCCCCTTTGGCATACGCCACCGGGCGCGGTTTTGTGCCTATCCGCAAGCAAGGCAAGCTGCCATATGAAACAGTCTCGACCCGCTATACTTTGGAATATGGTACGGATGTGCTGGAGATGCATCGCGATGCAGTCCATCCCGGTGACCGCGTATTAATTGTCGATGATTTACTGGCTACCGGCGGCACTACCCTGGCTGCTGCGCGTCTGGCCACTCAGTTGGGCGGAATTGTTACCGGCGCGGCTTTTCTGATTGAGTTAAGGGAATTAAAAGGCCGCGAGCGTCTGACAGATTATCCGGTTTTCACCGTCCTTTCTGTCGGTGGAAACACTGAAGCGTCAAACTGATAAAGTTTGTTTTGATGTTTGCTATTTGACGTTTCATATTTGCATAAAGTTCCGCTGTTAAACAGCACGACAACAGGCAGGAGGTTGAAATGGCCAACGAAAACAGTCAGGATCAGCTGCTGAGAACCCCGCTTTATGACCGTCACATTTCTTTACAAGCACGGATGGTTGATTTCGGTGGTTGGAACCTGCCGGTGCAGTATATCGGCATTATCGAAGAGCATCGGGCTGTACGTGAGCAAGCTGGCGTTTTTGATGTTTCGCACATGGGCGAAATAATGGTGTCCGGCTCAAAAGGCCGTGAATTTCTCGATTATTTATTGACCGCGAGTCTGGCGAGGCTATCGCCGCAACGGGCGATCTACAGTCCCATGTGTGCCGAGGACGGCGGTTGTATTGACGATCTGATCGTCTATCAGCAAAACGACACAGATTATCTGCTGGTTGTGAACGCAGCCAATACCGACGGCGATTTTGCCTGGATTAAGCAGCAGGCTACAGCTTTCGCGGATCCTGCCGAACTCAGTGTCAGCAACCGCTCTGCTGGCTTTGCTCAGCTGGCTCTCCAAGGTCCAAAAGCTGAAGAGATGCTCAAGGGCATTCCCAGCCTGGCAGCAGCGTCTGAACTTAAATTTTTCCGCTTTGCCTGGTATGAATATGCTCCTGGAATTTCCGTTTTGATTTCCCGTACTGGATATACCGGCGAAGATGGGTTTGAGATTTATTGCCCACCCGGCTGCGCAACCGAATTGTTCGACCTGCTGCTGGCTGCCGGAGCAGTGCCTTGCGGGCTTGGTGCGCGTGATTCTTTGCGCTTTGAAGCTGCTCTGGCGTTATACGGGCACGAATTATCCCGCGAAATCACCCCGTTGGAAGCCGGGCTCGATCGCTTCGTGGATTTGGAAAAAGGTAATTTTATTGGCCGCGAGGCTTTAACTGCTGAACCTAAAAGAAAACTAATTGGACTTGAACTCAGTGGCCGCGCCATCCCGCGTGCCGATTACCCCGTGCTATATCAAGGCGAAGTTATTGGTAAAATCACCTCTGGAATGTTCGCACCAACCATTGGACGCGGCTGTGCCATGGCCTTGATAGACGCCAAAGTGCCAACAGACAGTGATTTCCCAGAGGCAGAGTTCGCGATTCAAATTCGTAAACGGGCTGAAAGCGCCATGCAGGTGCAGCTGCCTTTCTATAAGCGCCCCCGCTACCAGAATAAATAAACTGATGAAATAACCAGGAGGAAATGAAAATGGCAGAATTTCGTGAAGGCTACTATTACGCAAAAACCCATGAATGGGTCAAAACTGAAGGTGACCTTGCCCGTATTGGAATTACCGATTACGCGCAGTCCGAACTGGGTGATCTGGTTTATGCTGAAGCCAATGCAGCTGGCGGCGAGGTGAAAAAAGGCGACACTATTGGGGCTGTTGAATCTGTAAAAATGGCTTCTGATATTTATGCCCCTGTTTCCGGTGAAATTGTGGAATCCAACGATACTTTGGAAGATACTCCGGAAGCGATCAATGAAAACGCGTTTGAAACCTGGTTTATTGTTATCCGCATGAGCGATCCGGCAGAGCTGGAAGAACTCATGGACGCCGAAGCTTACGAAAAGTTTTGTGCTGAGAACTGAACCGGCTGCTGACGCCTCAACCTGATCCACACCAAGGAGAGCGCGATGAACGTTTATATTCCCTCTACCGATACTGAACTTGAAGAAATGCGCCAGGCGGCCGGAATTGTTTCCGCAGAAGCAATGTTCGCGGTTATTCCGTCTGAACTGCGCCTGACTGAATTGCCGAAAATGCCTCCGGCTCTGACAGAACTGGAGCTGGTAAAAGAGCTGAAAGCTCTGGCAGCACAAAATACCGTAGCGGCGGAAAGACCGTGTTTTCTGGGTTGCGGAGCCTACGACCACTATATTCCCACCGCTGTACATCATATCAGCAGCCGCCAGGAGTTTTACACTTCATATACACCGTACCAGCCTGAGTTAAGCCAGGGAACATTACAGGCTATTTTCGAATTTCAATCCTACATCACCCGTCTTACCGGACTGGACATTGCTAATTCTTCTATGTATGACGGTGCCTCTGCCGCCGCCGAAGCAGCCCTAATGGCTGTGCGTGCGACCGGAAACACACTTATCTATATGTCGGATGCTGTACCGCCGCAATACCAGCTGACAATCCGCACTTATGTTGAAGCCCAGGGCTTTGAGGTTCGCAACCTGCCTATAGCTGCCGACGGTACAACCGTCATCGACGTTTCGACCGACCTGGATGAAGCGGCCGCGATTCTGGTCGCAAGCCCCAATTATTATGGTATTGTCGAGGATATGGAGGCGCTGGCGGAACGCGCTCATGCGGATGACGCCCTGATGGTTGCTGTTTGTGATCCGCTGGCAATGGCGATCCTCAAACCACCGGGATTGTGTTCTGTCGATATTGCTGTAGGCGAAACCCAGCCCTTCGGTATGCCGCTCTCCTTCGGCGGACCTTATGCCGGTTATCTGGCAACCACCGAAAAACTGCTGCGGCGGATGCCCGGGCGTATTGTCGGTGAAACGGTTGACCGCGATGGCCGCCGGACTTTTGTCCTGACTATGCAGGCCCGCGAGCAGCATATCCGCCGCGAAAAAGCCACTTCAAATATCTGCACAAACCAGGCGCTCTGTGCCACTATCGCGACAATTCACCTTAGCCTGATGGGGCAAAAGGGAATAGTCACAGCCGCGACCCTGACTGCGCAAAATGCCTGTTTGCTCAGTGAACTGCTGCAGGCCAAAGGCTTGGGCAGCTTGCTTTATGACGGGCCGTTTTTCCGCGAATTTGCCTTCAGGCTGAACTTGCCGGATCAGGATGTAGCGCGTCTGAACCGCTGGCTGGATACTAAAGGTGTTACCGGCGGCTATGATTTAAGCCGCGATAATCCGGAACTTGCCGGTGTTTGCCTGTTCGCGGTCACTGAAAAACGGACACGCGCTGAAATTGAGCAGCTGGTAGATTTAATTGCTGCCTATAGTCAGAGCGGAGGTGACATCTGATGTTTAGTAAAAATGAAGAAGCCCGCTTGATCTTCGAACGTTCACAACCGGGACATAGCAGAGACTACTTGCCTGCCCCCGAAAGCAATACCAGCTCTCTGAACTCGCTTTTCAGTGCCGGGCAATTGCGTGAAACACCACCGGATCTGCCGGAAGTAGCTGAAAACGAAGTTGTGCGTCACTATACTAATCTTTCCTTGAAAAACTACGGCGTCGACAACGGAATGTATCCACTCGGTTCCTGTACCATGAAATACAACCCGAAGGTAAACGAGGACATGGCGGCGCTGCCAGGTTTTGCCGGTGTGCATCCACTGCAGGATCCGGATACCGCCCAAGGCTGTCTGCAACTGATGTCTGAACTGGAAGAACTGCTGTGCCAGATCTGCGGCACTGCTCGCTTTACCCTACAGCCTGCCGCCGGCGCTCATGGTGAGCTGACAGGCCTGCTGATGATCCGCGCCTACCATGAATCGCGAGGCGACACTGCCCGCAATGTTATGATTATTCCAGATTCCGCCCACGGTACAAATCCGGCCTCTGCGATGATGGTTGGCTATAAAGTGCGTGAAATCCACACTAACGAGCGCGGTACAGTTGATATCGAAGCCCTCAGAGCTGCTGTTGGTCCGGACACGGCCGGCCTGATGCTTACAAACCCCAATACACTCGGATTATTTGAAACTGAAATAGCTGAAATTGCCAGCCTGGTTCATGATGCAGGCGGTTTGCTTTACTTTGACGGTGCTAATGCCAATGCCATTTTGATGCAAACACGCCCCGGTGATATGGGCTTCGACGTCGTGCACTTGAATCTGCACAAAACATTCAGTACGCCTCATGGCGGCGGTGGTCCGGGTGCCGGCCCGGTTGGTGTCTGCGAGGCGCTGGTGCCTTTCCTGCCAGGTCCTGTTGTCCGCAAGCGTGATGAAAAATATGTATTTGAATCGCCGGGTCCGCTTTCGATTGGCCGGGTGCGTTCATATTACGGCAACTTCGGTATGTTGGTGCGTGCTTACACCTATATCCGGGCATATGGCACGGCGGGACTCAAGCGCGTATCGGAAGCCGCTGTTACCCATGCTAATTACCTGCTGCACCGGGTTCGCCCTTATTACGATGTCCCCTTTGATGAGCCGGTGCTGCATGAATTCATTATCAGCGGCACCCGGCAAAAAGCTCTCGGTAGCTCCACACTCGATATTGCCAAGCGGATTATCGACTACGGCTTTTATCCGCCAACAGTGTATTTCCCCTTGACAGTAAAGGAAGCCATGATGGTCGAGCCGACCGAAACCGAAACCCGCGAAACATTGGACGCCTTCGCTGATGCCATGATCGCGATTGCCAAAGAAGCAGAAGAAACCCCCGAACTTCTGCATGAAGCACCTCATAACACGCCGGTATCGCGCCCTGACGAACTCCGTGCCGCGCGCAAACCGATTCTGCGTGGCTGAGCTGCAATTGCCTGTTGGTCCAGTTGACTTCATACTGTCTGCAGGCGTTGCCTGGACCCAACGCCAACCATACCGACAGGTCGCCGAGCTAATGCGGCCCGGCGATCCTGTGCGGTTAAGGCGTGAGCCGGATAACCCTCACGATCCCCACGCGATTCTTGTGCTCACAGGCAACGGTGAAATTGCTGGTTATCTTTACGCTACAGAAGCTGCCTGGCTGAGTTTATTGCTCGACCTTGCCCCGCCCTGCCACGATGAATCAGTGGTGCTTGGTACAAAACAAAAGCGTCTCCAAATTGAAATCAGACTAAACCTTAACGAAGCCTGGCCGATCTTTACGATTGTGGCCATTTTTTGTCTATCCAGACCAAACTTCAGTACAGAGCTTAACCTCGCAGGCAATCCGTTTTTACGCCCCCTGGCCGAGCTGAACAGTCGGTTTTTGGCTGATTATGACAACTTCGAGCTGCCACAGATAATTATTGATGCTTTTAACCGTCTGCGTGAACGTGAAAATTTGACCGGCTTTAATTCATAGTAATAAAAAGGGCAATAGCGAAATATATGCCAACGGACTCTTGACAACGCTGATATACAGGCATATTATAATAGTTATTATATCAGACTAAAAACATATGAATAATATGCTTGGCCCAACCTAACGGCTTGAAAGGAAATATATCATGGCTAAAATTGCTACCACACTCACTGACCTAATAGGCAATACACCTTTACTCGAACTGAAAAACATCGCAAAGAAGCTCGGGCTCAAAGCACAGATTGTCGCTAAACTGGAATCCTTTAATCCACTGTCTTCAGTAAAGGACCGAATTGGCTTCGCCATGATCCTCGATGCTGAGAAACGCGGCCTGCTCAAGCCAGGCGGCATTGTTGTTGAGTCCACCAGCGGCAACACAGGCATTGCCCTGGCGTTTGTCTGCGCTGCACGCGGCTATCGTCTCATTCTGACAATGCCGGAAACAATGAGCATGGAACGCCGCAATTTGCTTAAAGCTTTAGGCGCTGAGCTGGTGCTGACACCGGGGCCCCAGGGCATGACTGGCGCCATCGCGGCAGCTGAAGAAATTGTCGCGCAAAATCCCGGTTCACTTATGGTCAAACAGTTTGAAAACCAGGCTAATGTTGATATCCATCGTAATACCACAGGCGCGGAAATTCTTAGAGATACCGATGGTGAGCTTGATGTTTTCATTGCCGGCATTGGTACCGGCGGTACTATCACCGGTGCCGGCGAACTGCTAAAGGAAAAGGTGCCGTCAGTCCGCATCGTAGCGGTTGAGCCTGCGGATTCACCGGTACTTTCCGGCGGCAAATCCGGTCCGCATAAAATTCAGGGAATTGGCGCCGGCTTTATTCCCAAGATCATGAACATGGACATTGTCGACGAAATATTTGAAGTTCAGAACGAGGAAGCCTTTGCTGCAGCCAGGCTGGCAGCACAGACAGAAGGCTTGCTGGTGGGTATTTCTTCCGGCGCTGCTCTGCACGCAGCGATTGAAATCGCTAAACGGCCGGAAATGCAAGGCAAACGAATTGTTGTGATCCTGCCGGACACCGGTGAACGCTATCTGTCGACAACTCTTTTCCAACAAGA
>CAYPHB010000035.1:11668-14046 GCA_964410445.1 uncultured Oscillospiraceae bacterium
CACTCTTTAGATCACTGCGGAAATACGCTATAATGTATCGGATATCGCAATGTTGATTTGAGGAGAAACTTAATGAAGATCAGCGCCCCTAAAGGGACCCGCGACATTCTACCGGCCGAGATCACCCGTTGGCAACGGGTTGAGCGAGTTTTCGCGGAAACCTGTGCTAATTACGGGTATCAGGAAATCCGGGTACCGACTTTCGAGTATACCGAATTGTTCGAACGCGGGGTAGGTGACACCACTGACGTTGTCACCAAGGAAATGTATACTTTTACCGACAAAGGCGGACGCAGCCTGACTCTGCGCCCTGAGGGCACAGCCGGTGTGGTCCGCGCCTATATTGAAAACGGGATGGCCTCGCTGCCGTCACCGGTTCGCCTGTTTTATGATATTACGGCTTTTCGTTACGAGAACGTACAGAAAGGCCGTTACCGTGAATTTCACCAGTTTGGCGCCGAAGCTTTTGGTGCAGAAGGTCCCGCGGTTGATGCGGAGCTGATTCATCTGCTCCAGCAGTACTTCACCCGGCTCGGGTTGAAGCAAACCAGTTTGCACATCAACAGTATTGGCTGTCCGGTTTGCCGTGCCTCTTATAATGATTTGCTGCGCGATTATTTGCGCCCCTATCTGGATACGCTTTGCGAAACTTGCAATGTGCGTTTTGAGAAAAATCCTTTACGGGTAATCGACTGTAAGGTAGAACGCTGTCAGGCTGTTACCAAAAACGCACCTGCCTTGCTTGACAATCTTTGCCCTGATTGTGCAGAACACTTTGCCGGTCTGCAGCAGCATTTAAAGCTGCTGGGTATCGAACCGGTTATTGATCGCGGCATTGTACGCGGGCTGGATTACTACACCCGAACGGTATTTGAGTTTGTCTCCGAGCATGTTGGCACACAGGGCACTATTTGCGGCGGTGGCCGCTACGATGGCCTGGTAGAATCGATTGGAGGCCAACCGACACCCGGTATCGGCTTCGCACTGGGTGTGGAACGTCTCTTAATGGAACTGGAAGCCCAGGAACTGGAACTGCCTCAGGCACCTTTGTTGCCGCTGTACCTGGCACCATTGCCAACAACCCGTGACGCCACCGCCTTGCTCTGTGCCCGTCTGCGAGAGCGTGGAATCGGCGTGGCCACGGACCTGATCGGCCGTAGTCTTAAAGCGCAGCTGAAATATGCCGCCAAAACGGCAACCGCAGTGATTGTTGTCGGCGATACTGAAGTCGAAACCGGTAATGCCAAACTGCGCAACCTTAGTGACGGCAGTGAGACAGAAGTAAATCTCAACGATTTAGATACTCTTGCCGAATTACTGAAAAAATAACTGTAAAAAATTGCACTGGAGGCCGACAATGGCAGAATCCATTTACGGAATGAAAAGAACCGGGCGCTGCGCCGAAGTAAGCACTGAAGACATCGGGCGCGAAATAACGCTGATGGGCTGGTGCCACAAGCAGCGCGACCTGGGTGGCTTAATTTTTATTACGCTGCGTGACCGCAGCGGCGAAATGCAGCTGCTGATCGACGAGGAATCCCCGGCAGCGGCACAAACAGCCGCGGCCAAAGTACGCAGCGAATATGTTGTCGCGGCCCGCGGTACGTTGCAACGCCGTGCTTCACCCAACCCGAATATGCCGACCGGGGAACTGGAACTGCATGTCGCGGAACTGCGAGTACTGGCTGAAGCCCAAACCCCGCCCTTTTACATCGAAGAGAACGTCAGCGCCAATGAATCACTGCGCCTTAAATATCGTTACCTCGATCTGCGCCGCCCGGATATGCAACAGAATTTTATGCTGCGGCATCAGATCACCAAAGTGGCGCGCGACTATTTCGATCGTCACGGTTTCCTCGATATAGAAACCCCGATGTTAACCAAGAGCACACCCGAAGGCGCACGTGACTATCTGGTACCCAGCAGGGTTTTCAACGGCAAGTTTTTCGCCCTGCCGCAATCCCCGCAGCTCTTTAAGCAGCTGCTGATGGTGTCGGGCTTTGACCGCTATATGCAGATCGCCCGCTGTTTCCGGGACGAGGATCTGCGTGCTGACCGCCAGCCGGAATTCACCCAGATTGACGTGGAAATGGCGTTCGTAAACATTGAAGACGTGATCTCAGTCAACGAAGGCTTCCTGCAAGAGTTGTTTCGGAAGGTAAAAGGAATCGAAATCCAACTCCCTTTACCGCGGCTTACTTATGCCGAAGCAATGGACCGTTTCGGCTCCGACAAACCGGATACCCGTTTTGGCATGGAACTTAAAGATGTGTCGCTGATTGTCACCCAAAGCGGTTTTTCTGTATTCACCAACACGATCGAAGCGGGCGGCAGTGTGCGGATGATATGTGTGCCCGGCGGCGCGTCTATGTCCCGCA
>CAYPHB010000036.1:0-2761 GCA_964410445.1 uncultured Oscillospiraceae bacterium
GAGAATCTCACTCATTAATTGTTTTCAACAGGTAATTCTCAAATAATTTGATTATTTTGTCCAAATATCGGATATATCTCATTGTCAAAGCTGGTCAAATTCCGCTAGAGTATAAGAAAATTCATCTCTGGAGGAAAGTAATGAAAACAAATCAACAAGTCATGCACCAGTTCGAACGCGATTCAGCCCGCGAAAGCAGAGGAATGAAACTGCAAGACGTTTTTCTGAACTACTGCAGAAGAGAAAAAGTCGAGGTAACCATTCAACTGCTCGACCGCACCAGCCGTAATGGCCAGATCGTCGGCTTTGACTACACCTCGATAATTCTGGAAGCCGAAGGCCGCCAGTATCTGCTTTACAAAACAGCGATTGTTGCTGTTAATCCTAAACAAGCAGTAAATTATATTTTTAACGATAATTACCGCGGGGACAACCGCGTAGAACTGTCAAAGGGACGCCCGGAATACGCCACATACCTTGCCTAAAATTTGACAATCAGGGCGGTCAAAGGGGATTGGACTGTACTTTGGATTCTCCGGCCGCAAAACAACTTGACCGTTCTGATTAGCAAGGGTTTTAACAGTTGCTTCATCGTCAATCAAAGCTACAACCGTGTCGCCCATATTCGCAGTCTGTTGCTTGCGCACAATTACGTAATCTCCGTCAAGTATCGCCGCGCCTTCCATGCTGTCACCACGCACCCGTAAAGCGAAAACTTCACCGTTATCATCAAAAAATTCAGCTGAAAAGGGGAGGGTACGTTCGATATTCTCAGCTGCCAGAATGGGCACACCGGCTGTTACTGTGCCCACGAGCGGTAGGTTTACCACCCGTTCTGATTCTGTACCAGGTACTGTAATAGCCCGGCGTTTGCCAGCCTGATAATCAATCCGTCCGGCTTCCTGCAGGCGTTTTAAATGACCGTGAATTGTAGAGGTGGAACGAATGCCCACGCCTTTACAAATATCACGCACTGCTGGTGGATAGCCTTCTTCACGTATATATTTTACAATGAAATCGTAAACCTGATCGACTGTCTCATCGACATTGGAACGGGTAAAGCGATAGGTCGACATGTGACAAGCCTCCTGTAACATCGTGGTGTGGCTGTATCAAAAATCTGCGTAGCAATTCTTCTAAAACATCTTACCAAAGCAGCATATCGACGTCAAACTTTTGTTCGTTAATTGGAACTAACAGGAACTTAAAAACTTATTTTCTGGAGATCAAATTCTGTTTAGTAAGTTGAAACCGGAAATGAACTCGAAAACGAGTGTATATTAATGTATAATCTCTCCAGATAAGATTATGATCTAAAGTCATAATTATGTGCGCCCAAAAGGAGATCAGTCTTGAAACAAAATCAAGAACCGGCAAAACATAAAACGGATGTCCGGTCGCAGGAATCTGATCCGGAAAACATTAAGAAATCCGCAGCGCAAGAAACTGTTTCAGCAATTGGAGAGCGTCTGGCCGCCTTGCCGCCCGCGCTTGCTAAACGACTGTCTGCTGCAGGTGATAAAGTCAAACAGGGTGCTGCCAATCGTACAGCACTGATTCGGGCACGGCTAGAAAACCAATTGCCCGCTGCATCGGAATCAGGTTCAGAGGATCAGATCAATGCAAGAGTGCCGGTTCGATTAAAGCAGGGAAGCGAGGCTGATCAGCGCACCCGAGAAACTGGCAATGGCGAAATTTCGCTTGAAGCAGGCCTTAAAGCAGATGCTTTCACTGATGATACACGTCCGCAACCTGTTATTAATCAATCTGAATTAGAAAATATTGCGGCTGCTGAAAACCGGATATCGAATGAAGAATTACCCACAAATTCCAACTCTCAGGAAGCGAATTATGCCATTATAAATGACGTAAATGGTAATAATGCACCAGGCAACGGATCAAATGCGGAAAGAGCAGCGACAGCAGTCGGCACCACTATGTCCAGTTTTTGGACTTCGATAAAGCATGCCTACAGAGCTTATCGCAAACGCCGGGCTAACGACCGTTCAATTCGCAGAAACACACGTGAAAAGGTTTACCGGCTAAAAGGGTACACCACTGTTGCCAAAGTTAACCGCAAATATGCTTCAGAACGCCGTCAACGCATTCTGCGCCGCATCCTGACGATTATTATTGCTATTCTTACTCTGATTCTTTTGTTCAAGTTATATAATCCCTTTACTGATATGGGCGAATGGTCAAGGATCTTTGGCATCGATAGCCTGAACAAAACCGAGACATCCCGCACAACTTCTTCTACCAGCGGACAAACCAGCACCAGTAACAGAGTAACAGTTACACCTCCAGCAACTCGCTAGGGAATATAAATATTTGTCAGCCAGCAGGTGAGAGCGCTGGCTTTTATTTTTGCCCACTTCTTTTGTATTCAATTTTCCAAATCGTATTAGACAAAATAGATATTTTATATAATTGGAGAGAGGCAAAACGCTTATTTTTGGGGCCTGGAATAAAATTCCAAGTGATTATTAGCAAATTGCCTGTTTTTGATATGGACAAGAATTGTAATTGATTTTGCAGGATATTAGTAGGCCTATGAATTCATAATTATCCCATGTGTTCTTGCTCAAACAATTAATCAATTATTCTATGCATCCTGCTAAGCATCTCCGTTGATGATTATTAATGCTGCTTAGAGTTCTCGTTTCATTTGCATTAATCTGACTTTCTACCCGCATTTGAACTAAACACGCTTATTGCTTTCGATTCTAAATTGTTTTTGTGATGCCCACATCATTTCGGA
>CAYPHB010000036.1:2861-13965 GCA_964410445.1 uncultured Oscillospiraceae bacterium
GTTTTACTACTATTGCTTGTTTCTCTACCCCGAACAAACGTTCTATCTGTTCGGTTTGTTCTTTTATATTGTCCTAATGTGTTCTGTAATATCCTACTCGTTGTGGATGATTATTCCTGTTCATCAACTGTCAACATGCGGTTAACGGCGCTGATAACTGCACGCAACGAGGATTTCGAGATACTTGAACTGATGCCGGCACCAATGTGCTGTTTGCCTTTATCGTCCAGAACTTTGACATATGTGATAGCTTTTGATTTACTGCCGCTGGTCAATGCATGCTCACTGTAGTCCGCGATTTCAAATTTTCGGCCGATTACTTCCTGCAAAGCATTGGTGAACGCATCCAACAGACCATTGCCGTGGGCATCAATAATTTTGGCTTTATCATTAATAACCATTTTGCCGCTGAAGCGAACTTCATTTTCGCCTAGCATCTCTTCCCTGTAATCCTCCATTTTAATTGGAACCATCAGATTGACATAGGTGTTTTGGAAAAGTTCGTGAATTTCTTCGGGTTTCATATCCTTATGTTGATGGTCCGAAATCCGTGTAACTTCGCGGCTGAACGCCTGCTGGAAATAACGCGGCAGCTGCAAACCGAAGCTGCGTTCCAGAACAAACGCGACACCGCCTTTACCGGACTGGCTATTGATACGGATAATCGGATCATAACTGCGACCTACATCGATCGGGTCGATCGGCAAGTATGGAACCTGCCAGCAGCTATCGATTTCAACCCGGGCCATACCCTTTTTAATGGCGTCCTGATGTGAGCCGGAGAAGGCTGTATAGACAAGGTCACCTGCATAAGGATGCCTCGGTGGCACTTGCATATTGGTGGATTCTTCATAAACCCGGATAACTTCATTAATGTCACTGAAATCAAGCTGCGGATCGACACCCTGTGAAAACATATTCAGCGCCAGGGTAATAATATCGGCATTGCCAGTGCGCTCACCGTTGCCAAACAGAGTTCCTTCTACGCGATCAGCACCAGCCATCAAGCCAAATTCAGTGGCCGCAACGCCTGTGCCGCGGTCATTGTGCGGATGCAGGCTGATTTGTATTCCTGAACGCCAGCGGGTATTTTCAGCGAAATATTCAATTTGATCGGCATAGATATTCGGGGTGGACATTTCCACGGTTGCCGGCAGGTTGATAATCGCCGGCTGTTCTGCTGTCGGTTGCCAGACATCACAAACCGCGTCACAAACCTCAACAGCGAAATCCATTTCGGTGCCGGTAAAGCTTTCCGGTGAATATTCGAACATAAAGGTGCTGCCAAAGGTATCCTGCTCAGCAAGTTCCTTGATATGACGTGCTCCGGTAATCGCCAGGTCGCGGCACTCACCTCGGCTCATACGGAAAACAACATCACGCTGGACAACCGAAGTAGAATTATACAAGTGGACAATTGCCTTGTTAACACCATGCAGTGCCTCAAAT
The DNA here is from genome assembly GCA_964410445.1 of uncultured Oscillospiraceae bacterium. GTDB lineage: Bacteria > Bacillota > Clostridia > Saccharofermentanales > UBA5734 > JAXGXQ01. Next base: position 4,311 of record CAYPHB010000036.1, read on the forward strand.
GTTTTTGTAATTATGTCCGGTCGTGACTGTGTCAGGACCTGAATCCAAACATCATCAGGAATCAAGTTATGCTCAATGAGATAGCGGGTAAAGGCATATTCGGTATCAGAAGCTGCCGGAAAGCCAATTTCAATTTGTTTGAAGCCAAGGTCCACCAACAATTGGAAAAACCGGATTTTCTGCGCCAGGCTCATGGGGATTTCCAGTGCCTGGTTGCCATCGCGCAGGTCGACACTGCACCAGATAGGTGCTTTGTTTATTTGTTGATCCGGCCAACGGCGGTGGGACCTCTGGATCGGTTGGTATGCTTTGTACTTTTGATAATTTTTCATGTGATCCTCCTTGTTTAGGGAAATAAAAAACGCCTTCATCTTCTTTTACAAAGACGAAAGGCGTAAAAATTGCTTTCGCGGTACCACTTTGTTTCGTATCCTGTCAGGGATACGCACTCTGCAAGCACGGGACGGCTAAACCGCCGATGCTCAGTCGCTTTAACGGGCGAACCCGACACCACCTACTATTTATTCAGCGTGTACACTCCAGGGCGAGTTCAGCGCGAATCCTTGGACTGCCTTGCACCACCCGGCAGCTCTCTGACCTTGAATTTCCGCTTACTGATCCCCATCAACGTGAGGTATTAATTTGTTTAGGTTCAAATGGTTGTCGTAAATTTACCATAGACGGTTGGGATTCGTCAAGTATACACTTCAAAAAAGTTAATCAGGACTGATCAGGTTGTACCGCGCACTACCAGTTCCGGCTCAACCAGGATTTTCTGGGCTGCGTGGTTCGGGTATACGTCCATTTCAGTCAACAGAGCTTCAAACGCCTGGCGGCCAAGTTTATCGCGCGGCTGCGAAATGGTACTAAGCCGCACTTGCGGCAGCGAGGCATAGGAAATATCGTCAAAGCCGATAATACCGAAATCTCGCGGTACGTTGAGCCCGTGATCACGTGCATATTGGAGCACACCCAAGGCAATAATGTCATTGCCGCAAAAAACCGCATCCGGTGGATTACTCAACCGGAACATAGAGCCGATCCGCTGATAGCCGGATTCCATGCTGAAACCGCCGTTGTTGATCCACTCCTCGCGTACTTCCAGGCCGCCTTCGATCAGGGAACGTTTGTAGGCATCCATGCGGATCTGGTTGGACTGGCTGGTCAGCTTACCGCCGAGGTAAGCGATCTTTTTGTAGCCGCGTTCGATCAGATGACGCACGGCAAGCTTGCCGCCGGCTTCATGGTCGACTTCAATGTAGCTGATATCATCCGGCTGAGCGTGCCAGAACAGTACGATGGGAACGTTAATTTCTTTAAGTCGCTCCTCGGATAACTCGTTAACCGGTTTGCAGATAATACCGTCCACCCGCTGTTCCTGCATGATCCGCAGCTTGTCGGCTTCTTTTTTTTCATCCCAGCCGGTGTTGCAGACCACTACCGTGTAGCCGGCTTCTTCAGCAGCTTCATTCACCGACATGGTTATATCTGAGAAAAACGGGTTAGAAACGTCAGGGACGATCAGAGCGACCATTTCAGACTTGCGTTTTACCAGGCTGCGGGCAATCGCGTTCGGCTGGTAACCGAGCTCCTTGGCCAGCTCAAGAATACGGCTGCGCGTTTCCGGGCTGACATCGGCACGACTGTTCAGCGCCCGGGAAACAGTTGCGTAAGAGACGCCGGCACGTTCCGCAATATCTTTGATCGTTATCATTTCTGTCCCCCTTGAGTTGGATTATTCACTTTGTTATCGATTATTGGTTTTATCATTTTGACCCTTGAGTTTTATCATTTAAACCTTTAAATGTAGTTGGTAAATATTACTTCTTCTGTATGTAGCCCATGTGGACCAGTAATTCTGCGGTCAAGATAGCACCGCCGGCTGCACCGCGAATAGTATTGTGTGACAAGCAGGCAAATTTGTAGTCAAAAATCGGATCCTCGCGCAAACGGCCGATGGTTACAGCCATACCGTTGCCGGCCATGGCATCGAGCAGCGGCTGCGGACGGTTGTCTTCAGCGAAATAACGCAGGAAAGGCTGCGGTGCTGAAGGCAGGTTGGCTTGCTGCGGAATACCGCTATAATTCTCCCAGCGGGAAATGATTTCTTCCTTCGACGGTTTATTGCGGAATTTAACGGAAACAGCTGCTGTGTGGCCTTCCTGAACCGCAACGCGATAGCACTGAGCGGAAATAACAGGTTGGGCTGCCACTATAATGGAATCACCGCTGCCACTCAGGCTTCCCCAGATTTTACCAGGCTCAGTTTCGCTTTTCTCCTCTTCCCCGCCGATAAACGGGATCAGGTTATGGTCCATTTCCGGCCAGGATTCAAAGGTTCTGCCGGCACCGGAGATTGCCTGATAAGTGCAGACATTAAGTACTTCCGGGCCAAATTCAAGTAATGGTGTAAGAGCCGGCACGTAACTTTGCACCGAGCAGTTCGGCTTGGCGGCGATGAATCCATTTTTGGTGCCAAGGCGACGGCGTTGCGCCTCGATCAGAGCGGCATGCTGCGGATTTATTTCCGGAATTATTACCGGAACATCTTCCGTCCAGCGATGCGCTGAGTTATTTGAAACCACCGGTGTTTCCAGCTTGGCTATTTTTTCTTCCAAAGCACGGATTTCTTCTTTTTTCATATCAACTGCACAGAAGACAAAGTCAACATCCGCACAGATGGCTTCAATATCATCGGTGGAACGCACCACCATTGAGCGGTAAGCGGCCGGGATTTCCAGCGGCAGGCGCCAGCGGCCTTTAACAGCTTCTTCGTAAGTTTTACCGGCTGAAAATGACGATGCAGCAATCGCTGCGACTTTAAAATATGGGTGACTCTCAAGCAGAGTCAGAAAACGCTGGCCGACGTAGCCGGTACCACCGATAACCGCGACATTAAATGATGGCTGTTGCATGTATTTGTTTACCTTTCTGTGTGTACATCCTCGTTGAGCGTATTTGCCGTGATTTGGCTTTGTCCGCAATACGTGGACATTTGTATTTATCCCGAAAATTTTATCATATGTAGTTGATCTGCGCAAGACAATCAGCGATAAAGTCAGGTCTCTATCAGTTGTCGGAAAAGCCTGCCTTTGCTGGATCTTTGCGATAACTTCGCTTTATGCGGCATCCGACCCGATTTATTATGCTATCGTTTTATTATACCTGTTATTTCAGGTAAAATGAACCTATCGATACAGGAGGAACCAGGTATGACGGCACCGGGCCAGGAAAAACAATCAGCGAGTAAAAATACTAGTATTACAGCAAAAAATGCTAATATTGCAACAGAAGATACTAATATTGCAACAAATAAAAATGATAATAAGCCCGCTGAACAGCCAAGCAGCAGCTTTCCCCTGCTCGACCGGTTTCTCGGATATTTTCAGGCCGTCCTTGAACGCTCGCCGTTGACTATTCGCGAGTACCGTTATGACTTAACCCTCTTTTTCCGCTGGTTGAAAACACGGCGCGGTTTAGTTGCCAAAGAAATGAAATTTAAAGAAATTCCGCTGGCAGATGTGAGTATTGAGCTGATCCGTTCAGTAGATTTGACTGATTTGTATGAATACATGACCTGGCTGAGCCGCGAACGCAAGCTGCAGCCGGCGACAAGGGCTCGCAAAGTATCCTCACTGCGCTCCTTCTTCCACTTTCTGCAAACCAAGGATCAACTGCTGACTGAAAATGTCGTGAACGCGCTTGAACTGCCGCGCCAGGTAAAGCGACTTCCGCGCTATTTAAATGTCGAAGAAAGCCGCCAGTTATTGAATGCTGCTGCTTCCGCAACCTATGAATACGCTGAACGTGATTACTGCATCTTGACTCTGTTTCTCAACTGCGGCTTGCGTCTTGCCGAACTTTGCAGCATCAACATACGTAGTATCCGTGACGAAAAACTGACTGTAATCGGTAAAGGGCGTAAAGAACGGACCGTTTACCTGAATGGCGCCTGCCTCAACGCTTTGGATGCTTATCTGGCGGTACGGCCGCGCACAGCCAAGACAGACCCGGAAGCGTTGTTTATCAGTCGTCTGGGCCGGCGGATCAGCCCGAAAACAGTGCAGTATCTGATCAAACGCTACATTACCCAAGCCGGGCTCGACCCCAAACGTTATTCAACGCATAAATTGCGTCATACAGCTGCAACCCTGATGTACCAACACGGTCAGGTGGATATCAGGGCACTTCAGCAGATTCTGGGACATGTCAGCATTGCCACAACCGAAATTTACACTCATATAGATGACCGGCGCCTGCATCAGGCTGTCGAAAGCAATCCGCTGGCAGCTGAGCGTTTGTCCAGGCCACCAGCGGATACTGACGAAGCAAATATTGAAGAACAGAATTAGTTAATTTAATGTTTCTTTTGCTTAATGTATCTCTTGCTTAAGCTTTTCTTACTTAATGTTTTCAAAAAAGGCTTTGTAAGCGAGATAAGTATAATACACGTCAATCTTGCTGGTGATTTCAAAAGGCGAATGCATCGACAGCACTGGCACGCCGCAGTCAATCACTTCCATACCGAGGTTTGCCAGGTATTTGGCGATTGTGCCGCCGCCGCCCTGATCGACTTTGCCCATTTCACCTGTCTGCCAGGCAACGTTATTTTGCTCGAATGCACGGACTACTTCAGCAAAAAATTCGCTGTTGGCGTCGCTGGTGCCGCTTTTGCCGCGTGAGCCGACATATTTGGCCAGGCAGATGCCCTTACCCATGTAGCTGTTGTTTTTGGGGTCTGATACAGAAGCAAAATTGGGGTCAAAAGCGTTAGTGACATCAGCAGAGAGCAGCTTGCTGTTTTCCAGCATCAGCTGGCGGTCCAGAGGTTCACGGCCGCCGCCTGATTTTACCAGCAGCTCATGCATGAAATTCTCATACAAGCGGGATTGGGCGCCGGTATTGCCTTCACTGCCAATTTCTTCTTTGTCAAACAGCAGGCAGATAGAAGTGCGTTCCGGTGCTTCCAGGTCGCAAGTGGCGGCCAGTGCTGTAAAGGCGCAAACCCTGTCATCCTGGGCATAGGCGCCGATCATGCTGGCGTCAAGCCCGACATCGCGCGCCGGATAAGCCGGTACGATTTCCAGCTCCGCGGTTACCAGGTCCTTCTCCACGATGCCGTAGCGCTCGTTCAGCAGCTGCAGGATTGCCAGCTTAAAACGACCGCTCGCTTCGGGGTCGGGATACGGCAGGCTGCCGATTAAAACGTTGAGATCCTCGCCTTTGATAACCTCATTTGCCTTGCGGCTCATCTGCTCCTGGCCAAGATGCGGCAGCAGGTCGGTAATTGTCAACACCGGGTCATCAGCATTTTCGCCCACTGTGATCGTAACGGAAGAACCGTCCTTCAACACGACCACACCATGTATGGCTAAAGGAATAGCTGCCCACTGGTATTTTTTTATACCGCCATAATAGTGTGTTTTAAGGAATACCATATCATTTTCTTCGTAAACCGGGATTGGCTTGAGGTCGAGCCTTGGTGCATCGATATGGGCGCCAACCAGGTTGAGGCCTTCAGTCAGCGGTTTGCTGCCGATAACAGCTGTGACAACACCTTTGCCGCGAATGTTTTTGTAGACTTTGTCGCCGGGCTTGACTTGTTCCATCCCGTCGATCGCTTCATAGCCAAGGCTTTCAACTGCTTCAATGACAGTAATAACCGCTTCTCGTTCTGTCTTGGCGATATCAAGGAATTTCTTGTATTCCTCGGCGAAATCATAGGCCGCTATACGGTCATCTTCATTGCAGATATCCCAGATATTCTTAAATTCCACTGAAAGCTTTGCCTTCAATGCTTTTGTTTTTTCCTGTTGTTCTTTCTTGGCATCCTCTGAAGTATTTTCTGTTGTGGCATTTGCCTTATCGTCCGGATACTGCCCGTTATTAGTGAAAATTAGTTTTGTCATATTTTCCTCCTGAATCGCTTCTTACAGACTAAGATTTGTTATTGCGTCTATTAGCCAAAGCCAGTCGGGTTGGCTGAATACGCTTATCACAATATTATAGCAAATACTACGGGAGCAAACGATAATTTATGCAGGGTCATACAATCTGCCTCAGTAACCAGCCTCGGTAACCAGGCAAACGACAATCACCGGGTAATAGGCTATAATAATTTCTGCTTGCGAAATTTTGCAGCGCTGGCAGGATGTTATGAAGATTGATTTGCCAGCCTGATTGAAAGGATTAATTATGAACCATTCGGGACGCCGATTTGTAGATACCCACACCCACCATCAACCGTTTTCACACGACGCGGGGCAAACCTTGGCGGAGTTGCTGCAAACCGCATCTGACTCCGGCCTGGCCGGTGTCATGTTCAGCGACCATTACGACGTGGATACGGTTCCTCCCGGCCAACCGCAGGATATATTTGATTTGGCTGAGGCGTATCGCGAATGGCAGGAAGAAGCTTTGCCTGCCGGCGAAAAACTGGGGATAAAGACTTATTTTGGTATTGAAATCGGCTACCAGCCGCATTTGCTTGAGCTATGCCGTGAACTGGCCGCTTCGGACCGCTTTGATGGAGTGATACTCTCGATCCACATGATAAATCGCCTCGACCCGTTTTTTGATGTCGAGTTTTATGAAGCGGGCAAGATCGCGACCTACGCGCGCTACCTGGATAGCTTGTCAGAAATTGTCGCTGCAGTGCCGGGAAATGCCATTGCCGGACATTACGATTATATGGTGCGTTATGCTCCATATGAGGACCCAGAAATTTACTATGAAGAAATGCCCAAGGAGTTTGACAGTTTTTTTCAGACTCTGATTGAAAACAAAAAGTGCTGGGAAATAAATATTCGCTCACATTACCGCCGCCGGCGCGGCAAACTGGCCGGTTCTGGTACTCAAGGGCAGCATCAGGCTCTTTACACACCTGACCCGCTGCTCTTAGAACCGCGTTTTCAAGTGGCTGGCTACTATTTTCCAGACCCGCGTCTGATCCGGCGCTACCTGGAAATGGGCGGCAAAATGGTATCGCTCGCCTCTGACGCACACAGTGGCGAGGCCGGCAACGGTTTTCCGCTGATCGCAGAGTATCTGGCAGCTTGTGGACTAAAAGAAGTAACTCATTTCGAAAAAGGACAGCCTGTATTTACGCCGCTGATCACGCCACCGAAGGCGATGACGCCATCTTCATAAAACACAGCCGATTGTCCTGGAGCCGGTGCGTGCACCGGCTTTTCCAATTCAACCGCATAACGGCCTTCACCTAAAGAGCTGACGTAGCCCGGTGAAGAAGCAGGCGTGTTACGGATTCTGCAATCAAGTTTTAAATCAGGATCTGTCTCCGCGATTCCCATAAAAGCCACGTTCTCAATTTCGAAGTAAGCGCTGGTGGCTTCTTCCCTGCCCCCAACCAGCAATGCCCGGCGTTTAGGATCACGCCCCAGAGTGTAAAGGCGTTCAATACTGCTGGTTTCGATCCCGCGCCGCTGACCCGGGGTAAAACGAATCAAACCGGCATGGCGTCCGATTTCCTCGCCGGTACGGCAGTCAATTACCGGCCCGGGCAAACTTAGTTCCTTAAAGGCTGGTTGCCACTGTGGATGCTGGCGCGCATATTGCTCCAGAAAATCCACATAATCGCTTTGAATAAAGCAGACGTCCTGGCTGTCTGGCAAATCAGCTGTAGCAGCTTCGTTTGCAGTTTGTAGACCAGCTTCCCGCGCCAGCTCACGTACGCTGGGCTTTTGATACCCGGAAAGCGGCAGTAATAAGCGCTCCAGTTGTTCCTGGGTGAGTCGGTAAAGGAAATAACTTTGATCTTTTTGGCCTGCAGGGCTGCGAGCTAAGGCTAAACGACCGCTGCGCGGGTGTTTCTGCACGCGCACATAATGACCGGTAGCCATAAAAGCCGCGTTCAGTTCATCGGCCAGCTCCAGGATGCGGCTGAATTTTAATTCCGGATTGCAAAACAGACAAGGATTGGGAGTACGGCCGTTTAGATATTCGTTGACGAACGGTTCCACTACAGTTACCGCGAAACGCTGACGTTCGTCCAGCACCAGATGCGGGATTTTTAGCTGTGCACATACTGCAGCAGCGTCAGCTATAGCTTTATCTGCGTGGTCGTGCATAACCAGTGTCGCACCGATTACCTCATAGCCATCGCGCAATAAAAGCCAGGCGGCGACACTGCTGTCAACACCGCCTGACATGGCAACTATTACCTTCTTATTATCGTTCATTTATTTCAGGTATGGCCGTGCTCGTCTTCGTCCAGCATGTCAAAGTAATGCCGGTTTTCGTCCGTCAGCTTATTGTTTTTTTCGTAATATTCCTTGATCGCGGCTTTTACAGCTTGCTCAGCCAATAGTGAGCAATGCATTTTAATCGGCGGCAGGCCATCCAGGGCTTCGGCGACAGCTTTATTGGTTAGCTCCAGTGCTTCCTCAACTGTTTTACCTTTAATCATTTCGGTTGCCATACTGCTGGTCGCAATTGCAGACCCGCAGCCAAAGGTTTTGAATTTGGCATCGACGATCACGTTATCTTCAATTTTCAGGTAGACTTTCATGATATCGCCGCACTTGGCATTACCGACCATACCTGTCGCGGTAGCGTCTGCAATTTCGCCAACATTGCGCGGGTTCATGAAATGGTCCATTACCTTATCACTATATTGCATATTAATATTCTCCTATCATTGCATTCGCGGTTTCTGGAAAGTTCCAACAGGCTGACGAATGTTTGCTGTTGATCAACAAGTTGGCTAACAGCCCGTATTTAGTCTTCCACAGGGCAAGCTCGCAGTTTATCCGGTTCGTAAAGCGGCGACATTTGGCGCAGACGATCAACTATTCCCACCAGAGCATCCGCCAAACGCGGCACGTCTTCAACTGTATTGCTTTTGCCGAAGGTCACACGCAGTGAGCCATGAGCAATTTCATGAGGCAGGCCAATCGCCAACAGCACATGTGAAGGATCCAGCGAGCCGGAAGTACAGGCAGAGCCACTAGAACATTCAAACCCTAAATGATCCAGCATCAGTAAAATCGATTCGCCTTCAATGAATTCAAAGGAAAAATTGGCGTTATTAGGCAGCCTTTGGGTCGGATGACCGTTAAGGCGGGTATAGGGAATGCGTTCCAGCACACTGTCAATCAGCGCGTCACGCATGCCGCTCAGCTGACAGGCGTTGGTTTCAATTTCTGCCGTGGCCAGCTCAAAGGCTTTGGCCATGCCAACTATCGAAGGCATATTCTCAGTGCCGGCCCTGCGGTTACGTTCCTGACTGCCGCCGTCGATCAGATTGTCGATGCGCACACCCGAGCGAATGTAAAGAAAGCCAACACCCTTGGGCGAGTAAAACTTATGTCCGGAAAAGGACATCATGTCAACATTTAATTCCGAAACATTAATCGGAATTGCACCTGCAGCCTGAACTGCGTCGGTATGAAACAACACCTTTGCTTCCCTGCAGATTTTACCGATTTCAGCAATCGGCTGAATTGTACCGATTTCATTATTAGCCATGATGATTGAGACGAGAGTGGTGTCGGGGCGAATCGCTGCCCGCACAGCTTCCGGATCAACCTGCCCAAAACTGTCAACCGGCAAAAATGTAATCTCGTAGCCTTGGCGTTGCAGTGCTTCCATGCTATGCAAAACCGCGTGATGTTCAATTGCAGTGGTTATTAAATGA
>CAYPHB010000037.1:0-13690 GCA_964410445.1 uncultured Oscillospiraceae bacterium
GTTTTATCCCGACGGATTTTAAGTCCGCTGCGTCTGCCGTTCCGCCACACGAGCGTGGATCTTTTTTTGGGCGCTCATATATATTACCATGTGTTACAACTTTTGTCAAATGAATGTTTGTTCGATTTTATCGTTATTTCAAATGAATGTTTGTTCGATTTAGACATTATTTTAGCAGAATTCAGGCGGTAAGTAAAGCCGAGCATAATTCGCCGGAAGAGCTGCTTTTTCAGGGCTTTCCAGCAGTTCACAACGGCCGTTCACAATAGGTAATTTCAGGAATCAGCCAGCCCGTTTAATGTTTGGCTTTGATTGCGCGGCGCATTGCGTTAGATTACAATGAAACAGCTATTGCTGCAACCAAATTTAGCAGCCAAGCTGGATTTCATAGAGGTGAGACATGTTTCAGGATTTCTTCAAGGGCATTTTTGTTGGCGCCGGCGGCATAGCACCCGGTCTTTCCGGCGGCACACTGGCCATAATTTTGGGTATATACGAACGCATGGTCGCGGCCGTGGGCAATATCTTTAAAACACCTGTCAAATCGATCAAAACTTTATTTCCAATCGGAGCCGGAGCATTGATAGGAGTAGTCGGTTTCGGAACAGTCCAGACTTTCCTGCTCGACAAATATTTAATGCAGACCATGTTTTGTTTTATGGGCCTGATTATTGGTTCACTGCCGTTTCTCTTCAGAGAGGCCAACGAAAAGGAACCGTTAACGCGTGAAAACGCTGTCAGTCGGGTTATACCATTCCTGATAACCCTTGCTGTTGGCTTAATCCTGACGATTCTGGAAACACAGGAAATAAATGTTGACCCAGTTGTGATCGCGATGAGTCCGCTGGTTTTTGGCAGACTTGTGCTCGTGGGTATCCTGATCGCCGCTTCGCTGGTTATTCCTGGTGTCAGCGGCACCGTCCTGTTGGTTATGATCGGGCAGTATGGCCTCGTACTTAACGCGGTAGCTGACCTGAGAAATATTCTAAAGCTGCCGATGGCTTCACCCGAAATGATTCAAGGGATTTTCGATAACCTGCTGGTGCTTATTCCGTTGGGATTGGGAACTGTCCTTGGCGGCATTGCCATTTCCTATATTATCCATCAGCTGTTGCAACGTTGGCATGGTCAGACCTATGCCGGAATTCTGGGCTTCGTAATCGGGTCTATTCCTGCCCTGTATCCGCGCGGCACCAATGTGGGACTAAACACCACAACACTGGTAAGCGCAGCACTGTTGCTGGCCGGAATCGTATTGGCCTATTGGTTCAGCAATTTGGAAAACCGGCGCTCTGTCTAAGTTTCTGGTGAATTTCAGTTTTCTGTTTAAGCCGGAAAGCCTTAGCTGCAGCTAAGTTTATTTATGTTAAAGTTAATTTTCCAACAGGTTCAGACTAATTATTCTACCTGTTGTGTTGCCAAGCGGACGGCTCTGGCAGGTGAATAACAGAATTTGCACATTCTGCTCTACCGCGTAACGTTCCAGCAAGTTCAGCCCTGCCTCGGCGCGTTCATCATCATATTGAATCAGAACATCATCGAGCAATAACGGCAGGCGCTCAGCTGCATCGCTGATCAGTTCGGCAACAGCCAAACGCAGCGCCAGGTATGCCTGGTCTATAGTGCCCCCGCTGAGATAATCATGTTCATGCAATAGGCCGGTTTGAGGATCGGGAACAGTAATCCGCAAATCGCGGTCTACTCTCATATCACTGTGAACACCAGAAGTAAGCTCAGCCAGCAGTTCGCCACCACGTTGGTTTAATTGCGGCCCGAAGCTTTGCTGAAGCTCGCTGAAAGCGCTGTCATATGTAGAGCGTGCCAACGCTAAAGCGGCATATTCGGTTTGGGCTTCAAGCAGTTGCTGGTCAATCTTTTCCAGTTCATGGTCGATATCTTCGGGGTTTCGCAATTGCCCAAAACGATGCCTTAATTCAGCTTCGAGCCCTGCTGCTTCAATCGCGGCTGCCTGGGCTTGCTCCTGCAATTCGCTTTTCAGTTTCGATTGCCGTTCGTTAATAATTGTTTCCAAGTAGTCAAGCTCAGTCAGGCGGCGACGCACTGCTGCCAGCCGCTCATCATCGGTAACTGCTGCTGCGTTACCAACTGAATACAAAGGCAGTTTTTCCAGCATTAGCAGATCCTGTCGCAACCTTGATTCGAGTGTTTTTTGCTCGGCGGCTACAACTTCCAAATCAACTGTGCGCTGGTTGATTGCAACCGATAATTGCTCAGCCTGCACTTCCAGTGCCATTTGCTGTTGCGCGGCTTGATTGAGCCGTGATTGTTGAATGTAATAAACTATAAGCAACAAACCTGGCAAAATCAGTGTGTACAAAACCGGCGTGACCAGCCGACCGCTGACGATACCGGCCATAAGTAAAATCAGGCCAAGCACTGCTGAGGTAGCCAGCCGTTTGGTTTTTCCTGAAGCCGCTTTTGCCTCAGCTAAACTTTCGTTTATTGACTCTAGCTCAGCCTGTTGATGCTCGTTTTGCGCTTGCCAGACAGCAATTTGGGCTTTGCCTTCGCTGATACGGTTACGGTGTTCATATAACTCATTAAGTTCTTCCCAGCCGCAATATCTGCCAGCCAGCTGCAGCGAAGCCCGCAATACAGTTGCATTTTTCTCCAATCGTAACAATTCTTCCCAGCGTTCCGCATTTTCTTCCCAACACTCTGTATTTTCTTCCAGCCGCAAAACACTTTCGAACTCTTTGGATTTTTGTAACCATTCATTGCCTGTGCGCAACGCGGTTTCGAATCTGGCACGCGTTTGCTCAGCAAACTGATATGTTTGCAACAGTTCACTCCGGTTCGTTTCCTGCTCAAGCACAGACCGCCGCTCGGCAGCCAGTTTTTCACGTTTTTCTTGCAGCTTGGTAATCAAGCCGCCGCTGCCTTTTTCCGCTTTGTAGTAAACCATCGCTTTGCGCAGACGGGAATCAACATCAGTACTCGAAACTCTTTCATCGCCGCTTGAAGCAAGGTTTGTCAATTTCGCCAGGGTAGCGGCTTCAGAAACAACATTTGCTGATGCTAACTGGCCGATAAAAACCGTATTGTTAAATTCAGCTTCACCAACTCCAAAAAGCCAACTGCCAATTTCCTGATTACCGGGTACTGCGAGCTGTTCGCCTGTCAGATTATTGCGCAAACTGACCTGATCCAGGCGTTTTGTTTTGCCGAAACTGCGTTCTAACCGGTAAGCGTGGCCATTGTGTGAAAAGTTAAGCCAGCCGCCCATACGCTCCTCACCCCAGGGCAAGCGGAGTTTACGGTCATTTTCAGCGATTCTGCGCGCACTGCTGTTCAGACCATAAAACATAGCACGGATGAAAGAAAGGAGAGTGCTTTTGCCGGATTCATTTTCACCATAAATCAAATTGAAGCCGGGACTAAAAACAATCTGGCGATCGCGCAAACCACCAAATTGTTCAATTTGCAATTTAGCGATTTGCATTTGGCTTAACCTCCCCGGCATATGCGGCAAGTCCAAGCTGTAAAGCCCGCTTTGCCAAGGCTGCTTCTCCTGGTTCACCAGCCATTTCGGCCTGCCTTACCCGCTCGGCTGCCAGGCGTACAAAGGTACCGCGCAGATTGTTTTCAGCCGACAGCACACGCAGGTCAAGTGACGGTTCTGTCTGGTCAATAATTTCCAAATAAAACAGATGATCATCCAGATATTGGCGCAGGAGAAATGGCTCAATGCTTAGTCCTTCGTCAGGAGAGCCTCTTAGAATAATCCGGTGACAATCACGCTGCCAACTGTTTTCGGCTGCTTTAAGTTGATTAAGAATTATTTCAGCAAGTTCCTGATTGGTTTCGCAGCCAGACGAGTCAATTATGTGTTCAACGAATCTGCGGCCGCCGAACTGAATAAGCTCTGATTCCAACTGGTAAGCAGTAGGATCTGGAGCGTTGACGATATCCGGAAAATTGAATTCCAGATAACGGACACTCTTAACGCCGGTTTCGTCAAAGCCGCGACCAAGCGGGCAGCCACTGTATGCAGCGTAGCCTGCACCCAGCGGGAGTAAAGCTGTTGCTGCATGTCTGTGCCCCAAAGCAGTGTAGTTCAGGCCTGTAGCCGCAAGCTGATCTCGCTTAACAGGGTTGTAATCACTGTTTTGCGCGCCGCTGACCAATTCACCATGCAATACTAATAAATTGAGGCGGTGGTCAGCTGCGACGCTAAAGCCTTCCGGCAGCAATGGATAGGCAGCAGCGGTTGCTGTAAAGCCCGTACCATATACCCGCACAGGCAAGCTGATCGGCATGCTCGACAAATCGACAAAACTTAGCGTGTCTGTGAAGCAGTGGACATTAGCCGGCCAGGTGAAGGTTCTATAAGGAGAATCGATAAAAGCCGGGTCATGATTACCGGCTGCGATAAAAATTTCAGTTTCTGGAATAGAAGCAAAGAGACTGGCAACCGTATTGACAAGTTTTGTCGGAGGAAGCGGCTGGTCAAAAAGATCGCCTGCGATCAGCAACACCTGGATTTGACGCTCCGCGCAAAATTTTGTGAGACGTGCCAGCATTTCAAGCTGGTCTGCCTGCAGCCCTGCAGCTTGCCCGGGAAAACTGCTGAAGCTGGAGCCCAAATGCAAATCGGCGGTATGGAGAACACGGATCAATGGCATTTTTCACCTCAGTTTATGTCGCTGCCACAATAGAAATTTAGTACAATTTCCATTATATCCGAGATCCAGCCTAAAAAATCCGAAATCATGCACACAGCTGTTCAAGAAAGCGACAGGCATTGCTATAATAAACGCCAATTAATTGAAATCAGTTAAGTTTATTGAATAACCTACAAGGCAGGTTGTGATAATGAACGCTTTACTGATTGATAATGACTTAAAAACCCTGACAGAACTGGGCAATTTGTTGAGACGTGACGGACGGTTCAATAGTATCTGGTACTGTTCGGAACCTGCAGTGGCTTTACAGCAAGTTCGGCAACAGCTCCCGGAAGTCATTTTTTTAGCCACACGTTTTCGTAGTTTAACCGAAGCCAGCGCCTCATTCAAAGCTGATGGCATTACTCTGGCTAATCAAATCCGCCGCAACTTTCCCGTTATAAACCTGATTTTTCTGGCAACTGAAACTATCGAAGCCTATGCTGCTTTCCAAAGCTATCCACTGGCATTTCTTTGCAAGCCGCTGAGAATGAGTCGTTTAAAGCCAGTACTCGACCGGCTTTTCCTCGTTACGTCTCAAGTAGGCGGGTGTAAAGAAAATGCATGTGGAGCAGATGCGCTTGTAAACAAAGTTGCTGCACATATGAGTGGGAGAAATATAAACGAAAGCGAGGATGCAGCAGACGGAGTCTGTAAGTTGTATCCAATCCGTTGTTTTGGGAATTATGAAATCAGTCAACCACAAAGTACGAACATAAAATTTAAGCTTCCCACCCGTTTGAGTAAAGATCTGCTTGCCTTTCTGATTGTAAACCTGGATCGAACAGTGTCGCGTGACGAACTTATGAGTTGCCTGCTACCAAAGCGCACAGACGCGCGGGCTGTAAATCTGCTCCACGTCAACCTGTACAAGCTACGACGATTTTTGGAACAAAACAGGCACATTCTTGGTGACGCGGCGATTAACGAATGTTATCACCTACGTCTTCCAGGAGGTGTCTGCGATTTAGCTGATTACACGAGTTTCGTGCGCAACCAGATCAAGTTATCAGAAAAGACCATCAAAGAAGCCGAATTTTATGCGGCTCTTTGGCGAGGATCTTGCTTTGCGCCTGAAAATTACCCTTGGAGTGACGATCTTCAGACGGAACTTGAGGTCGCACAAGAAAATCTACTTCTCAGGATCGCGAACTACCGCTGGCAGCAAGATGAGCCCCGGCAAAGTGAGGCAGCGCTTAAGTCTTTAATCCAGCTGAACCCACTTTCGGAAGATGGCCATTGCAATTTGCTTGATCAATATTTGCAGCGGCAGGAGCGGCGCAAGTATATCCGCGAATTCGAGGAATATCAGAAAATAATGCGTGAAGAACTCGATATTAATGTGGATGGGCATTATCAAAAGGCATATCAGCAGCTGATTTACTCCTGAAAACGAAAAAAGAGCGGTCATGCCATATTTGTCATACTGCCCTTTTCAGTCGTTATTTTTCACTGTACTTGCCGGATTCTGTTTACCTGACGTTATAATATTTTTCTGCCCAGGTATCATCGCCTTTACTGACATCCCATTTACCGAATGAACCGCCGTAATCTGTCAGCTGCCCGGAAAGTTACGCGTTTAGCCATCGGCATTAACTGCCGCCACATGCACTGTGAAACCAGTTTGGCAATTCAGGACATAGCGGGCTTGAACAGTCGAACCTGTGATCTGCAAAAAAGCAGGCACCAACATAATGATTAGAAGCAGCATTACGAAGAAAGCAATATGTTTGTCAGACATTATTTATTTACCTTCCTATTGATGAGCTTAAGCATCGCTTTGCCAGGCATTTACTGTGATCCAGAACTTGTATGTGTTGGGAGTCGGATGGGGCTCAGCTTCTGCCGGTAGCGCAACATTAAGCATATAGTCGTGGGTCGTTGCTGTTGTGGCCAATGGTGATTTGGCCGCAAACTGACCGTCCTGGAACTTTTGGCAGAGCAGCCAGTCACCTTGCTCAGTGAGCCAATACAGATTTGTAATTAATTCTGAAGGCTGCGAACCTTCGGAATTAACAGCAATCAGATATTCACATATTACTTCACTGATCTCTCCTGCTGCTGAACTGTTGGTGACACTGAATTCAAAATTAACGCTTGTCCCTGGTTCCAAAGTTCCCAGGTCACCATGAGCCTGTTGCGCTAATAACCGGATTTGCGGCCGAGCCACCCGCGCCCGGTCAACGGCCGAAACCCGTTCATAATAGCGAGCCTCTGTTACTGATACCGCGGTACCAGAAATCAAAATAAATATGATCAAGATGACTTCTAGGATAGCAATCCGTTTGGTTTGAATCATGTAACCGTTGCCTCCCGGAACTTAAAGCTGGATGAAAAAAGTAAAACCGCTGAAATCTGTTAAGCGATCATGCCGCTGAAAATTGTTAAGCGTTCCCAGCCGCTTAAAACGGTTCAGGCGATCATAGCCTGCCTCTGTGAATCAATACTGAATCATTTTCCGATTAAGATTCATTTCATTAACTTCTGTTAGGGTATGACAAATCGTTTCAGGAGGTCCGGTTATGGGATCAGAAAGCTCAAGTCAAACCCGCGTAAATCGTGTCTCTGTAGCCTTTAGTTGGCTAATATTCATTCTGCTCTTACCGATCATGCTGTTAAGTTTGAGTATTGTGATTCAGGCAGTTCGTTTGCCCGATCAACTGCCGATTATTTTTGGTTACAAAGCATTAATTCTAATGCCGTCAGGCAACAGTTCCAACCGGGCGCTGGGGTTGATCAAAACAATTGAACCAACTGCTTTGGCTGTTGATGACTGGGTGGCGTATCGCGAAAACAATGCTTTTTATGTTGAGCAAATCGCAGAAATCAAGGCTGTCGAGAACGGATACAGCATGCGGACCAAGTCAGCTGCCAACGAGCAGATAAAGCAAACATTGGTTGCTAAGGGACAGATGGAAGGTCTTCTGATTCAACGAATTCCCCGGGTCGGTAGCCTGGCGCTTTTTCTGCAAACGCCCATTGGGATGCTGCTTTGTTTTTTCCTGCCCTGCCTGCTGCTTTTATTGCCGACGACAAATCTCCGCAGGCGAAAGCAGACGGCTTGACGCTGGAATAAGCGTAAGTGAAAGGAGGTGGTCGATGTTGTTTGGCTTTTCTTAATCAGTTGCTAAAGGCAAATCAACACGACTGAAAACTTACAACTTGGAACAACTTGGAAAATTTCTACACAGTGGAGGAGCAAATGACCAATAAAAAAACTTTTAGAACCCCGTTGATCCTGCTGATCGCAGCAATTATGACGCTTTCCCTGGCATCAGGCACCATGGCCAAATATCTGCAGACAGTAAGAAGCGTCGACACGGCCCGGGTTGCCCAGTTTCAAGTGGATGTGTTGTCAAATGACGCCCGCAATGGTGTTGACGACCAGACAAACTGGACTTCTGAAGCAGCACTGGTAAATCTGTTGAGCACAACAATTGATGATACTGGCATTTACAATGAGAACGAAACAGATTTTGACCGCAATGGCGGCGTCAAGTTAGTGGCACCAGGAAGTAACGGCAGCTTCCAGATCAACGTCGACAATAAGAGTGAAGTCGCAGTAAAAACAAGCTTCGCCTTCAGTGAAATTTTTGTTGACGGCCAAAAAATCCCGCTGGTCTACACCTTTGACAGCAAAAATTACTCTAGCTACGGCGAAGTTAGCTTTATGGTTGGTGGAAAAACAATTGATGGTAACCTTGCAGATTTGGGCAATGCGATTGCCGCTGCAATCGGTGAAATCCAAGCCAGCAACGGCACCACTGCTGTTGCCGCTCCCGTGCAGAATATTGGCTGGAGCTGGGCATTTACCGGCAGCGACCTGCAAACTGATCTTAAGGATACAGCTTTAGCAGTTGATTCAGACCCCGACGCGCTTGGCCAACCGACCATCACGCTCGCTGTCACTTGTACTGTTGAACAACTGGATACCTATACTGACACCGAAGCCTGATTTGCAGACCCTGCCTGCAAAAATTCCCGTTGTTGTACCATTGCGTATGGCAGCGGGAGTTTCAGCCTTAACTCCTGGAAAATGAGGAATATTGAATTGACAGAAGAAACATCAAAGCGGACCCGCCTTTTTTCGAAATTGAGCGTATTTGTCAGTGTCTGCCTGATGCTGGTATTGGCTTTTAATCTATACTTTCCGCTTGCTCGCAAAATCAGCGGCCAGGACTACCCTAGCTTGTTTGGCTGGCGTCAGGCAGTTGTCCTCACCAGCAGTATGCTGCCAACCTTAGCCGCCGGTGACTTGATTATTATCCACGAGGCTGCAAGCTACGAGCCAGGCGACATTCTGACTTATCGAACAAAGGGCAGTCTGGTGACTCATCGCCTACAGGCAGTAGATCCTGCTGGTTTCGTCTTGCAGGGTGATGCCAATCTCTCAGCCGATCAACCTGTTCAACCGCAACAGGTTCTGGGGAAAATGATTTTACGGATACCTGCTATAGGTCAGCCGGGGAAATGGCTGCGCTCACTCTTGAAAACGCTTGACAGATAATCCTGTCGGCGCAACAATCGAGCAGTAAGAGGGGAGGGCAAGATGAAGATTAAACAAAACGCCTCTAAACTGCTGGTGATTGAGTCGGCGGAGCAGATTGCCAGGCTGGCTGAACTGGCTAATGAAATCTGGACAGAGCACTACGCAGGGATAATTGGTTCCGAGCAAACCAGATATATGTTGGATAGTTTCCAAAGCAGAGGCGCTATAACTACAGATATCAGGGACAAAGGTTACCGTTATACAGTCGCTGAGATCAACGGGCGTTGGCTGGGTTACTCTGCTACAGTTGTCCACTCTCAAGATGTACTTTTTTTGAGCAAACTCTATGTACATAAAGAAAATCGCGGCTCAGGAATCGGGCGCGCTTTGTTTGCAGACGTTGCCGACCAGGCCCGGAGGGCAGGCTGTAAAAGCATCGAATTGACAGTTAACCGTCACAATAAAGACAGCGTTGCTGTCTATGAGCACCTGGGCTGCATACTTTTGCGTGAACAGCGGGTGGATATCGGGCAAGGTTTTTTTATGGACGATTTTGTTTTCAGTTGTCCGCTTAACTAGTGCTTCAGTTACAGCAGACTGCGGAATCCGGCGTTATCATATGGTACAATAAATCGGATTAAATCGCTGTTGCTAACTGAAAGCGAGGATACTAAATGATCAGAATTTCACATGACGGTGTATATCTTTACAACAACAGAGCCTTAATCCCTGATATTGACCTGAACGAAGCTTGTTTCAAGGATGAAGCAGTTCGCCAGGGACAGCCGGCGCCTGGATCAGATTTCCGGCTCGACAGGGAAAGTGCACGTAAAGCGACAATTTCCGCTGGTATCCTTGATGCCCATGACAGTTCCAAGGATCCTAAAAAACGTAAGATAAAATTTGATTCACTTGTTTCGCACGACATTACTTATGTTGGCATCGTTCAGACTGCGCGGGCCAGCGGCCTGGAGCGTTTTCCGGTGCCCTATGTGCTGACAAACTGTCATAACAGCCTTTGTGCTGTTGGCGGCACGATTAATGAAGACGACCACCGTTTTGGTCTTTCTGCTGCTAAAAAATATGGCGGGATTTATGTGCCGGCACATCTGGCAGTCATTCACTCCTACGAACGCGAAACCATGGCCGGCTGCGGCCGCATGATTCTGGGTTCTGACAGCCATACGCGTTACGGAGCCTTGGGAACGCTGGCGATAGGTGAAGGCGGGCCGGAAATTGTTAAGCAACTGCTCGAAAACACCTATGACATTGATGACCCGGAAGTAATTCTGATTTATCTGGAAGGTGAAACACAGCCGGGCGTAGGGCCTCATGACGTGGCACTGGCAATGATTGGTGCGCTTTTCCCAGATGGCTTCGCGAAAAACAAAATTCTGGAATTCGCCGGTCCGGGGATTTCCGGACTTTCAATTGACTATCGTAACGGCATCGATGTTATGACCACTGAAACCACGTGCCTTTCTTCAATCTGGGAGACTGATGACACGGTTCGTGAGTTTATGGAAATTCACTGGCGCCCCGAGGATTATGTTGAGCTTAAAGCTGGCCCGGTCGCTTACTATGACGGCCTGGTTCAGATAGATCTAAGCAAAATTGAGCCGATGGTCGCACTGCCTTTCCATCCTGCTAATGTCTATGCAATAAAAGATGTCATCGCCAACCCGCACGATATCCTTGCCACGGTTGAAGCAGAAGCCAGGCGTCAGTTTGACCCGAAGTTGAAATTCGATCTGCAAAGCAAGATTATTGACGGCAAGATCATGGTTGATCAGGGGATCATCGCTGGCTGCGCCGGCGGCACCTACGAAAATATTTGCGCAGCTTCGCGTATCCTGTCAGATCGTTCCACTGGTGTTGATGCTTTCAGCTTAAGTGTTTACCCGCAAAGCCAGCCGGTTAACCTCGAGCTTACGCGCAACGGGATCGCAGCTGACTTGATGAGTATTGGCGCTACCATGCGGACTGCTTTCTGCGGACCCTGCTTCGGCGCCGGCGATGTTCCAAGCCACGGAGCTTTCTCAATTCGACACACCACCCGCAATTTCCCCAACCGTGAAGGCAGCAATCCTCAGCAGGGGCAGGTTGTCGGAGTAGCCCTCATGGATGCCCGCTCCATCGCCGCCACAGCCGCTAACAAAGGCGAACTGACACCGGCCACCGAGTGCGGCTTCCCCGAAGGTAATTATCCGGCTTATCATTACGACGCCGGGGTTTATCAGAAGCGTGTTTATTACGGCTTCAGTAAACCGCAGCCTGAAGAAAAGCTGGTGTACGGTCCGAATATTGCTGATTGGCCTACCATGCATCCTCTGTCAGAAAATATTCTGCTGCAGCTTGCCAGCGTGATTCAGGATCCTGTTACATCCACCGATGAATTGATTCCATCCGGTGAAACTTCCTCTTACCGCTCCAATCCTTTAAGGCTGGCAGAATTCACGCTCGGCCGCCGCGATCCAAATTACGTCCCGGCAGCAAAGGCAACAGCAGTACTTGAACAAGAACGTCTCGCTGCTTTGGCAGCAGAGCAAGCGCCGACGGCAGCGACTCTGCCGGGGAAAGCAATTGAAGCCTTAACGGCGGTGCTGGGAGATGAGGCCAAGGCACAAGAACTGTTGTCTGAAACCGCGATTGGTTCGGTGATTTTTGCCCGCAAACCGGGTGATGGTTCTGCTCGTGAACAAGCTGCCTCCAGCCAACGCGTGCTCGGCGGCATGGCAAACATCGCCTATGAATATGCGACACAGCGTTATCGCAGTAACTGCATAAACTGGGGCATGATACCATTCACGATTGATCCCACGCCGGAATTCAACTGGCCGGTGGGCAGTTTCATATACGTGCCGAATGTTCGTCAGCGGATTACTGATGGTGAGCGCGAATTCCCTGCTAGCGTGATCAGTGAAGGTCAGGTACATGACATTGTGCTTAAACTGCACAATCTGACCAGCCAGGAACGCAGCATCATCCTCAATGGCAGCCTGATCAACGACTATGCCCAGCGCGGCAAAAACAAGCAAGAAAGCTGACAATGGGCAAATTCACTGGATGGCTGATCGCGACTGATCTTGACGGTACTTTGATTGCTGACGACCAAAAGGTTTCTCGGAAAAATATTGATGCGATTCATTATTTTCAGGAGGAAGGCGGCTTCTTTACGATAGCTACCGGCAGGTCTTTGGCAATGTGTACTGATTACCTGCGAAAGGTGCCGATAAACGCTCCAGCTATCCTGATTAACGGTACGCTGCTTTATGACACGAAACTAATGAAACCTGTATTCCAGCATGGTCTGGACCGGAAAATCGCTACTCAGATGTTGGACGCGGTTAGCTTAAAGTTTCCGGATGTTTGTGCCCAGATTCACTGTGACGGGCCGATTGCCATTGTCAGCCCTTATTCTTGTAAGGATCAGTTTTTGGAGCAGGCTGACTTGCCCCGCAAACAGACAGAGGCGGCTGACGTGCCGGAACCATGGTACAAAATTATGTTTTACTCAACCGCCGAACGGCTTAGCATGGTGGAAAAGCATGTTGCAGAAAATGTCAGTAGTTCTGTAATCAGCCATTTCGACATTATGTATTCGGCACCGTATTATTTGGAAATGATGCCTGCCGGAACAACCAAGGGCAGCGGCTTGCTGCATCTGGCGGAAATTCTTGGGATTCCGGCCTCGCAGACTGTTGGTATCGGTGACTATTATAATGATGCTGATATGATCCGGATGGCTGGACTCGGTGTGGCAGTTGCCAATGCCCCGCAGGCGATCCGCGACCTGGCTCAAGTTGTGGTGGGAAGCAACAATGACGGCGCGATTGCTGACTTGATTGCTTACATTGAAACAATGCTGCTTGCACCGGAAGATTAAAGCCTTCTGAACTTATCTGCCTTGAAGCGCTCGCTTAATTGAGAATTAAGCGGGCGTTTTATTGAGTAAATTAACTGACAAAACCAACTTTAGCGTGCAAGTTCACTTTGCGTGTAAACTTTTGCTTGTCAAGACTTGAGATTGACTATACATATGTCAGTATCAGTTTTGAAGGTATTATATAAGGTTAATTCACCAGTAAAGTGGATCGCAAACGTTTACCGAATCAGGTCATTTTTCAACTAAAAAGCCGCCAAAATGCGGAAAAACCGGATCAATTCAGCAGTTTCTTGAGCATCAACTGACGAAACCAGGATTTATCGTTTTCTTTGTCAGTTCACGAATAGTGCGATCTGAAGTATAATAAATGATGCAGATCCCAAAACGCTGAGTCCTGCCCGATAACTCTGAGGATAAACTTGAAATTGACCGGGCAGGATTAGTGATTAAGCATATCCAGGAGGTACAATTTGTTTAAGATTGTTCGAAAGCAAGTCTTGAATCCAAGCGTCACGCTGATGGACATTGATGCACCTGCTATTGCCGCAAAGGCAGAGCCGGGTCAGTTCATAATATTGCGTGTAAATGATGAAGGTGAGCGTATACCGCTGACCATAGCCGATTATGATC
>CAYPHB010000038.1:0-12870 GCA_964410445.1 uncultured Oscillospiraceae bacterium
GGATGCCCTGCAGATTAAGTTCAGCAGCATCTTCAATCGTAATAATGCGCTCGCGCGGATCAATACAACCAGATAAAGCATTTAGAAGAGTGGTTTTTCCAGTTCCGGTACCCCCACTGATAAAAATACTTTTTCGGTCAATAACCGCCTGCCGCAACAAATCAGCGCCTGTTTTTCCTACAAATCCTTGTCTCTCCAGAACATCAAGCTCCGGTTTGATACCAGTAAACTTGCGAATTGACAAGACAGGTCCGTCCGGTGCGACTGGAGGTAAAACGGCGTGAGCACGCGAACCGCCGGGCAGGCACACGTTGGCGACTGGCTGGGATTCGTTGAGCAGACAATTTGCTTTACTGAAAAAGTTACTGATTACTTCAGTCAAATGCTGACGATTGTCAAAGCTAAGCTCAGTTTTCTGAATCTGCCCGGCCCGCTCGATGAAAATCTGATCAGGACCGTTAACCATAATTTCGGTAACCGCCGGGTCATCCATAAAAGACTGCAGTATATCGAGCCCGCGCAGGACATTAAATAACTGTTCAGCAATATTCTGGCGCTCCAGTAAGCTTAAACGCGAGCCGCTATATCGCTCAGCTACAGCTCTGGAGATCATTTGGCGGAAGGTGGTATCAGATGGGTCAGGCTCGTTGGCGAGCAACGCCAAAACCCTTTCAGCCAACTGGCGTTTAGCCAGAACGTCAAACTGAAGCATTGTGCATTTCCTTTAAAACAAGCATTCGCTGCTTTTTGAAAGCTTGCTCTGTTATCTGATTCAGATCCGCTCCGGCTGACAAGTCGGAAAGGACTTCACTAATCTCCCTTAACAGCACTTTGCCTGCGTAGCCAGTATCATCAGGCATAATTGTTTCAACTGAATCAAACAAAGGCAGAATTGCCCTCACTGCTCGAAAAGAAATGCCAGCTGCTTCCACCACTAAAACACTATCTGTCGAATTAAGAACCCGTTCACGCAACAGTGTTACCAAATGAAACAAGTCCTGTGATTGGCAATCGAGCAGATCGTCGGCACGGTCACAGGGTCTGATTTGCAGCCGTCCCTGCCGGTCAATTGCCATATAATTGCCAAGTTCAGCTGCGGTCATACCACCGCCTCTGATCTGCAATAATAAATCGGTCAGGCCTGACCCAACACCCTGCTCAACTGTAG
This sequence comes from uncultured Oscillospiraceae bacterium, assembly GCA_964410445.1. GTDB lineage: Bacteria > Bacillota > Clostridia > Saccharofermentanales > UBA5734 > JAXGXQ01. Next base: position 1,169 of record CAYPHB010000038.1, read on the forward strand.
GAGACTCACGACACATAATGTTTGGCATGAGTGCCAAATAGCAAATACTATTGCCTTTCTTGCTTAACTCAGCGCAGCGCCAATCGGCGTAATTAGCTAAGCGGCCTTTTACAGTTTGAGTAAGTAACAAAATAATTCGCTTTGATTTTTCAACTTTTGCTGGTATCTGCCTATCAGCTTCATCGTCAAGTATGTTCTGCTGACCAGTTTTGCTATTTGTTGCAACTTCCTGCCAGTCTGCTGCACATGCCTGCCAATTTGCATCAAATGATATTTTTTCTTTAGTTGATGAACTGTCGACCACTTCCAACTGCTTTGAATCATTAAGCTGCTTTGCATCTTTAACCATGTCGAGCCTTTCCAGAATTGGCTTAACAGGACCGAGGCGCACCGCTGAAGCTAGCTGATGTGGTTTTTGCTTAGAGGCTACCTGATGTGCTTTTTCTTTAGAAGCTATCAGATGTGCTTTTTCTTTAGCAGATTGGGCATCAAATGGATTTTCCAGCAGAATCAGCTGGCTTACGCCCGCTGGCAAATCGCCTGTAGGAAAATGAGCTGCGCTTACCACTAAAGAGATTTCGGCAGCTGTATTTGCCAATTGGGTTTGATAAGTGAACTCATCAGCTGCGGTCGTAACTTCCCTGGTGGGGCAATGCTGCTGAATTCGTTCCGCCAATGCCTTCAGATAAACCGGATCACGGTCTGCTACAAGAATTTTTCCTGCCATCTCACTGCACCTTTCCTAATCGGATCAATAAGTTAAGCAAAGTTTACTCAGCTTTTGACTTGAAAAAGCAGTAAGCTGTTGGTCAGAAAATGACAAAAACGGCCGGATCGTTTTTTGATCCAGCCGTTTAAATGATTATAGGAGTATGTCTACAGGGTTATTTGCCAGCGGCGAAAGTGTCGATATAGCCGATAACTTGCTCGAGCATTTCACGGGTAACACCATTGTGTGTCACCCAGCGCATGCCGCCGACATCAGAAGTCCTTGCCAGCACGCCTGCCTTCTCGAGACGAGCAATCAGATCTTCCGGCGCGAGAGGATAACCCGTCAGATGGAAGAAAACCAGATTGATCTCCGGCATGCGATCGAGCGTAAACCAGTCACTGCGGCTTTGCAATTGCTCGGCCAGATAACGGGCGTTGGCATGGTCCACATCAAGCCTCTTGGACATATCTCTTAAAGCTATCAAACCGGCTGCCGCCAGCACGCCGGCTTGCCGCCAGCCACCACCGAGCATTTTGCGTTTGCGTCTGGCTAATTTGATTGTTTCAGCTGAACCCAATAATAACGAACCAATAGGAGCGGCTAAGCCTTTTGACAGACAAATGGAGACAGTATCTCCCGGCGCTGCCAACCTGGCAGGTTCTACTCCCAGCGCTGTAGCAGCATTAAATAAGCGGGCGCCGTCAATGTGGACACGAAGCTGGTAACGGTCGGCCAGACTCCTTATTGCATCCTGATAAGCAAGCGGCATAACTCTGCCGTCGGAATCAGCCTGTTCGTAATGAAGCAAAGCGGTGGTTGGGCTATGAATATTTGCTGGATTCTTTCGGATCGTGGCTTCTACTTTATCGAGATCCATCAAACCATTTTCATCTACCGGCAGGCAGCGCATCTGGACTCCAGACAATAACGCGGCGGCGCCGGCCTCGTGCTCAAGAATATGGCAGGTTTCAGGCAGAATAACTTCGTTGGTTGGCTGAGTCTGACTCATTAGAGCAGTCTGATTGCCCATCGTGCCGCTGGCTACAAAGAGGGCAGCTTCCTTGCCGAGCATTTCAGCGCCCAGGGCTTCGAGTTCAAGGATTGTAGGGTCGTCACCATAAACATCATCACCTACAACTGCTTCAGCCATTGCAATACGCATTTCTGGTGTCGGCTTTGTTACTGTGTCACTGCGCAGGTCGATAATCATCTTGATCTCCTCATTAATATTTTTTATCCGTTTTGGGTGCTTAAGGTTGGGTTTCATTATCCGACAATGACTGACAAGAGGCAAGCATAATCGGCTGTCCAGATGCTTGCACCAATGTCGCCACGAGCCTGAACAGCTTCGCCTGGCCCTATTGCGAGCGTAGTCTTCGCGTGCTATGATTATTTGAACGGTAAGCAAAATTAAAGCCGTTATTGCAACTGAAAAAAATATAATATAAGTTCATCTCTTATCAAGAGTGGTGGAGGGACTGGCCCTTTGAAGCCCGGCAACCGCGGTAACGCAGCGGTGCTAATTCCAGCAGGTGATTACCTGACAGATGAGGACTTCTTTCTTGTAGTGCCTCTCTGAACGAGAGGTTTTTTATTTAGCCGCGACTGGTAATGTCTGGATAAGAGTAACGGAAAGGCAATTTAATGTATCAAAAAGGCAACTGGAAATTCACTTCGGAATCAGTGACAGAGGGGCATCCGGACAAAATATGCGACGCGATTTCAGACGCTGTTCTGGATTCAATCATTGACCAGGATCCGCTGGCCCGGGTAGCCTGCGAAACCGCGGTTACAACAGGAATGATAATGATAATGGGCGAAATAACTACGGAAGCTTATGCTGATATTCCGCGGATTGCCCGTGAATGTGTACGCGAAATCGGCTATACCGGGCATAGCCATGGCTTTGATGCCGATGACTGCGCCGTTCTTACCAGTATCAACGAGCAGTCACCCGACATAGCCCGCGGCGTAGACAAAGCACTCGAGAACCGACTGAATGAAACTTCCGACACGCTTTCAACCGGTGCCGGTGACCAGGGGATGATGTTTGGTTATGCCAATTCCGACACCCCCGAGCTAATGCCAATGCCAGTTTCACTTGCTCACGACTTGTGCCGCCAACTAACGGCGGTACGGAAAGCCGGTGAAGAACGCTTATTGCCGGACGGTAAAAGTCAGGTAACCGTAGCTTATGTCGACGATAAGCCTGTTCATATTGATACTGTTGTTATATCCACTCAGCATACTGAGGATATAAGCCAGGAAGAGTTAACCGAACTGGTTAAAGAAAAAGTAATCAAACAGGTTCTACCGGCAAACTTATTTGATGAATCTACCCGCATTCTGGTAAATCCCACCGGCCGTTTTGTAATCGGAGGTCCTCAAGGTGATTCAGGACTGACCGGCCGGAAAATTATTGTCGATACCTACGGTGGTTTTTCACGGCATGGGGGCGGCGCTTTCTCCGGCAAAGATCCGACCAAAGTTGACCGTTCAGCATCCTACGCAGCACGTTATGCAGCCAAAAATATCGTGGCCGCCGGCTTGGCCAAGGAATGTGAAATCCAGGTTGCCTATGCGATTGGCGTGGCAAAACCGGTATCCCTGAATATTGATACATTTGGCACAGGCATTTTGCCTGATGTTGAGATTAAAAACATCTTGGCAAAACATCTTGATCTGAGGCCGGCTTCAATAATAAACCGCTTTGATCTGCGCCGCCCGATTTACCGAAAAATTGCGGCTTATGGACACTTTGGCCGGAAAGATCTGAATCTCCCTTGGGAGGAAACCGATATGGCTGTCGAGCTTCGCGCCGATGCCGGGCTTTGAGAAAAATCAAAAGCTGAACATGAACGGTGGGGAAGAAAGTCCGGCACCGTCCGCCGGTGAGACCATAATTGAAGGCACTGTGGATACAATACTGTTCCGCAATGACCGCAATGGTTATACCGTGCTGGGCCTTGACGCGCCGGAGGATCCTATTGCAGTGGGCATAATGCCAACCCTGCAGGAAGGTGAACCCGTGCGTGTACATGGCCATTGGACGCGTCACCCGGAGTATGGTCCGCGTTTTGAAGTAAGCCATTATGAGGTAATCCTGCCGCGTAAGGCCCAGGCCATCGAACGTTACCTCTCTTCAGGCTTAATTCGCGGCATCGGCCCGGCAACCGCACAAAAAATTGTGCGACGTTTTGGGGATGAGTCGCTGACAGTTCTGGAAACAGAACCTGAACGTATTGCCCGGATTCCAGGTATCGGTAAACGCAAAGCAGTGGAATTCGCGGCAGAAATGAAGCGAAAAAAAGAATTCGAGGAATTATCCTTGTTTCTTGCGCCGTATGGGATCGGACCTGCCCGGATTATGCGCATCAACCGCTTATATGGGCCGGCAGCTGTTCGCATTATTCAGGCAAATCCGTATGCATTAGCTGATGATATTCCTGATATCGGTTTTTTGACAGCTGATCGTATTGCTTTGGCAATGGGGATTAATCCTGTGTCATCTTTTCGTGTTGCCAGCGCGTTGCAACATGTGCTCACTATGGCGGCAGCTCAGGGACATACGGGCGTCCCGCTGGTTCAGGCGGTAAATCAGGCAGGCGCTTTGCTGAAATTTCAGATTCCACCTGAATCGGAAGGCGTACAGCGGTTTCTGGCTTCACCATCGATACGCCAGGTGACTCTTGAGTGTCCAGAGGGACCGACAAGAATTGTCATGCAGGCGGCTCTTTATGGCACTGAACTTGCAATAAGTCGTCATGTACGACGAATTGCCAAGGCTCAGCCACGTTTTCATCCGGAATTAAGCTCGGGTAACAACGCCTCTGTTTTAGTGCAGAAAAATCGTTTTTCCTTTGCGCAGAATCTTTCACCAGAGCAAAATGAGGCCTTGATAGCAGCCTTACAATCTCCTTTTTTGATCATAACCGGGGGCCCCGGAACCGGAAAAACTACACTCCTGCAACAGCTTTGTCAGTTAGTTGAAATCCTGGGCGGGAAGCTTCTGCTGGCCGCGCCTACCGGTCGGGCCGCCAGAAGGCTTGGTGAAGCAACCTGCCGGGAAGCTCAGACATTGCATAGGTTGTTGGAAATTACTTTCCGTCCCGATGATCCTTCAATCACTCCAAAACCACAGCGTAATGCGGATAATCCGCTGGAAGCTGACTTTGTGATTGTTGACGAAAGCTCCATGCTCGATGTCTTTCTGATGCACAATCTCGTAGATGCAATTCAAACCGGAACACGTCTGATTTTGATCGGAGACGCCGATCAGCTGCCTTCAGTAGGACCGGGCCAGGTGCTTGATGATCTGATTGCCAGTGAAACAGTTCCGGTCCGGCGATTAACCCAAATTTTCCGCCAGGATGCCGGCAGCCTGATCGTTACTAATGCGCACCGGATTCGTAATGGTTTGATGCCGGAGCTGGACCAAAGCATAGATAGCTCATTTATTCTTATAACTCGCGATACTGCAGCGGAAATGGCCGAAGCAACCGTTCGCCTTATTGACCATGTCCTGCCGGAAACTTATGGCTACAATTTTTTGAATGAAGTCCAGGTTTTAGCGCCTATGCGCAAGGGAGACTGCGGCGTTCTGGCACTAAATGCTGCTCTTCAGGAAAAACTTAATCCGCTGCCGGTTGGCAAGCAAACTGACTCACGAGAGAGGTTCAGAGTCGGCGACCGGGTAATGCAAACCAGAAATAATTACAATCCGGTTGAAGTCGGCGGCTCCGCAAAGCAGAATGACTCCGCTGGAAAAACAGCAGCCAGCGATAGCACAGTGGGTATTTTCAACGGTGAAATCGGCATTGTCCACGCGCTGGACGAACAAAGCGATGAACTAACCGTTTTGTTTGAAGACAACCGCCTGATTCGCTATGACGCACAGACACAGGACGATCTCACACTCGCTTACGCCATAACTGTTCACAAGAGCCAGGGGAGTGAGTATCCGGCAGTTGTTCTGGCGTTGCCGCCCGGTGCGCCGGGACTGCTTAACCGCAGTATTTTGTACACAGCTGTAACGCGTGCCCGGCAACATCTTTTCCTGATCACAAGCAAGCCGGTTCTGGCTGGTACGATTAGACGAGTTGAAAGCCGCAGCCGCCAGACTATCCTCACGGATTTGCTGATACTGCGTGAGCAAGGCTCTGCTGAGGAGTTGCCCCTTCTTACCCTGGCTGCGGAAGCCGAAAAAGAAGCGGTTAATACATCCAATAATTCATGATTTCGCGCTCACTGCGCCAGGCAGGTTCCTGGCTAAGTGAAACCATTTTCCCACCTGTTTGTCATTTTTGCCGCCAGCGCTGTCGGCCGGACGAAACGCCTATTGGGCTCGTTTGCCGCCGCTGCCTTGGCCAAATCCCTTTGCGGGTGGGTGCAGACCGCCTGGTTGCGCTAAGGGTTGATGACCAGCTGGAACCAGCTGTCTGTGCCTGTCACTACAAGGGGCTGGCAAAACAAGCCCTGGTCAGAATGAAGTTTGCTGACTCGCCGGAAATCAGTACAGTCTTTGCTGCTTTAATCACCGATGCGCTGCTTCGGCAGGGCAAAACCGGGGCAGACTGGGCTGCAGTAATAGCAGTTCCGCTGCATCCTGGCCGTGAGGCTGAACGCGGTTACAATCAGGCGGGGCTACTGGCTGCAGACATCGCAGCCCGCTTACAGCTGCCCGACTGGTCTGCGACTCTCGGCAGGTCGAGCTCAACCGGACGCCAAAGCGAACTTAAAACAATGACGCAACGTATACAAAACGTTGAAAATGCCTTTTATGTCAGCCAACCGCAATTAATTCAAAATCAGCGATTGCTTCTGATCGACGACATTCTTTCCACAGGCGCGACTATGCAGGCAGCGCGTAAAGCACTTGTAGCAGCCGGCGCCGCCTCAGTTTCGCTGGCGGCAGCGGCTTCCTGAAGCACGCGTTTTTTGTTACGAAGCCTGTTATTACGGAGAACGGGTGTTGTCAAGACTTGAGAAATAAGCCTAATGGTAATATACTAAAGGTGCCTGGAATGTTGTCGCCTTTCATTTTGAACCTTCATGACTTAAACGGGAGTCCGCGTCAATGTGGAATACGGTACCACCCCCGAGTCTAGGCTTGTTGGGGAAAACCCAAGACCACTGCAGGGCACCCACCTGGCGTTTAGCTAGGTGTCAAAAGAGGGGTGCGGCATTTCAGGTATTTTTATCAAAACTTTTGTAACAGATCCGTTACCTGACCCGGCTAAACGGTAAAGGGTGATGGTTCTGTTGTTCTATTGCCGGTAAGTGCTCCAGCGCGAAACGGAGAAAGGCTACATATAACATGGGGCTGTATGCTGACGCTAAATCAATAGCCCAAAGGGATCCGGCAGCCAGAAGCACGCTCCAGGTTATTCTGCTTTATTCAGGCTACCACGCTCTCATTGGCCATCGGGTTGCGAATTTTTTCTACCGCCATCATCGATATTTTATTTCCCGATTGATTTCCCAGCTTAACCGCTTTTTTACAGGCGTTGAAATACATCCGGGTGCGAAAATAGGCCAAGGCTTGTTTATTGACCATGGTATGGGAGTTGTCATTGGCGAAACCGCTGAAATTGGCGATAACTGTACTCTTTACCACAATGTTACCCTTGGCGGTACCGGTAAGGAGAAGGAAAAACGCCATCCGACTCTTTGTAATAACGTGCTGGTTGGCGCTGGCGCGAAAATACTCGGCCCTTTCAGAATCGGCAATAATTCCATGATTGGCGCTAATGCTGTAGTGCTCAACGAGATTCCGGATAATGCTACAGTGGTAGGTGTTCCCGGGCGCGTTGTCAGCCAGTGGGGAAGGCCGGTTAAACCGATCAAACACAGTATTGAGCTTGATCACACCAACGCGCCGGACCCAATGGAACAGGATATCTGTTTGCTGCGGCACCGGATCAACGATTTGGAAAAGCGGCTCTTTGATTTGGATAATGTGGATCCATCGTATATAAATTTGAAAAAGGCCGCCTTGGCTGCCAGAGAATGTGAAGCAGAGGAAAATGAAGCTGTTACCTGCTCTGAGGAGAAGTAGCCTGCGATACGAAACCTTAATCGGATTTATGGTAATAATATGGTAATAATATAGAAATTATGTATGAATGTGGAGGCATCAACCATTTATGAAAATTTTCAATAGCATGCTGCGGGAAAAAGTTGAATTTCAACCGCTGGAACAGGGAAAAGTTCGGATGTACGTCTGTGGCCCTACCGTGTACAATTTTTTCCACATCGGCAACGCTCGGCCGTTTATCACCTTCGACACCTTGCGCCGCTATTTAGAATATCGTGGTCTTGATGTTACTTACGTCCAGAACTTTACTGATATTGATGATAAGATGATCAACCGCGCCAACATTGAGGGTATCAGTGTCAACGCTCTTGCTGAACGCTTTATCGCGGAGTATTACGTTGACGCTGACAAGCTCAATATCAAACGGGCTACATATCAACCCCGCGCAACTGAAAGCATACCTGAAATAATTGAGCTAATCAGCATGCTGATTGAAAAGAACCATGCTTATGTATCTGACGATGGTGTTTATTTTGATGTGATGAGTTACCCCGAATATGGTCATTTGTCGCATCAGAACCTCAACGACCTGGAAGCTGGAGCTAGTGAACGGGTAGCTGTTGACGAAAACAAACGCAGCCCGCTTGACTTTGTGCTATGGAAATTCAAAAAACCGGATGAACCCTTTTGGGCAAGCCCCTGGGGTGACGGGCGGCCAGGCTGGCACATAGAGTGCTCGGCCATGAACCGTAAGTTCCTGGGTGACACCATCGATATTCATGGCGGCGGTCAGGATCTGGCATTTCCACATCACGAAAATGAAATCGCCCAAAGCGAAGCGGCCACGGGCAAACCTTTCGTCCGCTATTGGATGCACAATGGTTTTATTAATGTTGATAACGAGAAAATGTCAAAATCAACAGGTAATTTGTTTACAGTACGCGACATAGCCGAGGAATTTGAGTACCCGGTTATGCGTTTCTTCTTGCTGACCGGACACTACCGGATGCCAATCAATTTCAGCGCAGACCTTTTGCACGCTGCTGAGAATGGTCTGCAACGCATCCGTACCAGTGTTGAAAATCTTGTTTTTTTACAGAAAAGCGCGCCGCAAACGGCTGCTGATTCAGTTGCCCAAGCATCTGAAAGCGAGTTGAAACAGGCCATAGATCAGGCAAAGGCTGACTTTATTGCCTCTATGGATGATGATCTTAATACGCCTGATGCTCTGGCAGCAATTTTTGAGCTTGTAAGGGCGGCAAATACCGCGGCAACAGTAAAGGGCGTGTCCGCTTCAGCGCTCGCAGCAGCAGAAAGCATGATCCGTGAGCTGACTGGTGTACTGGGCCTGGAATTTGAAACTCCAGCTGCGATCCCAAACGAGATCACTACGCTGGTTGAAGCCCGTGCCGCGGCAAAGAAAGCCCGTGATTTCCAGGAAGCTGACCGGATCCGCGCTGAAATCAATAGCAAAGGATTTATTGTCGAAGACACACCGCAGGGGCCAAAGATAACACAAGCATGAGTACGCCAAAACTGCCCTTTGATATCCGGGAGATTCCAGTTTCTGTATTAGCTTATATCGGCGATGCCGTTTATGAGTTATTTGTGCGACTGCATGTGGCAAGCGCATCCTGTGCTGGATCGGGTGAACTGCATCGTAAATCAATTTCTTTTGTCAGTGCCCGCTCACAGGCAGAGGTTATGCGCCGGCTTTTGCCCGTCTTGACAGAAACTGAAGCCGCTATTTATCGACGTGTGCGCAATCATCAAACCGGCAGCATGCCGAAAAACGCTGATCCTGTTACCTATCACATAGCCACGGGGCTTGAGGGTCTTGTTGGCTATCTTTATCTCAATGATGAACGGGCCCGCTTGGATGAATTGATGAACCTGGCACTTGATGCCGGCGAGGAGAACTGCCTTGAAACCTGATAAAAGAAAAAACCCCGGGCAAAGAAACGATCGTGGCAGACAGCCAGCCGCTGAAATACTGCATGGCTCCGATAATTCGCACCAGCCGGAAATTGAGCTACCGGCGGACCGTCTTGAGGGACGCAACCCTGTGTTGGAAGCGATCAAAGCTGGCCGGCCGATTAATAAACTCTACGTTATAAAACCGAAAGAAAGACCTGATCCGATTTTAGCTCGGATTGTGCGAGAAGCCAAAGAAGGCGGCGCTGTAATCATGGAGGTTGAGCGCTCTGTACTTGATCAAATGTCAGTCACAACCGGGCATCAGGGCGTTATTGCTCAGGTCGCGATGCATGAATATGTTGAGCTGGACGATATGCTGGCCAAAGCCGAAACCTCGGGAGAACAGCCTTTTTTGCTGGTGCTTGCTGAATTGAAGGAAAGCTACAACCTGGGTTCGATCCTGCGTATAGCTGATGCTGCCGGTGCTCATGGCGTAATTATTCCCCAAAGGCGTTCTGTAGGGCTGGATGCTGCTGTCGCTAAGGCTTCGGCCGGCGCGATTGAACATGTGGCCGTAACCAGAGTCGGGAATTTGACCCAGACCATTGAAAACCTCAAGCAGAAGGGTTTTTGGATCGCCGCAGCTGACGAAGAGGGAACAACAGATTACCATGATATTGACTGGAACGGCCCAATGGCTTTAGTTGTAGGCAGCGAAGGCGAAGGAATTGGCCCGAACCTGCGCAAACACTGTGATTTTTTAATCACTATTCCGCAGCACGGGCAAGTCAATTCGCTTAATGCCGCTGTTGCTGCCGGGATCATTGTTTTTGAAGCTATGCATCAACGTCGCAGCCATAAAGAGTAAGTTGTCCTTAATTATGGGTAGTCAGTTCTCTGCTTTCTATGTTTTAATAAGTACTATATGGCAGGAAAGAGGAGAATTGAAAAGTGCCCCACAGACAACATGCAATTATCCAAATCAACAGAAATGGCACCTCGATTTCAATGCTTTATGCAGGTAGTAAGGCCTCTTTACGTAGCTTATTTACCGGACCCTATCCGCGGCGAAAATTCGCTGTATGTTTGCTGGCTGCGCTGCTGACATTTACTTTACTTCTGACGGCGTGTCAGGTGAATCATACCAGTTCGACAGTTACCAGCAATACAAGCAATAACGTGATACCGGACGTTACCCTGCGTCCTGATTATCTGAGTTCTTTTATGCTCGCACAGCAAATTGCCAAAGCCATTAATCAGCCGAACGAAATTAACACCATCTTTCAATCTATCCCTGATCGCCAAAGACAGGACATTATGCCGGACGACTTTGTTCAATACATCCGGTTGCTGCGGCGGATGGCTGATAATCCGATATCCTTGCTGACCAGAATAAATGATCAAGAACTAAAGCCGCTGCTGGCTAATCTGCGATATGCAGCAAATCTTAAGCACGAGGGCTTTTATTTTGAATCAAACCCGATTCCGAACAATGAGCCTGGCGCACCTGTCAAAGAACTGATTTACTTTCAGCAAATTGCAGATGACGGCACACCATATCTGGATAATATGCCAATTGCCCGGGTTTTGTCTTTGCAAAACTATGCTGCGCTGTATTTCGACGCAATCGATCAGGGAAACCGGGAAGCCCTGGCAGTGCTGATTCGCAGCAGTGCTGATTCACCAGCTGTGCGTTTGGAAAAGGCAGATCGGATCCTGGCTTTTTACAAGAGCAGAATTGCCACCAGTAGCTCAGGTTTCCGTGTCTCCATGGTTATGCCTGACCGCATTACGTTTGAGCAACAAGTCTATGCCGATGAGACGGGAGAAATTCTGGATGCACGTTCAATGACAATCTACGCCGACGGTGAAACCGGTTTTATAATCGATGACAAGATCCCTGATACCATTCAGGAAGTTTTGGAGCAGCCGTCGCAGTTTCACGGATATTCGCTGGATTTTCCCGTATGGGACGAATTGAAAGAAGTTGCTCTTGATGTGCTTACCCGTTGGAGCCTTGAAAAGCAGGGCGTGACC
>CAYPHB010000038.1:12880-13404 GCA_964410445.1 uncultured Oscillospiraceae bacterium
AGGAAGATGACTTGAAAATTACAAGTAATGGTCAGCAGGTATTCGATTTCAGCAAGCAAGAAAATGGCAAAATGCAAACGGTAACCTCCTCGTTATTGGGAGAAATCGCCGGACCTCAAACTTTGCATGACGACACAACCTGTACCGAGCTGCCGAATGGTGAAGAGCATGTGATCGCCAATTATAACGGGATCGTGGTTGAAGGGGTAGGTCGTTGTGACAGCCATCAGTTCTGGCGGGTACAGGTTCGAAAGCTTACAATCACTGTTCCCCAGTTCGTTACGAGATCTGGCCTTGGCATCGGACAATCACTCGACACACTGCTGCTTGAGCATCCGTTTATCGACGAAACTGCCGGTGTTGTTACTGGTAAAGTGGGGAATCATAACGTTTCCATCACATTCCAGGTAGAGAATAAAATTATCAGCAAAATCACGCTTGCCTTTGAAATAGAGTGACAGAATCGCTGAACACGAATCCGTTCAATGAGTGTTCGATTTGCAAAGCGAAACGCCCATCCGGAT
>CAYPHB010000039.1:0-13222 GCA_964410445.1 uncultured Oscillospiraceae bacterium
ATCGGCGCCTTTTTCCATAACCTCGACAACCTTATCACCCTGCATCAGCGAAAGCTGGATAAACTAAAAGCATTTAAGCAAGCCTGCCTTAACGAGATGTTTGTGTAGGAGACGGCCAATGAGTAATGTGATTAAAGATGCTTCCGAAAGAGCTTTTCAGGAAAACTTCGTTAAAGAGTTAATGAAGTACAGGTGGGAGGCGCCGGCAGAACTAAACGGCAACAGTCGCAAGGTTACTGTGGATCATCTTATTCAGCATTGGCGCTCGGAACTAAACCGGATTAACGCGGATCAGCTGGAAGGCGTGCCGTTGACAGACGCTGAGTTTGAGCAGGTAATGATGAAGGTCAAGCAGCTTAACAACAGCTATGAAGCAGCAAAACTACTCGCGATTGAGGACAGTAAAGGCAAAATTGACGGTATCTACCGAAGTAAAAACCCGCGTGTTAAGCGTGACCAGATTACCCTGACAATTTTTAAGAAGGCGGAAGTCTCCGGCGGTGACTCATCCTATCGCATTGCCCGGGAAGTTGAAGGGAAGTATGGCAATCGCTTCGACCTTGTTCTCCTGATTAACGGCCTGCCGCTGATCAACATTGAGCAAAAGCGCTCGGACCAGACTCTGGATTTCGCTTATCAGCAGTTCAAACGCTATTACGCCGCCGGTGAATTCAGCAACGAGTTCATGACTTTTTCGCAAATGATGATCACCACCTCAGAGATAGCTACCAGATACTTCGCAACCCCCAAATCGGCATCGGGCTTTAACAAAGCATTCAGCTTCCATTGGTCAGACAAAAACAATACACCTGTCAATGACTGGCGGGAAATCTGCAAACAGTTCCTTTATGTCCCGATGGCTCACCAGATGGTAGGCGATTACTTGATTATCGACGAAGCCGAAAACCCCGAGCACCGGCGCCACATGATCATGCGGCCTTATCAGGTTCATGCTCTGCGCGCAATCGAAGGCGCGGCTTTTGGTAAAGACAACGAGGATGGATACAAGCATGGCGGTTATGTCTGGCACACAACCGGTTCAGGTAAAACAATCACCAGCTTCAAAACGGCTTTGTTCCTTTCCACCAGAGTTGGCTTCGACAAGGTGGTTTTCCTCGTCGACCGGCGTGAACTGGACAAGAATACCTCGGAAAAATTCAAATCATATGCCGTATATGAACCTGTAATGGTTGACGACACTAGAACCACTTATCAGCTGGACAGACAGTTTAAATCGGATGCCAGAGGCATTGTGGTTACCACAACTTTCAAACTGAATTCGCTGGTTAAGGAATATATCGAAACGAATAATAACAGCCTGAAAAACAAGAAATATGTTTTTATTATCGACGAAGCGCACCGCACCACATTGGGCCAGATGATGGGCACAATCAAGGATTACTTCCGAAATAACTCGCTCTTTTTTGGCTTCACGGGCACGCCTATCTTCGATGAAAATAACGTACCGGGCATGGTAAATCAGAAAAGCGAAGTGATAAATACCACGCAAAAACTGTTCGGTAACTTATTGCATGAATATACAATCGATGAAGCGATCCGGGACGGCAATGTGCTGGGCTTTCATGTGGATTATATAAACACAGGCGAGTTTGAAAGCTACGAGCAGCTGAAAGCAGAGCTGATTGAACGGGAATTGCTGGAACACCCGGAAAAACCGAAGAAAGAAGTACAACGCGCGATTGCTGACTTAACTCATGCCGAGATTGAGCAGGCAGCAGCGGCAAAAAACATCCTCGTTTACCAGGATGAAACCCATATTCCCCGGGTAGTTTGTGAAATCCTGGACAATTGGGAAACTCAGTCCCAAAGACGGAAATTCAATGCGCTATTAACCTGTGCGTATAAAGAAAGAGTTGTTGCTTACTACCATGAATTCAAAAAGCAACTGGCCGCAAGAGGCGAAACTCTTAATATCGCCATGACCTTCAGCATGGGCGGCGAGAACGATCCGGAGCGGGTTGCCACTGAAATTGTGGCGGAGATGTTCGCGGATTACGCCGGCTTTACCGGTATCAAATTTATTCCGGGAGACCAGCGCAATGGTGAAGATGCTTATTTTTCCAACCTGATCACGCGTTTTAAGAATGGCGGCAGTAAAGATAACCCTAAGAATGTGGATCTGATAATTGTTGCTGACCAGCTGTTGACAGGCTACGATTCCAGATTCCTGAACACACTCTATGTAGACCGCACATTACAGCTGCAAGGCTTAATCCAGGCCTATTCCAGAACCAACCGAATTCTGGATTCAAGCAAAGAGTTTGGTTCAATTATAAATTTCCAATTCCCGGCTTTGACGCGCGCAGCTGTGGAAAAAGCGCTGGCATTATACAGCAGTGGCGGCAGCAGCAGCCGCGCAGTTGTCGAAACCTACGATCTCGCCGTCCTCAGGCTGGCCACCCAAATGGCAGCAATGCAAGAAACACTCCCGAACCCGACAAGCTGGCAGGAACTTAAGGGCAGCAATGCTGAGCTTGAATTTTCAACTGCGTTTAAAGCCGCCCTGAAGCAGCTTAACAGTGTCCGGCAGTACTACGAATTTGCCTGGGATAATGAACGCTTCAGCCTGGATGAACACACCTGGCTGCAATATGTCGGTGCCTACAGGAATTTGCAGGGACCTGGCGGAGACACACCTGATGACGAAATTAAGGAGCTGATCAGCCAGACAATGCTGATCGATTCACACCCGGTTGACCTGCCCTTTATTCTTAAATTGATCCAAGGCAAGATCAACACGGAGGAAGAAGTTCAAACAGTTGACGAAGAATCCCTGCGGCTCATTTACGAGCAGATTGAAGAACTTAGTAATATGGGTGACTATCGTCAGGCGCTGCTCTTAAGAGATTTCGTTGATACTCACCTGATTAAAGGCCTGATTCCCAGCTCAGTCAGCTTTGATGATGCTTTCGCAGCCTGGAAGCAGAAACAGCAGGCTGAAGAAGTCGGGCGTTTTGCTCAAGAGTGGGGGCTGGACAAGAGTTTGCTGAGCAAATCGGTTCAGCAATACAGTAAATCTAAAGCTAACTTCGTTCCTTATAGTGACGAGCTCCTGGAGAGTGTCGTACTGAACCCGGCAAAACAAGAACACTATACCAGCCCGTTGGTGTACAACATTCAACTGACCCGTGAGCTGCCGCTGTTCCTGGCAGAGCTGGAGGAAAAATACAGCGTTTAGTAAAATAGATATAAGCGCCACTGCCGGAGGACGACCCTATGTTAAAGAAACGCCGCAGCCGACGGTTGAGAAAAAGCCTCAAGATTTTCAAGCGTAAACGGATTGATTATAGTAAGTACGTTAAGGATTTTTATCTGGAAAACGGGCTTGCTTACATTTCCTGCAACATTGAGGATTACTACGAGATAATCGACAAATATTCAGTTGAAGGCTATGAGTGGCTGAACAGCGAGTTTGCCCATTTTCTGGAAACGAACGCTCACTATATCCCGGTTGAATATCCGATTGTGCTGGAAATTTGCGGTGAATGCCTAACAGACAAACAGCAGGCAGCGGTAACAGAAACAATCGCCGATTATTACAGCCTTAAACTTGGGGATCACCAGCTGGCGCTAAGTGACAACCTGCGCAAGTCGATGGTTCTGCTTTTTTTCGGACTGCTGCTGGCAGGCGCTATCTGGTTATTGCGCTCTATCTATCTGATTGGTTCTATCAAAGAATTAATTTTAATCCTGTTCTGGTTCTTTACCTGGGAATTTGCCAACCTGGCCTGGCTCGAGCGCAGCGATCTTAATGCAGCTAAAACAGAAGCCGGCCAACTGGCAAGCATCAAAGTAATTTTTAAGGAGACGTTTATTGATATCCCGGCCGATCAAGCTGAAATCGAGCAGATTATCGCCGAAATAATTGATGAAGAGAATATGGGTTAACATTCGTCTGCGGACACACCAAAGGAGGACTTTTTATGATAAGCGAAACTGATTTGAAGCACCTGCGCCGCTGTGTTCAACTGGCTGCGCAAGCAGTGGCAGAAGGAGACGAACCGTTTGGCTCGGTACTGGTTTCGGCTGATGGGGAAGTACTGGCTGAAGACCACAATCATGTAGCAAGCGGCGACAACACCCAGCATCCTGAGTTTGCCCTGGCACGCTGGGCAGCTGCCAACCTGAGCCCGGAGGAAAGAAGCAAAGCCACAGTATACACCTCCGGCGAGCATTGCCCGATGTGCGCTGCTGCCCACGGCTGGGTGGGTTTAGGCAGAATAGTGTATGCCAGCAGTTCTGAGCAGCTGGTGCAGTGGCTGACGGAGATGAATGTGCCGCTGGGCAGGGTGCGCAATCTGCCGATTAAAGCGGTTATCCGCAACACAATAGTTGACGGCCCCGCTCCGGATTTAGCCTCGGAGATTCGCCGGCTGCATCAGGAGTTTTACACTAAAAGCTACTCAAATTAGGAATCTGTAGAGACTGCTTCCAAAAATTAAGCATAAAAGTGCAGATTAACTGTATAATTATTGACTGCTGTGTTAGTATCGTTAAAGTTGTAACTATTTAATAATTTGCTTCAGGTCATCATGGTGTGGATAAAAAGATTGAGCGAGACATAAGATGCGCAAATTTCGCAGCAGAACCGCCCGGCTGATTTATTTAAAAACTTTATTTATTCTTATGACAGTAGTCTTTGTAGTGACTACTGTCTTTATCAGTAGAAGTTTAAAGGATTTTTTTTACAACCTTAAAATATCCGAAGCGGAAAATATCAGCAGAAGCATTTCCAGCGACTTGTCCCACGCTGGGGAGTCTGTCCACCTGATTAACGAACTGCTCAATGAAAAGCTGCTTACCACCGCCAAGGCTGTAGGACTAAATCACGATAATCTCGATAACAAGAGGCTAGCCGAGCTGGCAGCTATCTTCGCTGTAGACGAAATATATGCTTATAATACCGACGGGATTATTGAATATTCTGCTTCCGGTAAGTATGTCGGTTGGCAGATTCATCCCGGTCACCCGGCTTACGAGTTTATGAACAGCGACAAAGAATCGATGACAGAAGAAATTCGTAAGGATTCTGAAAGTGATTTGTATTACAAATATGGCTATATCAAAGCCCCGGACGGCTGTACCATTCAGATAGGCATTTTGGCGGAAACTGTACAGAAAATGCTGGAATCCTTCCGCTTGCAGTCTTTACTGGAAAAAATTATTGACGACGATATTGTTGAACTTTTTGCGATTGATAATCTTTACCAGATTTCGGCGAGTACTAACAGTGAAATACTAAACCATCGTATTTTGGATAAGGATCTAATCAGTCAACTTGAAAATAACCAGATTTATGGATCTATTAAAACGGTCGACGGCGCTGATGTGTATCAGATTTATGTACCGCTGCAATACAAATCAGAACATGCCAGGGTTGTTGCTGTCAGCTTTTCTCTGGAACCGATAAACCCGATAATCCGTAAAACTACCTACATCAGCCTGGCAGGGCTGAGCATAGTCTATTTAGCTCTTTTGATCGGGATGATCGCGAACTATCTTTATAATCTACGTGTATACAATTTAGCTTACACCGACACTCTGACTAAGCTTCCGAACAGAATATCTTTGCTGGGTGTGCTGGAACGTGATTTGGAAAAAGGCCAGTACAACCGGGCTGTAATAATTGTTCGCTGTGAGAACATGGATCTGATAAATTCTGTCTACGGTTACGAGTACGGCGATCTGGTGTTTCGGGAAATCGCCAACCGTCTGAAAATGCTCGAGAATAAGAATCTTCAGGCTTTCAAATTCACAGCCAATAACTTTGTAGTTTATTTAAAAAACTACCAGGATAAAACTGAGCTCGTAGCAACTCTGGCGAAAATTAAATATCTGTTTGAACGTCCGCTTTTGATTGGCCTTGAAAGCGAACACCTGTTAATAAAAATTGGAGTAGCTGAGTGCACGGATCCCAACCAGACAGCCGGATGTTTGTTGCAAAACGCTACCCTGGCCTTGAATTATTCCGGTTCCGATGAAGCTGTTGGTTATCATTTTTTCGATGAGCAAATGGAGTTAAAGCTGCAGCGCGAAGAGTGTATTGAAGATGATATCAGAGCGGGCTTGCGAGATGAACCAACTGCGCAGCTCTATCCCGAATTTCAACCGATAGTTGACACCAAAAGCAACAAAATTACCGGCTTTGAATTACTGGCCAGGCTGTATTCCCAGGAATTGGGTCAGGTATCGCCGTTAGAATTTATTGCAATTGCCGAGCGCAAGCAGCTGATCAATCAATTGAGCAACCGGATGTTGCGGGCAGCCTGCGCTTTTATTGACCAGCTGAAAAGGGAAGGCTTTGGCGATATCAGTGTAGCTGTCAACATTTCTGCTATCCATTTACTGCAGGATAATTTTACTGCCCATGTGTTGGGCATTGTGAACGAAATCGGTGTAAACGGGCATAATCTGGAGCTTGAGATAACCGAAACGATCCTGATGGAAAATTACAGTATTGTCATCGAGCGGCTTAAGGAGCTGCGAGCTAACGGGATCAGGATTTCAATCGATGATTTCGGCACCGGCTACTCCTCCTTTTACCGCTTGAATGAGTTAAATATCGATACCTTAAAAATCGACCGTTATTTTATCAACGATATCAGCCAGGCCAATAAAGACGCCTCGATTACCCGCGATATTATTTCGATGGCGCACCGGCTGGGGCTGGAGACAGTGGCTGAAGGAGTCGAATTGCCCGAGCAAAGGGACTACCTATTAGAATATGAATGTGATAAAATTCAAGGGTTCCTCTTTAGCAAAGCCGTGCCAAAGGCAGAAGCTATAGAGCTCTTGAAGAATAATGCCTGATTGTTGCCAATAAAGAATAAACAATGATCTTAAGATAAAAGTAACGGAGATATGAGGACCCATGAAACACCCCAAATATAAAAGCGCCTCTATTTTCGTAATTATCCCGTTTACATTCATAACTGTTACAATTATCGCAGTTCTTATAGCTGTCTTTACGGTACTTGACAGTCCAGCTGAACTGGTTGGTGCAAGTATCGATTCGGTACTGAACCACCATCTGAACCATCTCCTGCAGATAGCGTTTGCTGCCTTATCAGTTGTCTTGTTTTTTTATATTTATTTTCTCCATAAACTGCGTAAGTCTTTCCAGGCATTAATTGAAACCAGCGAAAAGTTTATTGCCGGTGATATAGAACAACGCGTTACAAAAATCAGGAATGATGAAATCGGCTACCTTGGCAGCACTTTTAATCGCATGGCCGAAACAATTTCTGTTTTGTTGAATGATCTGGAGTCCAGGGTGGAGGAGCGTACTAAAGAACTGCAGACAGCACATCAGGAAATTGCTGACAGCAAGAATAAACTGGAGCTGATTCTCAATTCAACTGCGGAGGCGATCTACGGTTTAGATACCAGTGGTAAATGCACTTTTTGCAACGCCAGTGCTGTTTCCCTCCTGGGTTATGAGGACCAAAGTGAATTTTTAGGCAAGAATATTCATGAAATGATTCATCATACGGATATTCAGGGCAATCCTCTGTCGATTTCCCAATGTAAAATTTATCAGTCCATTCGCTCAGGTGACCGCGCAAACAGCAGTGACGAGCTTTTCTGGCGGCGCGACGGAACTTCCTTTGAAGTGGAATACCGTGCCTATCCGCAAATCATGAACGACGAATATATAGGTGCAGTTGTGACCTTCCGAGACGTAACCGCGGACCGGCAGGCACAGAGACATATGGCTTTTTGGAGCAAACATGACCCGGTAACAGGCATTTATAACCGCGTCTTCTTTGAGCAGGCGATTAAGCATCTTGACAGAACTGATAACCTGCCGCTGGCTGTAATATTTTGTGACGTAAACGGTCTTAAGCTCCTGAATGATATAATGGGCCACGACCAGGGAGATGAGCTCCTGCGGGCTGTCGCAAACATTATGCAGTCAGAGAGCTGCCCGAATGCTACCGTCTGCAGAATCGGCGGTGATGAATTTGTCGCCTTGCTGCCTGAAACAGACCAGGAAACAGCGGAGAATGTTGCTAAACAAATTAAATCCCGCTTGGCTAAAGAAAATTTCGGCGGTATCAAGGGTAGCGTGGCAATTGGACTGGCAATGAAGGATGATCATAGCCATCCGCTTGCTGAAGTTCTGAATAAAGCAGAAACCAGAATGTACAAAACCAAAACGATGGAAAGCAAAACTGTTAACCTGGATATGCTGGTAAGCATTATGGAATCACTGTTTGCCAAGAGCGCGCGCGAGCGTCAGCACTGCCAGAACGTATCCCGCTTCAGTAAAAGCATTGCTCAGCAGCTGCAGCTTTCAGAAGCAGCTGTCAGACGCACCTCTGAAGCCGGTTATTTCCATGATATCGGCAAAATTATACTTTCCCCTGAAATCCTGAATAAAAGCGGACAACTAAACTCCGATGAGCAGCATGAAATGAATCGCCACCCTTTGACCGGCTACCGGGTGCTGAACCTGTTTAATGACACCATGCATCTGGCTGACGCAGTTCTTGCCCATCACGAACGCTGGGATGGCCAGGGGTACCCCAAAGGGCTTAAAGGTGAAGAGATTCCACTGACAGCCCTGATTATTTCGGTAGCCGAAGGTTACGATGCCATGACCAATATGGTTGGCGGCGGTTACGGTTCTCACGAAGCCGCTGTGAAAGACATCGCTTTTGAAGCAGGCAGTAAATATGACCCGGAAGTAGCTCAGGCCTTTCTGGCAATTGCGGATACCTTCAAGCCGAGCCTTTCAGTAATAACCAACAAATAATTCCGGAATCCATAATTTGAACGGCTGCAGGCAGCCTGCCTTTGCTTGCAAAAACCTCTTTGATTTGTAAAACTATAGCCAGATTCACAAGCACCAGAACCACCCAGACAGGAGAAAGCATGGCAATCCGCAAAACCTATGACAACAACAGTATTTCCGCGCTCAAAGGCGCTGATCGCGTCCGTTTGCGCCCGGGCGTTATTTTTGGTTCCGACGACATCGTTGGCTGCCAGCATTCATTTTTCGAAATTCTTTCTAACTCGATTGACGAAGCCCGCGAAGGCTATGGCAACCTGATCGAAGTTATCCGTTACAAAGACAGTTCGCTGGAAGTGCGCGACTATGGCCGCGGCATTCCGCTGGATTACAACGAACGCGAAAAGCGTTTCAACTGGGAGCTCGTTTACTGCGAGCTCTACGCCGGCGGTAAATATAACAACAACACTGGTATCAATTACGAGTTCAGCCTGGGGCTGAATGGTTTGGGTGCTTGTGCCACCCAATATGCTTCAGAATATTTTGACGTAACCGTTTTCCGCGATGGCCACAAACATTCGCTGCATTTTGAAAAGGGCGAAAATATTGGCGGCCTTACCAAAGAGCCTGTACGCCAGAAAAAAACCGGCACGATTCAGCGCTGGAAACCGGACCGCGAAGTCTTTACCGAAATCGCGATTCCACTGGAGTATTTTCAGGATGTGCTCAAGCAACAGGCAATAGTCAATACCGGCGTTACTTTCACACTCGAAGATGAAGAAAGCGGGGAGAAGTGGTCTTTTTACTATCCCGAAGGTATTCTCGGCTATATCAATGAACTAAACCAGGACAAAGGCCTTACCGTGCCCGTGGAGTTTGAGGACAGTGGCCGCGGCCGTGACCGCAGCGACAAGCCGGATTACAGGGTTAAGGCTGCCATCGCTTTTTGTTTCAATAATGAAGTCAACCAGTTGACTTATTTTCACAATTCCAGTCGGCTGGATTACGGTGGCTCACCCGACAAAGCTGTCAAGAACGCTTTTGTTTTTGAAATAGACCGTCAGATCCGTTTGCGTGACAAGTACAAGAACGGTGAAGCGAAAATTTCTTTCAACGATATTGAAGACAGCCTGATTCTGGTCGCAAGTTCTTTTTCAACGCAGACCAGCTATGAAAACCAGACCAAGAAAGCGATAAACAACCGCTTTATTCAGGAATTCATTACTAACTTGCTAAAGTCGCGCCTGGAGGTTTGGTTTATCGAAAACAAAGCCGAAGGCGACCGCGTTATCGAACAGATGCTGATCAATAAACGCAGCCGTGAAAGCGCCGAGAGGCAGCGGCTCAACATCAAAAAAAAGCTGATGGGCAATGTTGATCTGATCAACCGGGTTAAGAAATTCGTCGATTGCCGTACCCGCGATGTTAATCGCCGCGAGCTGTACATTGTTGAAGGCGACTCAGCCCTCGGCTCCTGCAAACTGGGGCGCGACGCTGAATTTCAGGCGATCATGCCGGTGCGCGGTAAAATTCTCAACTGTCTGAAAGCCGATTACGAAGGAATTTTTAAAAACGAAATCATCACTGACCTGATCAAGGTCCTCGGCTGTGGTGTTGAAATTCAAACCAAACACAATAAGGATCTCTCGGCTTTTGACTTCACCGCCCTGCGCTGGAACAAAATTATAATTTGCACTGATGCCGACGTTGACGGTTTTCAGATCCGCACCCTGATTCTGGCCATGCTGTATCGCCTGACCCCCACTCTGATTGAAAACGGGCGGATCTACATAGCGGAATCACCTTTGTTTGAAATTACTCAGCGCCGCAAAGGGCAGGAAAACACTTATTTTGCCTATACAGAACGCGAAAAAGTGGAGATTCTGGCCAAGGTTGGTTCACAGAATGTTACTGTTCAGCGCTCAAAAGGCTTGGGCGAAAACCAGCCTGAGATGATGTGGGAAACTACCATGAACCCTGAAACCCGGCGGCTGATCCAGGTACTCCCCAGTGAGGAAAATCACGCTGCAGATGTTTTTGATCTGCTTCTGGGTGATAACCTGGCCGGCCGTAAACTGCACATCGAAACAAATGGACACCTTTATCTTGACCAGCTGGATGTCGGCTAACTCAGAAGGCCGCTGGCAGAATGATCAGAATCACTGCCCGTAATATTAATGACCAGCTGAATACCCAAACTGAAAGGAACGCCAATGGCAGAAACTGTAGACCGCACTGTACGCCAGCATATCGTTGATACGCTGGAGCTTAATTATATGCCTTATGCGATGAGCGTTATTGTCTCACGCGCCATCCCTGAAATCGATGGCTTCAAACCGTCACACCGCAAACTTTTGTATACCATGTACCTGATGAAGCTGTTGGGCGGCAACCGCAGCAAGTCTGCCAACATTGTCGGTCAGACAATGAAGCTCAACCCGCACGGCGATCAGGCCATTTATGAAACAATGGTCCGGCTGACCCGCGGCAACGAGGCTTTACTGCACCCCTACATTGACTCCAAGGGTAACTTCGGTAAAACCTACTCGCGCGACATGGCCTTTGCGGCTGCCCGCTACACTGAAGCGCGCCTCGACCCGATCTGCAACGAGATTTTCGGAGGCCTGGATCGGGACGCGGTTGATTTTATCAATAACTATGACGGCACCATGCAGGAACCGCTGCTTTTGCCGGCTGCTTTTCCGTCAATTCTGGTGAACTCCAATCAAGGAATCGCTGTCGGCATGGCCAGCAATATCTGCTCCTTCAATCTGCGCGAAGTCTGTGCTGCCACAGTAGCTTATTTGCGCGATCCTGCTGCCGACCTGCAGGCAATCATGCCGGCCCCTGATTTTTCCACCGGCGGCTACCTGATCAGCGACGCCAAAAGCATGGCTGCGATTTACCAGACTGGCCGCGGCGGTTTCCGTCTGCGTTCCCGTTACACTTACGACAAAAAGAACAACCTGATCGAAATTAACGAAATTCCTTATTCGACGACAGTTGAGGCGATCATTGACGATTTGTCGAACCTGGTGCGAACCGGGAAGGTTAAGGAGATCAATGACGTCCGCGACGAGACCGACCTGGGCGGCCTCAAAATCACCATTGACCTGAAGCGCTCAACCGATCCGGAAGCGCTGATGACCAAGCTGTTCAAGCTGACTTCGCTGGAAAGCACTTTTTCCTGCAACTTCAACCTGCTGATCAACGGTACACCGCGAACTCTGGGGGTACGCGGGATTATCGCTGAATGGATTTCCTTCCGCCGGGTTTGCGTCAAACGCGAAAACACCTATGAACTGCAGCGCAAACAAGAGCGCCTGCACGTGTTGCAGGGCCTGGAAATTATTCTGCTGGACATCGACAAGGCGATTAAGATTGTCAGGGAGACAGAGAAGGAAAGCGAAGTTGTACCCAACCTGATGGCCGGTTTCGGTATCGATGAGGTTCAGGCTGAATACGTCGCGGAAATCCGCCTGCGTCAGTTGAACCGTCAGTATATTCTGCAGCGCACCAAGGATATCAGCACCCTTCAGGCAGAAATCAAACGCCTGAAAAAGCTGATCGGCGACACAACTTTGCTGGACGAAGTGATTATCAGCGACCTGGAACGCATTGCTAAAGTTTATGGCCAGGACCGCCGCACGGAGCTGTTGAATGTTAAGCATGTGCCGGTGCTGGAGGAAACGGACCTGATCGAAGACTACAATCTGCGTTTGTTCCTGACGGAACACGGCTATGTCAAAAAAATTCCGCTTACTTCGCTGCGCAGCGCCGGTGATCTGAAAACCAAAGCCGAAGACCAGATTATTCTCTCGCAGGAAGGCCACAATAAAGCTGAGATAATATTTATCAGCGATCAGGCCAGCGTTTATAAGCTTCGGGCTTATGACATGAAGGACCACAAGCCGTCTGATCTCGGTGAATACACGCCGAACCTGTTGGAGCTCGAAGACGGCGAGCATATTGTCTATGCCCGCATGACGGACGATTATGCCGGCGACTTGCTGTTTGCCTTCGCCAACGGTAAAATTGCCCGTATACCTTTAGCCGCCTATGAAACGAAAACAAATCGCAAAAAGCTGATCAACGCCTATAGCGCCAGTTCCCCCTTAGTTGCTGTGCGCTATCTGCCACCGGAAACTGCAGAAGAACTGGTCGCGATCAGCGATATCCGCAAAGCGATTGTCTTCAATACAGACATGATTCCCCTGAAAGCGACTCGCACCAGCCAAGGTGTCCAGGTGCTGAAATCTAAAAAAGGCAGCGTTATGACCATGCTGGTCTCGCTACCTGAATCCGGCATCGCTGAGCCGCGCTACTACCGCAATAAAAACCTGCCGGCTGTCGGCACTTTCCTCAAGGATGATACCCTGGTTGACCGCCAGGTGGATTTAGACAGTCTACTGGAATGAGGAAGTAATACCCCGCCCCGGCTTTGACCTCCTGGAGATATCTTATGGC
>CAYPHB010000040.1:0-3401 GCA_964410445.1 uncultured Oscillospiraceae bacterium
GCAGCTGCGCTTCCATCGTCGCCAGACCTTCGTAGATCTGTCGGCTGGCGGCAATTAATTGGGTGCCGCCGGTTTGCAATCCTGTGAAGGCACTGCTCATTTCCTGCGCTCCGCTCTGCAGCTGGGCGGCGCCTTGCGCTGTGCTTTGGATACCGCCAAGCACCGGATTGATCCCATCAACATATTGAGAAACGCCGCTGCCGTATTGTTCAATACCAGCTGCCAGACCATTCAAGCCGGTAACTATTTGCTCGGCACTTCCGGGAACGGCCGCGAAGCCGGCACTGAGTTCTGTGCCTCCGGCGCCAAGCTGGTCAACGCCGCCAAGATAGGCATCAATACCTTTGGTTATTGTCGCTGCTGCTTCGTCCAGCTCACGGGCGGCATTCTGCAGTTGAGCAAACCCGTTCCGCAGCTCGGGTGAGCCCGCTTCTACTTGATCGAGGCCGTCTGCCAGTTCGCGCGCGCCAGCTGCCAGCTTCTTCGTGCCGTCCTGTAAGTCGGTCAGTTCTGCAAATCCCGCCGGCAGTTCAATTTCGGGCAAGGTAAAGTCAGCCAGGTTAAAGGACATGGGCACCGCGGCAATCTGCACCGATGGCATGTAGAAGTTCTTTACAGTTGCCTTGATGGTCCAGGCGCTGGCTGCGTCACCCGGGAGCATAACGTAAGTAATAAGCTGATTCGAACCGGCCATAGCCAGCGTACCGCCCTCCGCGTTCAGCCCGGAAACGGATGAACCGGGCAGCGTAACACTGATTTGCAGCATCAGGTTATCGGCCCAGGCCGATTTTTGCGGTGTGACGCTGAGCGCGATTTCCAGCTCTCCTTCCGCGCCGCTGAGTGCAGGTGCTGTAACAACCTCGCTGTTGAGTTTATAGCCGATGCTGATACTCCAGGGCAGTGTTGTGGTTTTCAGGTTCCCCTGATAAAAGAACGGCTCAGAATCACTCGCATTGGCTGTATACCCAGCTGCTGTCTGCAGCAGCTCCCCTGTCATGGAGAGCAGTTTGACCCCGGCATAATCGCCTTGGTCCAAAACTCCCTGACTGCCTGCCGGAACGCGGTTGACAACGTAGATATTCTGCGGCTGTCCGTCTGCGCCCAGTTGTGCATAAACAAACTCGCTTCTGGCGGAATCCAGCGCTGACTTTGCAGATTCTTCGCTGCCGGCGGCTAACGCAAAGAAAGAATCTGCCGCTGGCCTGGTTGGATCCTTGACAGTTGGCCCAGAACAGGCGGTCAGTATGGAAACCAGCATTACACTTATCAGCAAGAAGGCTGTGCCCCGCATTAATTTAATTTTTCGCTTAAATCTGCTCATTATTCGACTCCTCAACAGGTAAAGGTTGCTGCAGAAATTGTCTGTTCTTTGTGGTTTTCTCAATCACCCGGTCAAATAGCATCAATAGCTGCGGTAACAGCAGCGATACCATCAGGAAAGACAGGATTGCGCCTCGCCCGAGCATGATGCCCAGGTCCGATACAATTCGCAGTGATGAAATCAAGCCCAGAACAAAGCCAACCGCAGTCAAAATCGCTGCCGGCGGTAATATGGACGGAATTGCCTCTCGGGTTGACTGGATAACAGCTTCCCGTTTGGTGTATTTCGTGCGGTTTCCCAGATAGTGTTCAGTGTATAAAATTGCGTAGTCAACCGTCGCTCCCAGCTGCACGGTACTGATAATCAGGTAGCCGATATAGCTCAAGGGTGTATTGGTGAAGTATGGTATTGAAAGGTTGATCCAGATCGCGAATTCAATCGTCAGCACTAACAGTAACGGTAGCGAGAAAGAACGGTAAACAGCCATTATCGTCAGCGCAATGGCCAGAATCGCCAGACCATTTACGATGATATCGTCCTCTTCAATTGTGTTTTTCATGTCCAGCAAGTTGGCCGGCTCACCCGCCAGTTGATAAGCATCGCCGTAGTGGTTGTTGGCCAGCCGACGGATTTCTGCAGTCATGGCAAACGCTGCAGGCCCTTCGCCGCCGCCTTTTGCCGTAACTATAAAGAGATTGAATTTTTTCGATACCAACATTGAAAGCTGGTCGTTGTCTATAACCTCCGGCGGGATTACAGGGTCTACTGCTGAAACGTAGGACATGACATTAGTCACGTTCGGCGTTTGCTCCAGTTCCGCCTGCAGCTTAAGCTCAGCCGGGATGTTACCGGTGGGCACCATTAGTGCCAACTGAACCTGTTTCCCGAATAGTTCATCAACAAATTCTCTGTCCTGCTGAAAACGTGATTCCGGCGGATAAGCACCCATGCCGTAAATGTATTCGTTGTTTCTGCTGGCCAGGAAGCCCGGCACAATCAGAAGCGCGACGAGGAGCAAAATTACCCAACGGGCTTTAACAACAAACCTGCCCAGGCCGGACATGTCCGGCAGGAATGAACGGTGCTGCGTTTTTTCGATCCATTTGTAAACCAATAGAATAAACGTCGGCATGAAGACCATAACTGTGATAAAAGCAAGCGCAATCCCTTTGGCCATGACCAGACCCAGGTCAGCGCCCAGCCGGAAACGCATGAAGATTAAGGCTAAAAAGCCGACAACCGTGGTTATACTGGAAGAGAAAACCGCAGCCAGCGATTTCTTCATGGCCATTTGCATTGCAGGAACAGGTTCAATGCCCTGCTCTCGAAAACCATTGAAACTGTGCAGCAGAAAAATCGCGTAGTCCATGGATACCGCTAACTGCAGGATTGCAGCTACAGACTGAGTCAGGAAGGAAATTTCCCCCAGGATCAGGTTGGTACCCATGTTCAATAAAATTGCGATGCCGATCGTGATCAGAAAAACCAGTGGCTCCAGCCAGGAGTGGGTACTGAGCAGAAGAATGAAAATGACTATGGGAATCGCGTAAGCAACAATACGGCCAACCTCGTCCCCTACTGCATCCTGGGCGCTTGCCAGATCAACTAGACTGCCGACAATGTGTGCTTCGGAGAATGTCTGCGCGAGCCGCGCCAAAACCGCGGCAGCGTTATCTGTATCGCCTGTCACCTGATAAAGCGCGTAACCGTCTTTGTAGAACCCTGCGACGATCTCCTGATCGGCCATTTCCAGGGGTTTGGCGATATCCAGAGTATCGTCCAGCCAGATAACTTCTTTAACCCCCTCAACTGCGGCAATTTCCTGCTTTAAGCGCAACGCGTCGCGCACATCATCTACCCGCGCCGCTATGCTGGCATTCGGCAGCGTCGTGCCGAAATTTTCCGTCAACTCAGCGATAGCAAGCGTCGAAGGCTCATCCTTGGGCAGATACGAGACAATATCATAGTTGACGTTAACGCGGGCAGCGGCAAAAGCGGCGATCACAGCCCAGATAATAAACACAGTAAAGACCGCACGCCGTCGGCGAACTATCCACTTAATGATTGATTCCATGTTGCC
>CAYPHB010000040.1:3501-6541 GCA_964410445.1 uncultured Oscillospiraceae bacterium
ACAAAACTTCAGCAGGAAGACGCTGAGTACCTGGATCGCTACTATACTTTCATCACCGGCGGCTTTATTTCCACAATCCAGCGTTGGCTCGAAGAAGACATGAAAATGAGCCCAGCGGATTTAGCGGAGCTCTGTTATAAATTTATCTCGATGGGAGCTTGAGTCAGCACCATTGCCGGCACCCTATTTATTAGAAACAACTTTATATATTAGAAATAACTTTACTTTGCTAGAAATAACTTTGCCTAAACGGTTTTATACTGTAAATTGAAACCATAAAGACTGAAGCAAAGACTTAATCAAAACCATGCCCTGGAAAAATTGAAGCTTAAAAACTCAGTAAGGAGAAAATCCATGGAACGAAATAAAAAATATCTTGTCACTCTTATCCTGTTCGCTTCAACCCTGGTCGTTAACATGTTGGGGGCAATTGGTATTATCAATGGCTTGAGCCAAAAGGAAGTCTCGGACCGCTACCAGACGCTGATCACGCCCAGTCCTTCTACTTTCAGTATCTGGGGTGTTATTTACAGCTTGCTGATCATCAGCTTGATGGTTCTCTACCTGAAAAGAAACAACAGATACTACGAGCAGGCTTTGGACGAGCTTGCAGTTCTTTTCTGGATTTCATGTGTACTTAATATCGCCTGGATCATCACCTTCTCTTACCTCTTAATAGAGCTGTCCACTATCCTTATTTTTGCGTTTGTAATTACACTGGCCTTGATTTGCCAGCGCCTGCTTAATCTGCAGGATCGTAAGCACTGGTTGCTGCCGGTAACTTTCGGCTTCTACACCGGCTGGCTTTTTATTGCCTCGGTTGTAAACACAGCAGCGATGCTGGTCAAACTCGAGTGGAATGGGTTCGGGATTTCCGCTGAATTCTGGTCCGTTATAACTCTTGGCATCGCCGGGCTGCTTGTTATTCTGGTTATGTTGAGCCTGCGTAATGCTGCCTTTCCCTTGCCGGTAGCCTGGGCGTATTTTGGCATTTACTCGAACCTGCGTTCACCGCAAGGCTTCAACGGCCAGTACAATCTGCTGCAAATCGTCAGCCTCGTTGGCGCTGTTGTTCTTATTGGTGCCGCGGCGATTCAGCTTTACCGTAATAATTTCTCGGTGGTTCCTGTATATGAGAAAGACCCGCATATCCGGACATAATATTCCTTGCCATGATACACCGACACTGATGAATATTTCTTTGTCCGAATAAGACGGGATCTTGCCGCGACTTATTTTTGTTAACTTAATGTTTGAGCAGCTGGTTTCTCCTCTACTTTTGCGGGAAACCAGTGCTTGGTGTTATTGGCGATCTTAACTAGAATCAGCATCACCGGCACTTCGGTCAGAACACCAACCGTAGTGGCCAGAGCTGCTGGTGAGTTCGCGCCGAAGACGGCGATTGAAACCCCGAGCGCTAGTTCGAAAAAGTTCGAGGCGCCGATCATGCCAGCGGGGGCGGCAACATCAAAAGGCAGTTTGGCCTTCTTGCTCAAACCATAAGCGATAAAGAAAATCAGGAATGTCTGCAGCACAAGCGGAACTGCGATCAGCAGAATGTGCTGCGGATAAGCAATCATGACTTCTGCCTGTTGGGCGAAAATAAGCACGAGGGTCAGTAGTAAACCGATCTCAGTGATGCCGTCAAACTTCGGCAGGAATGTTTTTTCAAAATATTCCAGGCCACGTTTTTTTGTCAAATATTGTCGGGTTAAAATGCCGGCAGTCAAAGGAATAACCACGTAAAGCACGACAGATAAGATCAGGGTGTCCCAGGGCACGAAGATGTTGCTGACGCCCATCAACAGCTTCACAATCGGCACAAAGGCGATCAGGATAATCAGGTCGTTCGTCGCCACTTGAACCACAGTGTACGAGGGATTGCCTTTTGTCAGCAGACTCCAGACAAATACCATGGCCGTACAGGGCGCGGCCCCAAGCAGGATGGCACCGGCCAGGTACTGCTGTGCCAGTTCCGGAGTTATTTGATTTTTGAATACCACGTTGAAGAGAAACCAGGCAATGCCGAACATGGTAAACGGCTTGACCAGCCAGTTGACGATCCAGGTAATGTACAGACCTTTAGGATTCTTCTTGACATCTATGACGCTTTGGAAATCCACCTTCATCATCATGGGGTAGATCATCACCCAAATCAGAATTGTCATAGGCAGAGAAATATTGGCATAGCTAAGGCTGTTTAAAACCCCTGTAACCTGAGGAATGTAATGCCCGATCAAAATACCGGCACCCATACACAAGAGCACCCAGACTGTTAGATATTTGTGAAAAAAGCTGATTCCTGATTGCTTTTCTTTGCTCATAATTTCGTCCTTTACTTTACTGCTTCTATATAATATGAAGCGACATAATTCTCTATCTGCTTTCCTGGCTGCCAGGATTGTAATATTTCTTTGCTGTTGTCCTTAGGGGTCAAGCTGACCTTAGTAAACCCCGCGGTCTGTAGCATTTGTTCAATAACACCGACATACTCAGCACCGGCATAGCAGCCTGAAAGGCCGCGTAAATCCTCTTTCAACTCGGCGGGCAGTTCAGCCGTGGCTACTATGTCAGAAATCGCAAACTTCCCGCCTTTTTTCAGTACGCGATATGCTTCCTTAAAGACTCTCTGCTTGTCCATGGACATATTAACCACGCAGTTTGAAATAATGACATTCACAGACTCGTCGGCCACCGGCAGGTTTTCAATTTCGCCCAAACGGAACTCAACATTTGTGTTGCCGCTCTTCTCAGCATTCAGACGGGCTTTGCTTACCATCTCCGGTGTCATATCCACGCCGATTACATGTCCCTCTTCGCCAACCTGACGACTGGCAAGAAAACAATCAAAACCACCGCCGCTGCCTAAATCAAGCACCACGTCACCTTGTTGCAGGTTCGCTATCGCAAACGGATTGCCACATCCCAAGCCCATGTTGGCGCCGTCTGGAATTGCCTCCAGATCTGAACCCTGGTAGCCAAGTTGACGGGAGACATCTGTAATGTCGCCTTGTGGTTCAGAGCAGCCGCAACCTGTGGC
>CAYPHB010000040.1:6641-9580 GCA_964410445.1 uncultured Oscillospiraceae bacterium
TCAAGTACATCAGCTTCAACCTTTTTCAGATCAGCCACATCTTCTGGAATCTGTTCCAGGATTGACTTAATAAACCCATAATATTTACTGTCAGTATTCAATGAATAAAAAATCCATTGTTTGTGCGGATCTTCTTTCACCAGGTCCAGATCTTTCAGTTTACGTATGTGTTGGCTGATCGCGGATTGAGAAATATCAAAAAGATCAGCAAAAAGGCAGACGCAGCATTCCGTTTGCTCGAGTATCTTTAATATAGACAGTCGCGTCTTGTCGCCAAGCAGCTTCAAAACATCTGCATAGTCATTTACTGTAATATTTTCGGCATTTATCATGATAGCTATTCACCTCCAAGCATGAAATATTAACTCTTAACCTTTTGCTTATATAGCACTTGCTTATTAAGCAATTACTAATGTATAATAGCATTTTGAAAAATAAATTCAAGAGGTGAGAGCTCACAATGCAGGTATTAAAAACGCTCTGGGACTTTATCCAGAATCAGCTACTAGGTATGAAATGGCTAAATGACTTAACAGGCAGGGGGTTGTCCGCTTTAGGCCTGGATATTGGCAATCGCTGGGTTGCCAGTGCTCAATTTTTTATCTACGACACAATCAAGATTGTAATTTTGCTTTGTGCTTTGATTTTCGGTATTTCCTATATTCAGAGCTACTTTCCACCGGAAAGAACCAAAAAAATTCTGGGACGGTTTCATGGCATCGGTGCTAATACCATCGCTGCATTGTTAGGAACGGTAACACCCTTTTGTTCTTGTTCTTCCATTCCGCTGTTTATGGGCTTCACTAGCGCGGGGCTGCCATTGGGGGTAACTTTTTCGTTCCTGATTTCTTCTCCTATGGTTGATTTGGGTTCATTAGTACTTTTAATGAGTATTTTTGGAGCAAAAGTGGCTATTATTTACGTAGTGCTCGGTCTGGTAATAGCAGTTATCGGCGGCACCATCATTGAAAAACTAAAGATGGAAAGATATGTCGCGGACTTTATTTCCAAGGCCGGAAATGTAGATATTGATTCTCCCGACCTAACAAGGCGCGAACGTATGAGTTTTGCCAAAGATCAGGTAGTTGACACCTTTAAAAAAGTATTTCCTTATATATTGATAGGTGTCGGCATAGGCGCCGTTATCCATAACTGGATTCCGCAGGAGTGGATCGTGAAGATTTTAGGAACCGGCAATCCGCTGGCCGTTCCATTAGCAACAGTAGTTGGCATTCCGATCTATGCCGACATTTTCGGGACTATTCCGATTGCCGAAGCCTTACTGGCTAAAGGAGCACAACTTGGCGTTGTTTTGGCCTTCATGATGGGTGTTACCGCTTTGTCTCTGCCGTCGCTGATCATGTTGAGTAAAGCAATCAAACCTAAGTTGATGGCCCTATTTTTTGGTGTATGTACTGTAGGTATAATAATAGTCGGATACTTTTTCAATGCCGTCGCCCCGTTTATAATCTAAACCAATTAATAAAAAGAATAGCTCTGCTAACCAAGAATGAAATAATAAAAACTTTGAAATGTACAAGGAGAAATCTAAATGGCACTTTTTAAAAAGAAAAACCCAGAAAAACAAACAGCGGCTTGCAATTGCGGCGGTGATATAGATGCAGACAGCCTGGCGAAGGCTGAAACAGAAAAAGCTGCAGGCGCGAGAGTTAAGGTACTCGGTACCGGCTGTACCAAGTGCAACGCGCTGGAAGCAGCGGCAAAAGCTGCCTTAGAGCAGCTCGGGATGGATGCAACAATCGAACATGTAACCGATTTTGCGCAGATTGCAGCCTACGGCGTAATGACAACGCCTGCTTTAATAGTAGATGGGAAAGTTGTTTCCTATGGCAAGGTTCTTAAAGTTGATGAAGTTGTAAAGATTTTACAGAGCACAGAGGCTTAAAAAAACACATTGGTTCAACAGTTTTCAGGATGTATTAATTATCGCCCAATCGAATCACCCATTTTGGGCGATTCGATTGGGCGATAATAATTTTTTTGGGAGAAGAGCCGTATAGAAGGATACACGGATGAGCTTATAGAAGGAGTACACGTCAGTCTTAGATGTATTATCCGAAAATATTAAGGCGATAGTACATCCAGTGCTTTCTTCAATTCAGGAATATCTTTAACTAAGGTGTTAAAGACAATAGATAGATCAACATTGCCATAATCATGCACTATCCTATTTCTTAGTCCATACATCTCGAACCAAGGAATACTCTTATGT
Organism: uncultured Oscillospiraceae bacterium; assembly: GCA_964410445.1. Taxonomy (GTDB): domain Bacteria; phylum Bacillota; class Clostridia; order Saccharofermentanales; family UBA5734; genus JAXGXQ01. The sequence goes on from CAYPHB010000040.1 coordinate 8,875, forward strand.
CTGGCTTTAAAATTATCGTCAATTCTTTTTGCATTTTCTGATATTTGAATTAAACGGAACATCATCGAATCCAGGAGAAGTGGGTTTTCTCCAAACTCTTGTTCTCTGATAAGGCTCATCTGCTTCATAATGAAGTCAATATCTTTTAGTATTTTATCAATGAAAAAATAAGCTTCTTTACGATTTCTCATAGATTTTTATGCCCTTTCTAAGAACTTCATCAACTAACTCCAAGTTATCACCCAATTGCTGTAAAGCAATGAGGTCAACCCGCTTACGCAGGTTTTCGCGCAATTCCTCAATTAGGCCAAAATATTTCATTCCTGTTAGCTCTGTAGAAATAAATAAATCTACATCGCTGTGCTCCTTGGCTTCTCTACTGGCATATGAACCGAACAGGTAGCAATAATCAACTGGATAGTTCTCAAAAACCGCTGTACATATTTTGATAATATCTTCTAGTTCTAATATACCGTGTTCCTCATCAATATAATTCAACTTTTCAAGTTGTTCCAACATGTACTGATACTTCAGCGTTCCTTCTTTGCGGGGATCGTTTTCATAAGTTTTATAGGAGCGAACTGAAACTTGCAGAAAATCTGCTGCTTCTTGCTGTGTAAGTTTATTCATTTGACGTGCCTGCTTTAATTTGCTAATCATGAGGAAGTCACCTCCTTACTTTATATCATATCTGATTTGCACTATT
>CAYPHB010000040.1:9680-13134 GCA_964410445.1 uncultured Oscillospiraceae bacterium
GGTCTCTCCAGCCGCTTTGACCAGTCAGCGCATGGGAAGCCGAAGGCGCTGGTATCAGTAAAAGGTGAAATTCTGCTGGAACGTCAGATTCGACAGCTGCTGGAAGCCGGTATACCTGAAATTTATCTGGTAATCGGATATAAGGCAGAAATGTTCTCTTATCTGCAAGACCTTTTCCCCGTCCATCTGATTCATAATCCTGATTACGCGGAACGCAATAACAATGGCAGCATATACGCGGTCCGCAAGGTGCTGCGCAACAGTTATATCTGTTCGGCAGATAATTATTTTGTAGAGAATCCTTTTGAACCAGAAGCCGCCGAAAGTTATTACGCGGCCGTATATGCTGAAGGCCGGACCAAAGAATGGTGCCTCCTGCTCGATGAAGATGATTATATCCGCGGTGTCACGATCGGCGGCAGAGACAGCTGGTACATGTATGGGCACGCCTATTGGGATGAGGACTTCTCCCGCCGTTTCGTCACTATCCTGGAAGAAAACTACGAGAAGGAAGAAACCAGGCCGCTCTTGTGGGAATCGATCTATCTGAAAAATCTGGACACGCTGAAAATGAAGGTACGCAAGTACCCGGCCGATATGATTTATGAATTTGACACTGTCGATGAACTCATGGCTTTTGATCTCGCTTACCGCAACCCTTAAGCCAGACTACAGCAGTCTCTTGTAACAGTAAAAATAAATGTGAAAGTAAGAGATGTATTAAGATATGTTACGAATCATTGAAGCAGATCTGCCGCAGATCTATAAGCTAACTAACATGATTCCAGAGGTTTCGGCAGTAACCAGAGAGATCAGTGCTATTGAGCGTCTCGGCGGGCTCACCAATCATACCTACCGTGTCTCTTTGGTTTCGGGAAACGAATATGTAGTACGAATTCCCGGACCCGGAACAGAAGCACTGATTAACCGGAGCGATGAAAAAATCAGCACAGAACTCGCCAGCCGGCTTGGCATTGACACAAAACTGCTCTACTTCGGCGAAGATGGCAGCAAACTGAGCTGCTATATCAAAAATGCGATAACGATGACAGCGGAGCTGATGCGCAAACCTGAAGTAATCCCGCAGATTGCAGATGTGCTGCATAAAATCCACTACAGCGGTGTCAACACTGGAGTCAATTTTGATGTTTTTGACATAGCTGCCAAGTATGAGGGAATCATCAGCGAACACCACGTACCTATGTTTGCTGATTATAACGAGACCAAACAGGCTGTCATGCGGACAAGACAATGGGTTCAAAAACACATCCGTACGAAACTGCAGCCTTGTCATAATGATCCTTTATGTGAAAACTGGGTCATGGGCACAAACAAGCTTTTTCTGATTGACTGGGAGTATGCAGGCATGAATGACGGTATGTGGGATCTCGCGGCTGTCTCGATCGAAGCCGGTTACGATGAGCACTGTGACCAGCAGCTCCTGGCTGCTTATTCAGGCGCAGCCAGTTCTCTCGAATCCTTACATTTTCTGGCGTCAAAAATCTTTGTGGATTACTTGTGGACCTTATGGGCTAAAGCGCGTGTACCTTACAACAGGCAGGCGATGGAAGACTGGGCGGCTGAACGCTACAGCCGCTTAAAAAAATTCTTGAAAAATTTTGCTGAAGAGCTGGCTCTATGATCAATATCCAAATGCTCGCTTTTTCAGGCCCGCTCCAGAATCTGCTGTCCCGACTTCCCTGCTTCGCTCTCTACATTGATCCAGGTACGGGAAGCATGCTCTTCACGATCCTTCTCGCAGTCATCGGAACTTCCTATTATTCCCTGCGAATGTTATTTCTAAAACTGCGGTTTCGCCTGAGCAGCGGCAAAGTAGAAGTCAGCGGGGACATGCTTGATTTTGTCATTTTTTCGGATGATAAGCGCTACTGGTCTGTATTCAAGCCAATTTGTACTGAGATGGCTCGCCGTGGCCGCAAGGTTCACTATTTCACTGCAGACACAGAGGATCCGGTGTTGTTTTATGAGAATGAGCTGGTAGACGCAGAGTTTATCGGCGCAGGCGACAAAGCCTATGCCAGACTGAATCTACTGCAGGCCAAGGTAGTACTTGCCACCACTCCCGGCCTCGATGTTTACCAGTGGCGCCGCTCTCCTAAGGTTAAGTACTATGTCCATTTACCCCACGCAGCCAGCGAGGTTGTGCTCTACCGCATGTTTGGGCTGGATTATTATGATGCCGTTCTTTTATCCGGAGAATTTCAAGCTACAGACACACGCGCGCTGGAGCAGCTGCGTCATCTGCCGCCGAAAAACCTGCATCTCGTAGGGATACCTTATATGGATGAAATGAAAAACCGCCTGCTGCAGGCACCGCCTCTTCCTGCTAAGCCTCGCACCGTTTTGCTTGCCCCTTCATGGGGCCAAAGCGCCATTTTCGGAGTATACGGCGGCAGGATTATCGCACACTTGCAGGCAACAGGCTGCCACGTTATTGTGCGTCCACATCCGCATTCTTTTATCGCTGAAAGCGAATTGATGGCAGAGCTCATGTTAGAATATCCGGAGTCTGAACAACTGGAATGGAACCGGGATCAGGATAATTTTGACGTTTTGCGTCGTGCCGACCTCCTGATCTCGGACTTTTCAGGCGTAGTTTTTGACTTTGCCTTGGTTTACGATAAACCGGTTATTTACACCAACCCCAATATCGATTTGTCTGTCTATGATGCCTGGTGGCTCAAGAAACCTTTGTGGACGACAACTGCTCTCCCGCGTCTGGGTCTGGAATTGTCTGAGAGCAATCTGTCTCAGTTGGATTCGCTCATAGAGCAGGCGCTGGAAGACCCTGGATTCGCGGCAGGGCGTGAAGAGGTACGGCAGGAATGCTGGGTCTTTCCCGGTGAAGGAGCCAGGCGCAGTGTCGACTTTTTATTGGAGAAAATCGACGAGTTCACGGACAAAGTAGAAGAAGAAGATAGGAAAGCAGTACCATGTCTTTTGGAAAATTTTTAGATACTCTTTTTCTCGCGCCGATCCGACTCCTGTTTGAGCTGATCTTTGGTCTCGCTTATGGAAACCTGGGCAGCGCTGGCTGGTCAATCATCGCCCTCAGTCTGGTCATGAATTTGCTGTTGCTGCCTCTTTACAGACGGACCGATAAAATTCAGCAGGAGGTACAGAATAAGGAGCACTCCCTGCAGGACGGCGTCAGGCACATCAAGAAAACATTCACCGGCAAAGAGCGGATGATGATGCTCCAAACCTATTACAGGCAAAACAATTATCAGCAGACGGACGCTTTACGTGGCTCTGTCGCTCTGATTCTGGAAATTCCCTTTTTCATTGCAGCCTATCAGTTTTTGTCCAGCCTTAAGTTGCTGGAGGGCAAAAGTTTTGGTGCCATCACAAATCTGGCAGCCCCGGATGGTCTGCTGAAGATCGCCAGCTTTCAGGTAAATGTCTTACCTTTGCTGATGACCGTCTTCACCGT
>CAYPHB010000041.1:0-13134 GCA_964410445.1 uncultured Oscillospiraceae bacterium
CGGCGGATAATCGCCCGGAAAAGTCTGGTTGGAATCAGTCTTTGCACTAACAGGGCAACTTTATAGAGCAAGCCAGGCGTCCGGTTTAGTGGCGGGCTGCTCGTGTATAGATTCTTGACGGCTGCACGCGCAATAGCTTGCGGTCGCATGCCATTTTGCTCATCTCTGGCCATTCTGGCTACAGATCGTTCCAGGGGTCCGCTATAAGGAGAATCGGGTTGGCCGCTGCTTATGACCCGCCTGGCATCAGTGTAGCCGGTTTTAGTATCACCAGGCGAAACTACAGATATGCGGATACCAAACGGAGCAACCTCATCAGCCAGACCGGTCGCATATGCCTGCAATGCAGCTTTGGCAGCACTGTAATAAGTCTGATAAGGCACCGGTACAAAGGCAGCGACAGAACTTATCAGTACGATCAGGCCTTTTTTCTGGTTGCGCATCAGCGGCAATACAGGTCGGACCACGTTGACCGCACCGATGAATATCTGATCCAGCTGCCAGCGGACTTCTTCGACCGGAGTTTCCTCAACTGCGCTGGCCAGGCCAGAACCGGCGCAATGAAACAAGGCGTCAAGCCGGCCGTAATCAGACATAATTTGCTCGACTAAACTGCAACAGGATTCCGGTTCAGTTATATCCAGCCGGTAAGGAACAAGACCCGCAAGCAGTGGATCCGTTTCGCTCAGGCGCGGCAGCCTTTCCGGTAAACGCCGGGATGCTCCGAGTACGGTGTAACCTTGCTCTAAAAGCAAACGCGCTATTGCCAGACCGATACCCGAACTGGCGCCGGTAACCAGCACCACTCGCCCGTAGAAAGATTTAGCTGCCATAAACAGGCTCATCTTGTTTGATTAAACGGTAGCGCTTCAATTCGCGTTGGTGCTGTTTAGCAGCCGGCAGCAGCTGTTGCAGCAAAGCATGAAACCTGGCGGAATGGTTTAAATGCCTGAGATGGCACAGCTCATGCACAATCACATATTCCGCCAGCTGTTCCGGTAACTTAGCCAGACAGGCATTCAAACGGATGCGGCCGCTACTGCTGCAGCTTCCCCAGCGACTTTTCTGGCGGCCTATACTTACAGATGCCGGTTTTAATTCGGGATACCGAGTTGAATATCCGGCGATAATCGTTTGGGCCAGCGCAAGTGTCTGCTGCTTGAGTTCCTTAAAAGCAGTGTCGTCCGGCAACTTCACCAGCACCTGCTCTTCCCTGTTGGCCAAAGTCTTTTCAATCCAATCGCTTTTTTCGCGCACAAACTCATTGATTCTGGCTTGCTGCAATCTTAACGGGCTGCGCACCTCCAGCAAACCATCAGCCCGGATAACCAGGCAAAGGGTTTTACGGCGGCTGCGCTTCAATATGTATTCCGGTGTCTTGGAATGCTGCCTCTGTCGCAGCTGCGACGGCATTTGCAGCTTACCGGATTCAAGCGAATGGCCAGGTTCATTTGACCTGTCTGCTGTTTTTATTTTAACAGAACCCTCAGGCATGCCGCAGACGCTCCTGTACCAGGCGCGCCCGTTCGGCATTTTTACCGCCCAGCGCGATTTGTTCTTTCAGGAAATTCGGATGCTCTGCCAGAAATTTACTTTCAAAAGCTATTGGATTCTCGAGAAAACTGAGAATTTGTTCCAGTTGTGACTTGGTAACTAATCCCGCGTTGGCAGCTGTTTCAAACAGCTCCGCCGAGAAGGTGGTCAGCGCGTGTAACGTAGTTCTGACACTCGCCAGCGCCCTTTTTCCGCCCTGATCACGGTCAACTACCGTCAGAGTATGCGGCATAGTAGCGCCAGTGCCGGTTACGGCGGGGATCCAGGTGCGAGTGTAGCTGGATGCTGCGGTTATTAAATCGGAAATGTGTAGAACCTGCTGGCCGGCCAGTTCACCCTTTTCCGGTTCGTATTCAATGTCGTCTGTCCGGCGACCGAACCAGACCTCGCCGGATTTAAGGATACTCAGGTGGGGGTTGCCTGAAAGCTGTGCTACCGGCAGGGAAAAAATAAAATCACGCCGTTCGCCGCCGGAGATAATATCGTGCGGTAACTCTGCAGCCTTTGAACTAAGCGCGTCGATAACCAGGCGGTAAGTGCTGTTTTCTTCGTACTGTTTCATCAGCAACGGCAAAAGTACGGCTGTGAGCTTTTCCGGTTGGCGGACTGCTGCTTCAATTTTAGTCAGTAGTTCCTGTGCCTCGGCTTCGCTGCCGTAGAGAAAGTGGGTATTGATATAGTAAGGGCCTATAGTACCCGAAGTATAAAAGAAGGGTTGATCGGGAGAACTGATCCGCAACGCTTTAGTATCGAATAAAGCACGGACGATTCTTTCATCAGTATTCATATGGCACTCCTCTATTAGTATCCTGTGTTATCTTCATCTGTCGTGTAAATAAGTGGCATAAACCGTATTCAACCGACTCTGCTGTTTGATTTATGTCCAGAGTTCAAGCGTACCTGTGTAATCAGCCAGACGGCTGACACCATCCTCTGCCGCGATTTTCAGCATCTCAGCCTTTATTGCCAACGCAGCTGTTGGCTTAACCAAAGTCGCCGTGCCTACCTGCACCGCGGCAGCGCCAGCGATCATGAATTCAATCGCATCGGCACCTGTTGTAATGCCGCCCATGCCAATAACCGGTATCTGAACAGCACGTGCAACTTCGGCTACCATGCGCAAAGCCACCGGCTTGATAGCAGGACCGGAAAGTCCGCCAGTGTTGTTGTGCAGCAGCGGCCTGCGGCTGCGACGGTCTATCACCATGCCCATTAATGTGTTAATCAAAGAAACAGCGTCGGCACCTCCAGCTTCAGCTGCCAGTGCTATTTCACTGACACTGGTGACGTTTGGTGTGAGCTTGACCCACAAGGGTTTATCAGTCACAGCGCGACAGGCCGCGACAACAGTGCGGACGCTTTCAGCATCAGCACCAAAGGTCATACACCCTTTAGCCACATTCGGGCAGGAAAGGTTAAGTTCGATCGCGTCTACAGGGTGTGAATCGAGCGCCTGACAGCAGTAGACGTAATCTTCCAGCAGATCGCCCGCAACATTAACTACAACCGTGGTTCCAGCTGCCAGCATAAAGGGAAGTTCTTCCGCAATAAAACGCTCAAGGCCCGGGTTCTGTAAGCCAACGCTGTTCAGCATGCCGGCAGCAGTCTCCGCAACCCGCGGCGGTGAATTGCCCAGCCGCGGCAGTCTGGTTACACCTTTGCTGACCATCGCCCCCAGCTCGGCTAAATCGAACCATTCCGCCAGCTCGCGGCCAAACCCGAAGGTGCCGGAAGCGGTAATAACAGGATTCTTCAACCTCAAACCGCCGATTGTGACGGCGGTATCAACAGTGTTTACTTCCATTGTATCGCCTCCGCCGGGAACACCGGGCCCTCAACGCAGCACCGCTCATGCCGGGCTTCGCCGTCTCTTTCAGTCGCCACAGCGCAGCAAAGGCAAACGCCGAAGCCACAGGCCATACGGCTTTCCAGCGACACCTGGCATTCAACTTTATTACGGGTGCAAACCTCCGCAACCAGTTTCAGCATTGGCTCAGGGCCGCAAGCCAGCACTACAGATGTAAAGCGCTCAGCTTCATCCATAATTGTCAGTACTTGCTCCAGAGCTTCAGCTGCATTGCCGGTCATATCCAGGCCGCCGCTGTCGGAAGCAAACAGGCAGGAATCAGCAGTTTCAGCGAATTCTTCCAGCAAAATCGAGTCTTCGCTGCTGCGATACCCGCAGACAGCCAGATGAGGAATTTCACGCTCGCTGCATGCCTGGTGAACAAATAAGAGTGGAAAAACTCCGGTACCGCCACCTACAGTAATAATCTGGCGATCGGGTTCAATTTTAAAACCATTGCCTAACGGACCGAGAATTGAAACCTCGGCTCCCGGCTGCAGATTAGCCAGCTCGTTACTGCCTTCGCCCTGACGCCTGATTCCGACCTGAAAACGGCCGGTTTCACGCTCAACGGCCATAATACCGAAAGGCCGGCGCAATAAACGGCTGCAGGCCAGGCTGACAAACTGCCCCGGCTGTGCGGTTGCGGCAATTTCCAGACCTATAAAGGTGAGAACAACGTGATTCGCATCAAGTTCTTCCCGATCACAAACAGTCAAATGGTATTCCCGGTGTGAGGGCATGTTCTTCGCCTCCTGCTTTTTCGCTTATTGTATCATTATTTGAAAAGTGTTTCTTTATCGGTTGGTTATCGCTGTCTGAAGCGCCTGGCGCATCGCAATAGCTTCTTCGCGACAAGCCACGTCAAAGGCCTCAGGCGGCAGTTCCCGCTTCTTATAAGCCAGCATCAGACTGCGCGAGGCGTTAACAATTGCGCCGCGTCCATCGGCAGTAAAATTGTGAGCACAGTCAGCCGCTGTCGCGCCCTGGGCGCCATAGCCCGGCACCAGAATAATAGCTTCCGGTAAGCGCTCGCGCAGACCGGCTGCCTGATGCGGGTAGGTGGCGCCAACAACAGCGCCTACCGGACCAAATCCGGAAGCGCCGGCTCTGCCGCTTCCCCACTTTCGCACCATATCAGCAACAGATTCATATACCAGGCGGCCGTCAGCCAGCTTCAGGTCCTGCAAATCACCTGCCGAGGGGTTGGAAGTTCGCACCAGAATAAAAACGCCCTTGCCATGCAGACTGCATTGCTCCAGAAAAGGTTCAATCCCATCGCTGCCCAGGTAGGGGTTGATAGTCAAAGCGTCCACTTCAGTTATCGCCCGGCTTTCAGTTTCCAGCTGGGTTTCGCCCAGATAAGCGCGCGCATAAGCTGCTGCTGTGGTGCCGATATCGTTGCGCTTGCCATCGGCTATAACCAGCATCCCCTTGGAGCGGGCGTAACGGCAGGTTTCATAAAAAGCGTCCATGCCGGGGCGTCCGTACTGTTCGTAGTAGGCCAACTGTGGCTTCACGGCTGGAATTATGTCGGAAACAGCGTTGATCAGGCGCCGGTTGAATTCTGTAATTGCCATACCGGCGGCCAATAAAGGATCAGAACACCTGTCATTTAGATAATCTCTGATATTGGCAGGCACATATTCCAGCATCGGGTCCAGTCCAAGCACAGTCGGATTTGCCAGTTCAGCAATTTTGGCGGTCAAGCGCTCGGCAAAACCATTATTATTCGAGTTTAGGTTAATCGACATTCTCATGCGTAATTCTGCCTCCCATAATTGTCATGCGCACCTTACCGGCCATTTTGCTGCCATGCCAGGGTGTGTTGCGGGCTTTGGAATGCATTTTAAAGCGGTCAGCAACCCAATCAGCATTTAGGTCAACTAAGGTAACATCCGCCGGGCTGCCAAGTTTCAGGGTTCCGTAAGCTGGCAGAAAAATCCGAGCCGGTTGCATCGACATCAGTTCAACCAATCGCTCAAGGCTGATCCGGCCGGTTTTGACCAGAGCGCCGTAAGTGAGAGAAAAGGCGGTTTCAAACCCGATGATACCATTACTGGCCAAGGCGAATTCAACATCCTTTTCATCCTCATGATGCGGTGCGTGGTCAGTTACAATCAGATCAATTGTGCCGTCCGCCAGGCCTGCAATAATAGCTTCAACATCGCGCGCAGTCCGCAACGGTGGGTTCATTTTGGCATTGGTATCGTAGTTCAGGCAGGCTTCATCTGTCAGCGTGAAATAGTGGGGACATGTCTCGCAGGTAACCTTGACTCCCCTTGCTTTGGCTGAGCGGATCAGGTCAACGCCAGTGGCAGTGCTGACATGAGCTATATGCACCGGTAAATCAAGATATTCTGCAAGTACGATTTCGCGCGCTATTTGAATATCTTCGGCAGCACTGGGAATGCCGCGCAGTCCCAAACGGGTGGAAACGAAACCTTCGTTCATATGGCCGTTCTCCGCCAGGCTGCGCTCCTCACAATGGGAAATAACCTTCAGGCCAAAGGCCGAGGCATACTCCATTGCCTTGCGCATCAGGTCACCGGTATCCACCGGCTGGCCGTCATCGGAGATCGCGACAATACCTTGTTCAGCCATCAGGCCGATTTCAGAAAGCTCCAGCCCTTTTTCACCTTTGCTTAAGGCGCCGATCGGGAAAACACGCGCAAAGCCCTCCCGCGCAGCTTTATCGCGTATGTAGCTCACTACTGCCGCACTATCGCAGATCGGCAGCGTGTTCGGCATTGACATAACTGAAGTAAAGCCGCCGGCTGCCGCGCTGCGAGTACCGCTGACTATGTCTTCCTTATACTCGTAGCCCGGGTCGCGTAAATGGCAGTGGGCGTCAATCAAACCGGGCAGAACATGCCAGCCGGAAGCATCGACGATGCGGTCAAAGTGGCTGTCAGCCAAGGTTTCGACTTCGCTCGCGCCCTTGCCTTCTTCCGCAATAAGCTCAATCCGACCGTCGATCAGCGCTACAGTAAAGATGCCGTCAAGACCATTGGCAGGGTCAACAACATGACCATTATCAATTCGAATGTTCATAAACAGGGTTCCTCCTTGCTGAAAGCAGATACATAATCGCCATCCGGATCGCGACACCATTCTGAACCTGTTCGTTAATCACCGATTGCGGGCTGTCGTAAACTTCCGTGGGGATTTCAATGCCGTGGTTTGCGGGGCCGGGATGCATGATTAATGCGCCCGGCTTGGCCACTGCCAGAGCTTTACGGTCGACCGCGAAAAAGCGGGCATATTCTGGAATGGAAGGAAACAAAGCCTTTTGCTGGCGCTCCAGCTGCAGGCGTAAAGCCATTACTACATCTGCATCGCTTGCTGCTTCTATTACTGTGGGGCAGACAGTAGCACCCAGCCGGGCAATTTCGACCGGCATCAAAGTTCGCGGCCCAGCCAGACGCACCTTGGCGCCCATGGTTGTCAGCAGGTAGATATTGCTGCGGGCAACCCTGCTGTGAGCAATGTCGCCGATAATCGCGACCTCAAGTCCTTCAAGGCTGCCGAGTTTTTCGCGCATGGTGAAAGCGTCCAGCAAAGCCTGGGTCGGGTGCTCATTCATACCGTCACCGGCGTTGATTACGCTGGCTTTGATTAGCGGTGCAATGCGGTGCGGGGCGCCGGAGTTGGGATGGCGCATTACCAGAATATCTGTAGCCATGGCATCGATTGTGCGGGCAGTATCGATCAGGTTTTCGCCCTTCTTGACGCTGCTGCCGGAGGGCGCGATGTTGGCCGAAGCTGCTCCCATGAACTTACAGGCCATTTCAAAAGACAGCCTGGTACGGGTGCTGTTTTCATAAAACACAGTAACCACAGACTGCCCCTGCAAATGAGCGGTTTTCTTGGTGCGCGAGCTCAGGACAAGCTTCATGGTAGCAGCCGTGTCGAGAATCAGATTAATCTCGTCAGCACTAAGCCCGGCAATACCGAGCAGGTCTTTATTCTTCAGCTGCATTGGGCTCCTCCTTGTTTATAGTTTCGCAGAGCATCACTGCGTCTGCACCGTCAATTTCCTGCACCTGGACGGCGATCATTTCACTGCGGGAGGTCGGCACGTTCTTGCCGATATAATCAGCCCGGATTGGCAGCTCCCGGTGGCCGCGGTCAATCATAATCGCCAGTTGAATCTGGGCTGGCCTGCCCATGTCAAACAGCGCTTCAATGGCCGCTCTGACTGTGCGGCCGGTGTATAGCACATCATCGACCAGGACAATTTTCAGCCCATTGACGTTGAACGGTATGGATGTGCTGTTGATTACAGGGTGTTCCGCCAGCATGCTGAGGTCATCACGGTAAAAGGTAATGTCCAGTACGCCCATTTTGGGTGCCTGGCCTTCAAATGTTTGAATTTTATCGGCAATCCGGCGTGCCAGCGGTACCCCTCGGCGTTGAATCCCGACAAGACATAGATTTTTGATTCCCTTGTTGCGTTCGAGAATTTCGTGAGCGATGCGGCTGAGCGCGCGATCAAACGCGCGATCGTCCATTAGTGTGGCCTTGGTCTTGAATTCCGGCATCTTTACTCTCCCTTCGGTTGGACCCGCTTCAGCTTCAATTGTCAGCTAAACGCGGGATACAAAAAAGCCCTCTGTCCCGAACGGCAGAAGGCTCCCGAAAATCAAGCGGGCCAACGGGCCCGGTCACGATTCAGTTGGAAATCCTTGCAAGCCTCACGGGACTCGTTAAAGGAAAAATGGTGGGGATGAAGGGAATCGAACCCTTACGATCTCTCGATCGGCAGATTTTGAGTCTGCTGCGTCTGCCAGTTCCGCCACAACCCCATCGGAAATGTTCGCGCCAAGCTTCCAGCTCAGTCTGAACGGCAAAATATTAGCACAATACAGCAAAGGCTGTCAATGAATATCGCCCGTCAAAGGTGTCAGTTTATTCATCACCGAAAGCACTACCTCGTCCATATTGTAGGAACGGAATTCCGCCAGACGACCGACAAAATAAACCTCGCCCGCGGCCTCAAGTGCTTCCGCTTTGGCCAGGTAAGCAGCGCGGCGGGAAATGTTCTCCGGCGTCAATACAACATAGGCCGGTATGCCGTCTTCTACCGGGTATTCCCGGCATATCACGGTATTCTCGGCTTTAGACATATTCATTTGCTTATATTCAATAACACGCGTGAAGTCATAATCATTCGGATAATTGACTACCGCTACCGTTTGGTATTTCGCCACCGGCAAGGCCCGGAATTCATAGCGCATTGACCTGTAACCCAAGTGGCCGAACTCAAAATTAAAGTAGCTGTCGAGCTTGCCGGTAAAAATGATCGGCTGCTCTTTAGCATGGTCGTCATACTCATAACGATCGGCAAAATAATCGGTTGCCAGGCGTATTTCTATTTGCGGATGATTCAGCATTTCATCAATCATCGCCGAAAAGCCGGTCGCCGGCAGTCCCTGGTATTTTTCCAGAAAATAACGGCTGTCACGGTTTTGCCTGACCAGAACGCGGGCTGCAACCTCAGCGCTGAGCTCAGTTGGATCCATCTGCCAGTGCTTAATCGTATAATTATGGAAGAATTTTTCGTATAAGCGCTGCCCGACCTGGCTGACAATCACATCGCGGAAATTTTCCGGCGGGTCGTTATAGACTGAGCCTTCAACCTCAGTAGCCAGAAACTCAGCAATTTCATCCGTAGTGATTTTTGCACCAAACAATTGGCAGATTGTGTCACGATTGATCGGAAACGGCAGGTTCTGGCCGTCAACGCAGGTTTCGACGCGATGATGATAAGGAATCAGCTCGGCGAAGCGGCTGAAAAACTGCCATGCTTCCCTGCTTTCAGTGTGAATAACATGCGGCCCAAAACGCTGAACAAGTATTCCCTCAGGCGACCACTCATCGGCGCAGTTACCGCCGACGAAATCGTTACGCTCCAGCACCAGAACCGCTCGACCTGAATCAGCCAGCAAACGCGCAGCCGCCGCTCCGGCCAGTCCGGCACCGACAACAACTACATCATGCACCAAAGCCACCTCCAACCGGAATCTAACTAAGTCTTGATTTCTTTTAACTAATTATAACAGAAGCTGTTACCCTTAATCTAAGCTGTTTTTGACGGGATAAGTCATTTCTCATGAGATGAACTGTTTCGAGCAAACAGTACCTGTAACGAAGCTGTTTCCTATGAGCTTGAAAAAATAAACCGCTCATGGCACGGTGTTTATATTATGTAGCGCAGGTCGCATAACCGGAGGAAGGTAAATGTTTAAGAAAATTATAAAAAACCTCGATAACAGGTTCTGTGACAATCGGTTTTACAGATTCTTAAAAGAACTTTTTCGCAGAATAAAAGAGGATCAAATCAGCGCCACAGGTGCTCAGTTGGCTTATTACCTGGTGCTTTCCTTCTTTCCTTTCCTTATATTTCTACTGACCCTTGTTCCCTATACACCACTGGCCAGCGAGGAGGTTTTAACTCAGATACTGGCAAATTTGCCCAGCAACACTCGCGAATTGCTGGAACCTATTGTAGTTGAGGTTGTCAGCCAGCGTTCAGTTGCCTTGCTTTCTTCTGCGCTTTTCCTGGCTCTCTGGTCGGGCTCCAGCGGCATGGCTAACCTTTTGAATGCTATGACGGCGGCTTTTGACATCACCAATATGCGTCCTGGCATTGTCAAAAGGTTAATTTCCGTGTTCTTTACCTTGATGCTGGCACTCATCATAATTATTTCCATGGTCAGTCAGGTTTTCGGTGATCAGTTGATCCAAGCTGTTATTAAGCTGATCAACAACTCTATCGCAACGGGAACCATCACCTTGCTTTGGGATCTGACGCGCACAGTTCTGCCGCTGATTGTCATGACGCTTGGTTTTACTTTACTTTTCAAATTTGGACCCGGGTTTCCCGCAAATCAAAAAGTTTCGTTTAAAGAAGCTTTACTGGGCGGAACATTTGCAGCAGTTGCCTGGATGTTGATTTCGTTAGGTTTCAGTTTCTATGTCGATAATTTCAGCAATTATTCACGTACCTATGGCTCACTGGGCGGCATTATTGTGCTGCTGATCTGGCTGTATATCAGCTCGTTTGTGATCATGCTTGGTGCCGAAGTTACAGCCAGCTATATTACTGTTTACAAAGGCGGGCTGAGGCATACTCTGTCTCTTGAGATAACAGAAGCAGATGATTAAATTAACTTTTTTAATTAGCAGTCAGACCTTCCGTAATTTGACTAAAGAAATCAGAGCTCTATACATGCATATTTTCACCACATAAGGCAGCAATACTGCATTAAGTGGCGAATATCAAGCATTTGAGATCCAAATTCTCAAACCTGTTTTTCTTAAAGAAAAAACCTCTTCAATTGCGCGTTCGGAGTAAAAAACTCGCGTACTGCCAGGAAGCTGGCGACAGTTGACGTGATAGACGTAGTGGCGAGCAGCATAAACATGACCATAATCTGATATTTGATTGCCGCAGTTGGCACTGTACCGGCAAACATCAAACCGGTCATCATGCCGGGCAATGAAACCAGACCGATAGTTTTGGTGTTGTCAATAGTTGGCTGTGTTCCCAGCCTGACCGATTCACGCACAATGGTAACAGCTGACTGTAAAGGCGTAGCTCCCAGAGCAAGTCGTTCTTCAATAGCCTGATGATTATCCCTGAATAATGATTTAAGATTGCGGAAACATAATCCGACAGCGGTCATGGCGTTGCCGGCCAGCATGCCGGTTATCGAAATAACCTGTGAGGGTACAAATGAGATGGAACGGGTTGCGGTTAGAACAGCCAGACTTAATACAGTTGATGCTCCAATTGCCAGCAATGAAATTAAAAAAGCGCCGTCAAGTCCTCTTCCCTGGCGCGAAGCCTGGAAAGCGGCGTTCAGCACCATAACTGAAACAATACCGATTGTGACCCAGGCATTATCAAGTCGGAACAGATAGGTCAGTAAATAACCGACTATCACCAGCTGAATTACCATCCGGACACTGGCAATCACGATATCTTTGAGCGTTCCCAGTTTCAGCCAGCCCGAAATTACAATTGCCACTATAACCAGCGAAAATGATCCCAGTAAAGACCAAAAGGTAATGTTCAATTCAGAAGGCATTACTCACTCCTATAATTCTACTTAACAGCGCCGTTGTACTTGACACTGCCTTTTCCAGGCGGTGGGCATACTTCGATAACCCGGTCGGCCAATTCAATATCCGCTTCCTGATGCGAAACCATCAACAGTGTCAAATTGTTTTCAATGGTCAACTCATTCAAAAACTGCCAGATAATCTCACGGTTTTCCTGATCCAGAGCTGAGGTTATTTCGTCCAGCAGCAGAACTTTGGGTGTGAACTGCAGATTACGCACCAGCGCCATCCGCTGACGCTCACCGCCTGAAAGCGAACCAATCGGCTGGTCAAGGCTATCAGCCGCAATGCCGCAGCGTTCCAGCAGTTGTACTGCGCGAGCCTCATCAAAATCGAGATGCCTGATTTCATAAGGAAAGGCCAGGTTGTCGCGTACCGTCCGGCCGAACAGACGCGCTGTCTGAAAGAAATAGGATACTTCCCGTCGATATAAAACCGGTGAGATTTTGCTAAGTTCAGTGCCCTGAAAATATACATTGCCTTTGGTAGGTGTGATCAGATTAGCCAGTAAGCGCAGAATAGTTGATTTACCGCTGCCGCTGGGTCCTGTCAGGGCAACTCGCTCACAACAGTCTATTTGGAGATTCAGCTCCTGAACAATCGTTAAGCTGTCGGCCCGGTACTCCAAATCCGAACAACTGAGTATCGGAGCTGCCGGGTCGCCTGCCGGCAGTTCTGCTTCGCGGGTATGACTAGGTCTGTGTACAGGAGTCCGATGATTTTTATCTGCAAGTATGCGACTGAAGAAGTTTGCCAATTTTTGCTCCTTCTGAGCTTATGTTTGCTGCCAAAGTTTTCAGGTTACCTTTGCCTCGATGATTCATTATAACCTTTTTTGAAATTATGCTAAACTTCTGTCTATAATTGATTAAAATTCAAGGATGGTCGAAATCATGACAGCTAATCTCTTGTCAGCAATCGCCGTATTCGTGTCAACCAGCATTGATTATCTGGTCATTCTGACCATAGTATTCGCTCAAACGCGTTCCAGACGCGGCGTTACCCATGTCACGCTTGGTCTCTATCTGGGTACAGCCATTCTGGTCATTTCCAGCCTGTTGGCAGCTTATGTACTGCACTTCATACCTGAAGAATGGATCATTGGCCTGCTCGGCCTGATCCCTATCGCACTGGGCATCTATGTTGCGGTGCGTAAGGAAGATGACGATGAAGATGAGGAAGATGAATTAGCTGAACGTTTTGAGCATACCAAGGAAAACCGCTTATTTTGGACCATGACCCTGATCACGATCGCTTCGGGCGGTGACAACATCGGCGTCTATATCCCCTACTTTGCTTCACTGGATGCTTCAGGGATTATTTCTGCGATTTTAACCTTTATCGTCCTGTCAGCTATTTTATGCTTAATTGGTTACAAGATCGCCGGCATCCGCCTGATCTCAGAGACGCTCGAACGCTATGAACGTATCATCGTGCCAATTGTCTATATAGGACTGGGCATCTGGATCCTGCTCGAGAACGGCACTATTCAACATTTTATCGGCTAGTTGACCTGCGGCAGAATGGATTTATTTCCCACGTATGTATTTAGTCATAAAAAACAAAAATAATAAAAATCTTCGATTTCTTCATGATGCTTTTTT
>CAYPHB010000042.1:0-408 GCA_964410445.1 uncultured Oscillospiraceae bacterium
AGAATGCCTGAGGAGTACAGCTTCGTTTTCAAAAAAATCCAACAGCACATGTGGAAATTTGCTGCCGGCTCCGGCTATGACATGCTGGAAATCCAGAAAGAGCTTGTCGAGCTATTCGAATCGGGTGCAGCCAATGGACAGCATGTTTTGGAAATTACAGGTGAGGATGTCGCAGCTTTCTGTGACGAACTTCTGCGCAATGCCAGGACTTATACAGAGGACTGGCGGGAAGAGCTTAACAACGATATCCACAGGAGATTCGGCAAAGAAAAACCGGAATAATCTAATTCGGCGGTCGGAATAAAATAATCCGGTGGTCGGTATAATTTAATCCGGCGCCAAAATCAGTTACTATGTTATCAATACAATTAGTAACGCAGTAATGATTGCGCTTGTTATAGCAGCTTT
>CAYPHB010000042.1:418-13132 GCA_964410445.1 uncultured Oscillospiraceae bacterium
CAGAACCTATATGGAGGACTGGCGAAAAGCTCTTAACGACGATATTCGCAAGAAATTTCGTTCTTGATCAGTATCAGAATGATCAATCTTCGCTAAGAAGCTGTTAATATGTTATCAATATAATAAATTAATGAGAGTTGAGGAGGAATTTCCGATGCGCTATATCCGTTGTAAATCCGGTGATCAGATTATATTTGCCGAGGTGTTGGCTGCTGGCCTTTTGCAGCCTCTGGACGCCGCCCCCTATGCCGGCGGTAAACCTGTTGGCGCAACTATTGATCGTACACAGGTGACTTTGCTGGCTCCATGTGAGCCAACCAAGGTTGTCGCGATTGGCAAAAACTATCATGATCATATTAAGGAATTTGATGGCCAGGTGCCGGAATCCCCGATAATTTTTATCAAAGCCAACAGTTCTATCAACAACCCGGATGGTGTTATCGAACTGCCGCCGCAAAGCGTTTCCCAGCGCATTGATTACGAAGGTGAACTGGCTGTCGTGATTGGCCGCACTGCAAGCAGGGTTAAAGCAGCTGATGCCCTGGATCATGTCTTCGGCTATACAATTTTGAATGATGTCACTGCTCGTGATGTCCAGAAATCGGACGGACAGTGGGCAAGGGCTAAGAGCATGGACACTTTTTGCCCGATTGGCCCCGAGATTGTCACTGGAGAATTTGACCCTGACCGGGTTGGAATCCGCACTCGTCTGAATGGTGAGATAGTTCAGGAAAGCAATACTGAAATGCTGATCTGGAAAACAGCCGCGCTGATTGAGTTTATCAGCGAAACAATATCCTTGTATCCCGGCGACATTATTGCAACCGGTACACCGGCTGGGGTTGGTCCAATGAAAGACGGCGATATTGTAGAAGTCGTAATAGACGGAATTGGTGTATTGCGCAACACAGTAAAGGCAAGATAAGGCTAATTTTGTAACAGGTGCACGCCAAATAAGCTGGTAGTGTGTTAAAATTAAACCAATATATCGCATTTGTTCTTAAAAAAATTGCAAGAACAAGTGGGACAAAAGTGTTGATTTTCAAAAATGTCGGCTACCGACAATTAAATCAGGAGGTCTACTTATGATGTCAAAACTTGATGAAGTCATGGGAGCCATTAGTGGCAGAAGCCGTAAGCACGCTCACAAGAAAGCCGCCGCAGGCATGGGCCTTGGATTGGCCCTTGGTGCAGCAGCGGGGCTTTTATTTGCGCCGAAAGCGGGAAAAGAAACCCGCGCGGATATTGGCCGTGCTGCGGAACAAGGCGCAAAAGTTGTCAAGGAGAAAACTGTTCAGGGCGCGCACATCGTGAGCGAAACCGCGCAGGATGTTGCTCAATTGGCAAAAGACAAAGCGCGTAACTTGAAACGAAAAATGAAAAAAGGCGTAAACGAAGCAGTTGATACAATCGAAGATATTGCTGAAGATGTTGCCGATACAGTTAATGAGGATGTCGAAATGGCAGTCGAATGTGAAGATCCTCATGTTGAAACCGCTGAATTCAATTAACCTAAGCCGGTTCGCGCAGGTGTAGCCGCCTTTATGGCAATTGATAAGAGGTGAAAACATGGAGATTACCATTGATTTGATGAACCTGATGCTGGCTTTACTGGCTTTGGCAGGAATTGTACTGATTATTTATCTGATTGTGACTTTCGCGCGCCTGCAACAGACGCTGAAAGAAGCGAACCGGATGATCTCTGAGCTGCGCGGCCCGGTGAATGATACAGTCCGCAAGCTGCCCGCCCTTATGGATCAAGTCAGCGAAATCAGCGCAAATGTCGAACAGTTGACCATTTCCATTAATGAAGACGTTCCAGGCATGCTGGAAGATGTTCATCAAGTAACATCTACAGCACGTGAAAGCGTTGATGCTGTTGGCGGCGTTGTGACTGAGGTTGGCAACGGAATTACGAATATGTTTTCGTCGGCAGGTACTCATTCAAGCAGTCTGGGTGCGGCGGTTGGAGTTGTCAGCGAAATTGTACAACTGGTCAGCCTGTTCAGGAAGCCTAAGAAAAAGAGTATTTTTGGCAAACGCACCAGGCGTCGGCGCTAAGCGTTTGTAATCAGACTCAATTGAAGTTGAAGCTCTCAGCTGAAAATGCATTAAGATAACCGGGCGTCAGGACGTGAAAGCGTCAGGCGCCCTTTCTTTACAGCAAGTATGCCTTAGAAAATTTATGCTTACATTGGAGAGTATATGCTCGATGTCGTGATAATCGGCTCAGGAATTATCGGTGCGGCGATAGCACGGGAGCTTGCCCGTTTTGAATTGAATATCGCTGTACTTGACCGGTCGTCGGATGTAGCAGAAGGAACCACAAAAGCAAACAGTGCGATTGTGCATGCCGGTTTCGATGCTCTGCCAGGCTCACTTAAAGCCAAGTACAATATCGCAGGCAGCAACATGTTTGCTGCCTGGAGCCACGAACTTGACAGCCCCTATAAGCGCAATACCTCGCTGGTTCTGGCATTTAACTCAGCAGAAGAATTGGCGCTAAAGGAATTAATCGCTCGCGGAAGAACTAATGGGGTGCCAGGCTTACGGTTAATCGATCGGGCTGAAATCCTGCAACGTGAACCTGCACTTAATCCGCTGGTAACCAAGGCTTTATTAGCTGAAACTGGTGCCATCTGCAGTCCTTATGAATTGACTATCCGGCTTTGTGAGCAAGCAGCCGCTAACGGTGTTGATTTCCGGCTGAACTGCCGGGTTGACAGAGTACAACGGTTTACGGACAACAAAAGAAATTCTGCTGCTGCCAGTACGCAGCCCTATTTTCTGTTGACGACAAATCAAGGCCCGATTGAGGCGCAGACTGTGGTCAATGCTGCCGGTGTTTATGCTGATATTTTTAACAATCAGGTCAGTGCAGATCACTTCACTATAACTCCCAACCGGGGCGAATACTTAATGCTGGATAAAGTTCTGGGTCCGGTTTTTCAAACACCAACCACCGAGAGTAAAGGCGTACTGATTACTCCTACAGTGGAAGGGACTTTCCTGATCGGCCCGAATTCCAGGAGTATTGAGGACAGGGATGACCTCAGCACTACTGCAACAGGCTTAATCGCAATAACCCGTAAAGCACAACGTAGCTGGCCGGATCTGCCACTCGAGCAAACTATAACCAGCTTTGCCGGTCTTAGAGCCCGCAGCGACCGCCGCGATTTTATCATTGGTGAAGCGGTTGACTGCCCTGGCTTTTTCAATGCAGCAGGAATGGAATCACCAGGACTTTCAGCCGCGCCGGCTGTGGCTTTGGAGTTAAGCGCGCAAATATCAGCCAAACTAAGCGCCAGACCAAAAATAAACTACCTGCCGGTTCCAGCCCATATCTCAGCTTTGCGCACAATGGACACTGCCGAAAGGGCCGCGGCCGCAGCAGCAGACCCTGCCTATGGCAATGTTATTTGCCGCTGCGAAACAGTTAGTGAAGCTGAAATCCGGGCCGCGATTCGCCGCAATCCCGGCGCTCATACTGTAGACGCAGTCAAACGCCGTACGCGTGCAGGTATGGGGCGCTGTCAGGGCTCATTTTGCCTGCCCCGGGTTGTCGCTATTTTGGCAGAAGAATTGGGAATCCTGTCAACCGAAGTAACAAAGAATGGCAACAAATCTTATATTCTGACTGGTACGCTGCAAGACGCTCAGCGTGAGTTGGAGGGAAGGCCGAGAGCGGATGATTAACGAAGCTGTTGATGTCCTTGTAATTGGGGGCGGCCCGGCAGGACTAGCCGCGGCTTTAGCAGCGCGGGCAGACGGTGCGTGTCGAGTGCTGATTATTGAGCGCGAAATCGCCTTAGGCGGCATTCTTCGGCAATGTATTCATACTGGTTTTGGTCTGAAACGGTTTCAGGCTGAGCTTACCGGCCCCGAATACGCACAACGTGATATTGATCACCTTGCGGAAGCTGGGGTTGAGTGGCGCTGCGCCACCATGGTACTTTCACTGACCCCTGCTCTCCAGGTAGAAACAATCAGTACCCGCGATGGTTTGCGCCTGATTCAAGCTGGGAGTATTGTATTGGCAATGGGCTGTCGCGAACGGCCTGTCGGTGCTCTGGCCATAGCCGGAAATCGGCCCGCCGGGGTAATGACCGCCGGTACCGCGCAACGTCTGGTGAATCTGGAAGGGTACATGCCTGGCCGCCGGATTGTGATTCTTGGCTCAGGCGATGTTGGCCTGATTATGGCACGGCGACTCGCCAGCGAGGGTGCTCAGGTTTTGGCCTGTGTTGAAATTATGCCCTGCTCCAGCGGCTTGCAGCGCAACATTGTACAGTGTCTGGACGATTTTAATATTCCGCTGTTGTTATCTCATACAGTTGTGCGGTTGGAAGGCCGCGAACGTTTGAGTTCTGTCACCATTGCCCGTGTTGATGAAAAACTGCTGCCTGTATCGGGCACGGAAAAAGCTATACCCTGCGATACTTTGTTGCTTTCTGTAGGGTTAATTCCTGAAACTGAGTTGGCCAGAGCAGCTGGTATTGAGCTTTTGGCGAGTACAAAAGGTTTGCTGGTTGACAACAACCTGGCTACATCCCTACCGGGTGTTTTTGCCTGCGGTAATGTGCGTAAGGTGCATGATTTAGTTGATGATGTTTCCCTTGAAGGAGAGCGTGCCGGCCGGCAGGCTGCACTGTTCGTCAACAGGAAAGCTAACGGCAGTTAAGCGGGAGGATGACATGAGTGAACTGAACGAAGCAAGAATTATTACCTGTATTCTCTGCCCGCAGGGCTGCCAAATTACTGTGAAAAAAACAAAAAAAGAACAAGGTCAACCGGGCGAAGAAATTTTACTGAGTGTCAGCGGTCAGAAATGCAAACGCGGTGAGGTTTATGCCCGTACAGAAGCAACTGATCCGCGGCGTGTACTTACCACTTTGGTTGCGCTTCCTGACCGGCGGCAGCCGTTACCGGTGCGCACGCGCGAGCCAATTCCGCAGTCCTTATATTGGAATGCTTTGGTTACGATTCATAACCTGAAGCTTCATACCCCGATTAAAGCAGGTGATGTTTTGCTCAACGATTTGTTGGAGACAGGTATAGCTGTGGTAGCTACAGCTGATTTAAGCTAATAAATGCAACGGTTTGGTACTTGCACTGGTCGAAACAGGCAGCTGATCAGCCTTTTTCAGTTTCGTAAGGCCAGCTGATAATCCCACCGAAGTCATAAACTACAGGAAAACCGTGCTGCTTGAGCAGTGCAGCCGCTTGAGCGGAACGGTTTCCGCTACGGCAATAAACCAGAATTGGCTGTTTTTCGCTTTTGGGCAGTTCATTGAGTCTATCTTCCAGCTCGTGCAATGGGATTAAAGTACTGTCGGGAATCCGCAACTCTTTGTTTTCTTCCGGTGTACGCACATCGAGAATGATGGCGTCCTTGTTACTGTCAATAATTTTTTTGGCTGCTTCGGCATTGATCCTCATATGTATACCCTCACCTTGTGATGTATTGTTTATCTGTGAGCTTGTCTCTTGTGTGCTAGCAGTAGAAGTTGTAGTAGTAGTTGTTGTTGTAATAGCTGCTGTTGTTGTAGGGTTTTGACTTGAAGCGGAGATTGAAACAGTAGTGTTTACCGCTGATGTGCCAGAAGTAGCCGATGTCGTATTAATTGGATCGCCACAAGCTGTGAAAGCAAATAAAAACAAGAATGTAAACAGCAAAATCAGGCCCATTTTACGCGTGGAACGATTTGGCCGCAGTGCAGAACGATTTACTTGCTGCAAATAGTCACTTGACCTGTCCATAGATCTATACGAGCGATGTTCACGATTTCTTATGTATGCCAAAAGTACCAGCTCCCAAATTTGTAATTTATGACGTTCGCGGACAAGTTCCCCGAGCGCTTAACTCATTTTACCACAGCACTATGTTATAATCGCCCTGAAATCAGGAGGTAAATCCAATGCTCAATACAGGCCCAGCAAAACTCCCTTCCGCCTTCCTCGGCTGTGATGCCGGCTTTGCGGCTGCTGATACCGCGATTTTTGGCGCGCCTTTTGACGGTACGGTTTCCTATCGTCCGGGAGCCAGGTTTGGACCCCAGCAAATGCGTATGGAATCCATCAGCATGGAAACTTACAGTCCGTATCTCGACGAAGATCTGCTTGACCGTGCGATTGTTGATCTGGGAGATCTTGAATTGCCATTTGGCAACACAGAACTGGCGCTAAAGCTGATTCAGGAGCAAGCTGCGGTAATTGTACAGGCAGGCAAAAAGCCTTTAATGCTGGGCGGAGAGCATCTGGTCACCTTACCGGCCGCCGAAGCTGTTTTGGCTAATTATCCCGACCTTTGTTTTGTTCACTTTGATGCGCATGCAGATCTGCGTGAGTCTTATCTTGATGAACGTCTCTCACATGCCAGTGTGATGCGCCGTCTGCACGAGCTGGTTGGTGATGACAGAATTTTTCAATTCGGCATCCGTTCCGGTGAACGCGAGGAATTTGTTTTTGCTAATTCCGGCCATATCAGCCAGACATTTTTCACAACCAAAGGTGTTGAAGTTTTAGCTGAACGACTTGGCAATAAACCGGTTTACCTGACCATCGACCTGGATGTACTTGACCCTTCGGTTTTCCCTGGCACGGGCACGCCGGAACCAGGCGGCTTAACCTTCTCGGAGCTGCTGGCAGCCATTCATGCGCTCAAGACGCTGAATCTGGTTGCCGCTGACCTGGTTGAGCTGGCTCCTCAGTACGATACCAGTGGCATTTCCACGGCAGCAGCTTTAAAGCTAATGCGTGAGGTTTTGTTGCTACTGGCTTCACCTGTTGAGACTAAACCTACTGTAATTGAGCCTGCTGAAACTGAAACGGTTGAAACTGATTCAAGCAGCGAACAGGTTTCCTCAGCTGCCGGTACATCCAGCAAAGAACAACAGCAAAATGTCCGTTGATTTTCCGCAGACAGAAGCAGGCGCCACCCGAAACTGGTCTGCTGTATTATGCGGCGTGAACAGCCGCTACAACCAAACTAACCCTGCAATCCGCTCGCTTGCTGCCTGGGCTGCTGAACGACTGAATACTCATGTTCTGATGCGCGAATATCAAACCGGCCAGCCGGTAGATGTGATTGCCCGCGATCTGCTCGATTTAGGCGCGGATTTTTATGCTTTCTCCTGTTATATCTGGAACCGACGGCTGGTGTTCGACCTCATCGCCTCCCTCCGGCGGCTGCGGCCACAAGCCTGGATTGCTGTCGGCGGGCCGGAGGTTTCGTATGATGCAACTTCGATTCTGGACCAGGTGCCGGAAATTGATTTTATTATCAGCGGAGAAGGGGAGGTGTCTTTCAGTTATCTACTGGCACGACTTGAAGGCACCAGCCGCGCTGCCGCTGGCTCAGCAAACGACGAGCTTGATTTTTCCGGCGTACCCGGTTTGACCTTTCGTGGTAGAGATTGTTCGCTCTTAAGCGCGCCGGCAACTGAGCCAATAGAGTTGGCTTCACTGCCTTTTCCCTACGAAACAGATTTGCCGGAAATGACAGAACGGCTGCTTTATTACGAATCAAGCCGAGGCTGCCCTTTCAACTGTACATACTGCCTCTCAGCGATTGATCGCGATCTCCGCTTCCGGCCACTTGAGCAAACCCTGGCACATCTGGACCGTTTCATCGAGGCTAACGTCAAGTTGGTTAAATTTGTCGACCGCACCTTTAATTGCAATCCGGCCCGGGCCCGGGCAATTTGGACCCACTTAATCAACCGCCGTTTGAACCAGGATTTCCGCACCTGTTTTCACTTTGAATTAGCCGGAGATTTATTGGAACCAATTGACCTGGAGCTGTTGGCAGAGGCGCCTGCAGGGCTTTTTCAGTTCGAGATCGGAGTCCAGTCGGTGAATCCGGCAACGCTAAAACGCATCAAAAGGGTGTGCGATTTGCCGCGCCTTTATGCTAATTTCCATACTTTACGCGCCAGCCGGCGCCAGCATCTGCATCTGGATCTGATCGCCGGTCTGCCGGGCGAAACTCTTGCGGATGTGATCGATAGTTTTAATGTACTTTACCAGCTACAGCCGGATCAGCTGCAGCTTGGTTTTCTTAAGCTGCTGCCGGGGACACCGATCCTTAAGGAAATCGCAAGCTGCGGCTATCGTTATCAGCCGTTCCCGCCCTATGAAGTTTTGGCAAGTAATACGCTGACGGCAGAATCTTTGAGCCTTTTGCATGCGGTGGAGGAAGTCTTGGAAATGTTCGCCAACAGCCAATTTTTCAGCAGAACTCTGAACTGGCTGGTGCCGCAATTTGATTCACCCTTTGAATTTTTCCGGGCTTTGTCTGATCAGATTGTCGCCTCAGGCAAAAAAATGCAGTCTTTTTCAATCGATCAGCGCGCCACAATGCTGCGCCAGCTAGCTGTTGACAAGCTGGAGCCAGCTACACACGAAATTGTTGCCGGGCTGCTACGGGCAGATCATTATGCCAGCGGCCGCAAAGATGCTCCGCGGCATTTGGCTGCCTTGGAAGCAACCGCTAATGAAGAACAGAGGGAAATAATCGCCTTTTTACGTCGCGAGCGTTTGCCGGGCTCCAGAATCAGGGTGGAAGCCTACCCGTTTTCGCTGCCATGCTTATTAAGCACTGGAGAACCACTGGGGGACCCGGAATGGGCGATTTACGATTTATCGGGGGTATCTCCTGTGCTGGCCGAAACATTGTCGCCTGATGAGCTTTCGTATAGGGGTTGAGCGGGTATGACACCGGCAGCGATCAGACCGTGTTTTTTGAAGGCATTTACCGCGTCGGTGTAGCCCATTTTAACCCTGGCTTCACGAGCTGCCTGGTCTAAATTGAAAGGTCCGAACAAATTGTTATCCGCTTCAATGCGAATAATTTCCACATCAGTTTCCTGTACAGGAATCCTGCGGCCAAGCCCGTGAATTTCAACTTCGATCACTTTTTTCCAGCCGCGTTCGGTTAGCATGCTGGTAGGCACGTTGTCGCTGAAACCGCCGTCCAGCAGGCGGTTACCATCTATACGGGTAGCTTTAAAGAAGGGCAGGGCACAACTGGCGAGAATGTAATCGGTCAACTGGCCTTCGGGAATTTCGTCAATGAACAGCGGCATCGGTTTGCGTTCCGTCAGCGAAAAAATCGAAACACCATAAGGGCAGCCGCGTTCGCGCAGCTTATGCTCGTCAATATATTCGTCAAGCAAATTACGTAAAGGCTCGGTGTCGAGGCCGTGGTCCTCACGGATCATTTTTGTTAAGGCCGGAATGTTGCGCCAGGAGAGTAGATCCTGCGGCACCGGCAGAGGTCGGGTAACCTTGATGATGTCCGTCAGGTTGACTTCCTGCCAGACCCGACTGGCAAGTTCATAATCGTCAAGTGCAATGGCTGCTGCGTTGATTGAGCCGATTGAAGAACCCACTACACCTGTGATCGGGATCCCAAACTCGCGCATTGCTTCCCAGACGCCTATCTGGTAGCCGCCACGCACTCCGCCGCCACCCAGCGACAATCCATAGCCAGGTGCCAGCGGTCCAAATTGCAATGTCGTACCAGGTTTGCTTTTGAAGCCCTCAGTTGAATCTTGTCTTTGTTTGTCAGCCATATTTTGCCACCTCGAAGAGATAACCATTAATGCAACGCTGCAGCATAGTCTTTTTCCCGAATACTTAACTAAATACTAACACTAAACGGCTGTTTCCAGTATACCCGCCAAGCTGTAACCGCTATAATCTAGGTATGGTCAGAAAGAAACGCGAGTCGATTCTGGTTGATAAAAAAGCTTCTCCCGAAGGAGCCGCCATTCTTAACGCGGCCCCTCCGAACGAGCCATTCAGCTGGCATTCAGCGAAAGACACAATCGTAATTTTTATTCACGGATTTTTGGGAAGTCCGGATGTTTTCCGAGTACCTGCCCGGCGTTTGCATGAGCTGGGTTACGCCAGTGCCGCGTTGCTGTTGCCGGGGCATGGCGGAGATGCTCATGCCTTTACTAATACCAATGAACTTGACTGGATCAGCCACGTGCACGCTGAAATTGATTGTTTGCGCAACGGTTATAGCCGTGTCTTCCTGCTCGGTCATTCGCTGGGCGGCCTGTTGGCACTGGACTACACTGCTGAACACCCGGAAAACCCTGTCAATGGTATTATTCTAATGGGCACACCGCTGGGCCTGCGTTTTCATGTAAACATTATCCGTACCTCGCTCAGGCTTTACCTGACCCCGCCCAAAGAAGATGACTCGGTTACAGCGGCTTACCGGCTCGGTTTTGGCCTGGAAAAACCGCTGCTTAACCCTTTCGCTGTTGTCCGGCCGGGGCTGGCGCTCTGGCGGATGATCCATCAGACACGCAAAAAGCTGAGCAGAGTTAAGGTCCCGACGCTAATTATTCAATCCCGCAGCGATGAAACCGCGGCGCCTTCCAGTGCCAGTTTTTTCTCGCAATTGTTAGGCGGGAAGTCAAGGGTGGTTTGTCTACATAGTTCACTGCATGCCTGGATCCACCCTGACGAAAGAGCGCTGGTTGAGGCTGAAATCGATAGCTTTATTGTTGATCCAGACCAGGCTGTAACGGACATCGCTCCACTTGCACCCTGAAACTGTTTTCAAGTATGATTATGAAGAACAAACCGAATAAATTGGCTGATTATTTATTCATTTTTATATCTGATGGAGGTTTTTCCATATGATTACGGTCGACTATGCGAATGCCCTGCCTTTTTTCAACGAAACCGAGTTAATCCAGTTTGAACCCCAGTTAAAGGTTGCTCATGACCAGTTGCATAAAAAAACAGGCCCTGGTTCTGAATATCTCGGCTGGCTGCAGCTGCCGTCCCAGTATGACAAACAGGAGTTCGCGCGGATCCGCAAGGCTGCCCAGAAAATTCGCCGCGATACCGATGTTCTGGTGGTTATTGGCATTGGCGGCTCCTACCTCGGGGCCCGCGCTGCCATTGAATTGCTGAGTGATAACTTTAACAGTGCGCTCAGCCGCAAAACCCGCCGTGCACCGCTGGTTGTATTTGCCGGTAACAGCCTTTCCGGCACTTATCTTTGCGACCTCTTCGACTTGATCGCTGACCGTAAAGTCTCGGTCAACGTAATATCCAAATCAGGCACCACGACAGAGCCGGCCGTTGCTTTCCGCATGTTCAAAAACTACATGGAGGAACGTTATGGCAAGGAAGAAGCGCGTGAACGGATTTATGTAACTACTGATAAAAGCCTGGGTGCGTTAAAAGGGCTGGCAGATGAAGAAGGTTACGAAACCTTTGTCGTTCCGGACGATGTTGGCGGGCGTTATTCAGTTCTGACCGCTGTAGGCCTGCTGCCGATAGCAGCCGCTGGCATTGATATTCGGGAAATGATGCGCGGTGCTCGCGATGCCATGAACGATTATAAGAACCCGAATCTGGCGGAAAACCCCTGCTACCAGTACGCTGTGCTGCGCAACATTATGCTTCGCAAAGGTTATGCAGTGGAAATTCTGGTCAACTACGAACCGAGCTTCCATTACATGACGGAATGGTGGAAGCAGCTGTTCGGCGAAAGCGAAGGCAAAGACCATCGTGGGCTTTTCCCGGCGGGCGTCGACAACTCGGCTGATCTGCACTCAATGGGCCAGTTCATCCAGGACGGCAGCCGCGTTATGTTTGAGACTGTAATCGATGTCGAAAAACCGCGCCGCTCACTGGAAATCCCAGCCGATCCGCGTGACCTGGATGGCTTGAACTTCCTGGCTGGTATGGATATGGCGGAAGTCTGCCGTAAAGCCTTGCAGGGAACTGTTCTGGCGCATGTCGACGGTGGAGTGCCTAACATCATTATCAAAGTGCCGGAGCTGACTCCATATGGCTTTGGTGAACTGGTTTATTTCTTTGAAAAAGCCTGTGGCATCAGCGGCAACCTGATGGCGGTCAACCCGTTTGATCAGCCCGGCGTTGAAAACTACAAGCAAAACATGTTCGCTTTGCTCGGCAAACCCGGCTTTGAAGCCCGGCGAGCTGAACTGGAGAAGCGTTTACACGACTGAAAGGATAGTTAATGACCAAAATTGAACTACCTCGCCGAATTTTGCGGCAGGTTGCTAAACCGGCACGGTATGTCGGCGGCGAATGGAACGCCGTTACCAAGGACATACCGCCGGCCGGCACGGAATTGGCGAGCCGATTCACCCGGTTCGCCTTTTGCTTTCCGGACCTGTACGAAATCGGCATGTCCAATGTTGCCCTGCAAATTATTTATAACCTATTGAACCAGCGGCAGGATGTCTACTGCGAACGCGCTTTCGCGCCGGCCGGAGACATGGAAAAGCTTATGCGGGCTGAGCAGATCCCCTTGCATTCGCTTGAAACCAAAACGCCGTTGGCTGAGTTCGACATCATAGGTTTCACTTTGCAATATGAGTTAAGTTACACTAACGTGCTCAACATGCTGGATCTTGGCGGAGTGCCCCTGCTGACCGCTGAACGCGGCGAACAGGACCCGTTTGTGATCGCCGGGGGACCGGCAGCCTACAACGTTGAACCCATGACGGATTTTTTTGACCTGGTCGTTATTGGTGAAGGTGAAGAGGTTATTCACGAACTGATCGACCTTTTCAATCAGCGTCAGTCAAAAAACATCGGCCGAGCCGAATTTTTACGCCAGGCAGCAGGCATTGAAGGTGTTTATGTGCCTTCTTTATACTCTGTCAGCTACCTTGAGGACGGCAGAGTCGCCGCGATCAAGCCTAACGCGCC
>CAYPHB010000043.1:0-9327 GCA_964410445.1 uncultured Oscillospiraceae bacterium
CCCATACCGGTACCGGCACCTTGCGGCAAAGCAGTGCTGCCTTTTAGCAAATCAGGACAACCTCTGCCGTTATCACGCAAAATCAGCTGGTAGAAGCCGGGATGCTCGCGCAAAGTCAAATAAGCTTTACCGGCTTGAGAATGACGCATTATGTTCGCCAGGCCTTCCTTAATTATAGCAAGAAAAGCGTAGCGCACGGGCGGCGGAGGTAATGCCGTCAGGTCGTATTTCACCCGCAGCGGGCAATAATCAAATTCATTAACAATCCGGTTGATCTCAGCCTTCAGGTCAATCGACTGGTCATGCAGGTCGTGCACGCTGTTCCGGATCTGTTCCATGCTGGTGCTGAGTGTTGTTTTGAGCTGATCCAGCTCCGGCAACAGGGCAGGATCCTGCTGAACAGTCATCATCGCCCCCACCTGCAAAATGGCGCTGGTCAGCTGATGCCCAACCTGATCGTGAATTTCCCGCGCAATCCGGTTGCGTTCCCGTAAAGTCGCGAGATGAATTTCGTAATCCTGTTTTTCCTGAAGCGCCTCATGCTGACGGTCTTCCCGGAGTTTCGATTCTTGCGCAGCATCACGCAGTTTGTATGTTTGCGTCCGCAGCACAGCCAGTGACTCGGAACGGCGGTAGACATATCCAGCCAGCAGAATCAGCAGTGCCTGGCCAAATATTGTTGTCTGGTTAAGCACGTTTGCATGTGCAATTAAAGGGATGGCGCTAAGTGCTGTCAGAAACGGCCAGGGAGTGGCAAATAAATCAAGTGCGATTAGGGGCAAAAAGTAACTCAATTGTGGGAACATTATACATAAAGCAATAAACACCAGCGCGCAGGCGGCCTTAAACGCGGGCTTATCCGAATACGAAGCCAGGGCGCTGATAAGCAAAGCAACCAGCACCTGGCCGATAGCAATAGCTGAGGTATTAACCTGGATAAATAAAATGAAAGAAATTGAAAAAAAGACCAGCTTGTCGGCCAACTTTTCGGATAACCAGCTCATATCCCCTCAGCTCCTTTTATATCCATATCCTAACACGGCAGGGTTAAAAAAGCAGTGACATCTGTCATCTCAAGTCAGGAGCATTTTCACTACCGCCCGCCCCATAAGCCGAGCATACTGAACCTAGACAAAAAGAGGAGGGATTCACATGCTCGTGGAAATTAATAATCTGGTCAAACGTTATGGCGACTTGATAGCGCTCGATCATTTCAACCTGCAGGTAAAAGAAGGTGAAGTTTTCGGTCTGCTTGGCCCCAATGGTTCCGGCAAAACAACAGCAATCAATTGCATGTTGGCGTTACTGAAATACAGCAAAGGCACAGTTGAAGTGTTTGGCAAACCAATGACACCCGATTCCTATGCTGCTAAACGTGATATCGGTCTGGTAATGCAAAACGTCGCGGTTTTTGATGAACTGACTGTTTATGAAAATATCGATTACTTTTGTGGTTTGTACATTCATGATAGTAAACGCCGCAAAGATCTGGTGGATGAAGCAATCAGCTTCGTCGGCCTGGAAGACTTCACAAAGTTTGTTCCTAAAAAGCTCAGCGGCGGGTTGCTGCGGCGGCTCAATATTGCCTGCGGCATCGCCCATAAGCCGAAGCTGATATTCCTGGACGAGCCAACAGTTGCCGTTGACCCGCAAAGCCGTAACAAGATCCTCGAAGGCATCCTTGAGCTTAACCGGCAGGGTGCGACCATTATTTACACTTCGCATTATATGGAAGAAGTTGAGCAGATCTGCACCCGCATCGCCATCATGGACAAGGGTAAGGTAATTGCTGAAGGCACTTCGGAAGAATTAAAAGACATGATCCGCACCGGTGAAACAATTACGGTAGAGTTGCCGGAAGCGCCGGTTGATCTGACTTATTTGACAGAACAGGTTGCTTTGCTGCCGCATGTTGTCTCTGCTGAAATGCAAAACTCTCACCTGGTAATTCAATCGGAACGGCGCCAACATAATCTGACCAATGTAATTGAGTTTCTGCAGTCACGCGGCCTTGTCTATGGCCGGGTACTGTGTGAACTGCCGACACTCAACGACGTATTTCTTGAGATCACCGGCAAACAACTGCGCGACTGAGGAGGCGACAAAAATGTTCCGACATATTTTCCGCTATAACCTCAAGGCAGATCTGCGTGACCGCGACCTGGTCTTCTGGGCTGTAGCTTTTCCCCTGATTCTGGCCACCCTGTTCGGGCTTGTTTTTGCCAATATCAGCAACAGCGAGGTTTTCAACAAAATCCCCGTCGCGGTTGTGAACAATGTAGTCTGGCAGCAAGATACCCAGCTGCAGTCTGTGATGGAACAGGTTTCCAGCGGTGAAAACGCGCTCTTTGACATTCACCTGATGACTGAAGCAGAGGCTATGGCGGAGCTTGCAGAAGATAAAATCCGCGGTATCCTCACTCCCCGGCGGACCGGAGATTCGCTGACTGCTCTCGATGTTACCGCAACGAATTCGGGGTTGTCTCAATCAATTATCAAGACTTTTGCCGATGAATATCAGCAGGTTTCAGCCTCCTGGATGGGAGTTCTCGCTCTTGACTCTACTGTTGACATGGCCGCGCTGCAGCAGACAAGCGAGCGCGACTGGCTGGCCGACCGTCCTTTAGGCAGCGGCAGCCCGGATACCATGATGACTTATTACTACGCCCTGATAGCCATGACCTGCCTTTATGGCGGCTTCTGGGGTTTAAAAGAAGTGATGAATGTCCAGGCAAACCAGTCGGCACAGGCAACCCGGATTGTAGTTTCGCCGATTTCGCGCCCCTTGATGATTCTGGCGTCCTCTGCGGCAAAGTTTCTGGTCCATTTCAGTTCGATCCTACTCTTGTTGATTTACTTGCGGTTCGCGCTGAATATTGGATTTGGTGACGATCTGTGGCGAATCCTGCTGGTTTGTTTCCTGGGGAGTGTTTTGGGAGTATCTATCGGAGCCTTGATCAGTTCTCTGTTCAATGCAAGAGAAGGCGCAAGAGTTGGTATTCTGATCGGCTTCTCGATGGTCAGTTCCGCTATGGCCGGTTTAAACAGTGCCCAGGTTAAATACGCGGTCAGCCAGAATGCCCCGATACTCAGCTGGCTTAACCCTGCCAACCTGATCTCTGATTCTTTTTACGCACTTTATTATTACGAAACAGACACCCGTTTTTGGAACAATATTATTGTTATGTCAGTAATGATCGTAGTTTTTGGCGCCGTAGTCGCCTTTAAGCTAAGGAGGCAGCGCTATGCCAGTATTTAAAGCCTATCTTAAAGTTATCCGCCGCAATATCCCCGCCATGCTAATTTATGTTGGGGTATTCATGTTCCTGATTATTCTGCTGACTATGCTTTATCCGGCACCGCCGACAGATGATTTCAGCGCAGCCCGCCCGCAAATCGCGGTGATCAATTCTGACGCTGATGGCAGCGTGGCAGCAGGGCTTACACGTTACCTGAATGAAACCTGTAAAATTGTGGAGCTGCCGGATACTGCTGATGCTCTGCAGGATGCGCTCTTTTTCCGTGAAATAGAATATGCCGTCCATATCCCTGCCGGTTTCTCAGTCAGCCTGCTCCAGGGAAATGGAACTGCCAAAGTCGAGAAATCCTCCGTACCCGATTCAACCACAGCCGTTTATATTGACCGCTTCATCGAGAAGTATCTGGCCACTGCCAGTCGCTATGCTCTGGTAAAGCCAAAGCTTGACTTCAATCAGATAGATTCCTACGTTCGGGCTGACCTGGCTAAGGAAAGCCAGGTTGAGCTTGTAGAAGGAGCCCCACTGGATTACAGCAAGATCGCCTATTATTTTAACTTCCTGTCATACACGCTGATGGCGTTGATTTTCCTTGGTGTTTCCACAATCATGCTGACCTTCACCAAGCAGGACTTATACCGGCGCACCATAACTTCTCCCTTGACTTTGATGCAGTTGAACGGGCAATTGATCTTCGGTCATGTACTGTTCACGTTGATTGTCTGGCTCCTGCCCTCTTTGGCTAGTCTGGCACTGGGCGATATTGCCAGGGAAGGTCCACAAATCGCGCTCATGAGCCTGAATGCTTTGGTTTTTGCGGTAACTGCCCTGAGCCTGAGCTATCTGATCAGCCTCTTTGTCCGCAATGCCAATGTGCAACAAGCCATCGTCAATGTGCTGTCTTTAGGCAGCAGCTTCCTCGGCGGCGTATTTGTACCTCAGATGCTGATGGGCGAAGCGGTTACAGCGATCGCGCGCTTTACCCCCACCTACTGGTATGTCCGAGGGAATAACAGCCTGGACCGGCTGGCAGCTGATTTCAGCAATATCCCAGCTGCTTATGTGCAAGGGATTTTAATCCAGATCGGGTTCATGGCCGCGCTGTTCGCAGTCTCGCTGGTTGTCTCCAAACAACGCCGCACTTCAACCTGAGCTTGAATTACGCGGCTGACTTTGTCAAAATTAAGGTATTGCAATTCACCAGGTTATTTTTACGAGGTGAAAGCCATGCCAGACGAAAAAATGTCCGCTAAGTCAAAACCGGAAAACATTGCAGCCTATACCTCCGGTGCAGCTGATCCTGAAATGATCCGCAACTTTGAGCGTCATGGTTTTACAGTAAAGCACTTCAATACAGGTGCCGAAGCACGCGATTATTTAGTTGAAGCACTGCAGGGACGTACAATCGGCTTTGGCGGCAGTATTACCTTGCGCCAGATCGGCCTGTATGACGCCCTGGCCAAAAACAATGCTGTGATCTGGCATCACCACGCAGCAAGCGAGGAAGTAAGACGCCTGGCGACAGCAGCAAAGGTTTATATCACCAGCGCCAACGCTGTTTCGCGCACCGGTGAGATTGTAAATATTGACGGTGCCGGGAATCGTCTGGCTGCCTCAATTTATGGCCCTGATCAGGTATACTTTGTTGTGGGCCGTAATAAAATAACCGAGGACCTGCCTGCAGCCCTGGACCGGGCCAAGAACGTGGCAGCACCGTTGAACGCGAAGCGGTTTAACCTGAAAACGCCCTGCGCCGCAAAAGCAGACCGTTGCTATGACTGTAATAACAAAGAACGGATCTGCCGTTGCACTTTGATTATCGAGAGAGCACCAAACCGCCTGAATTCGGAAATCATCTTTATCGATGAGGACCTGGGATATTGAGCATTAAAGGAGAAGCACTATGAAATGGCACTATCAACAACCAGTCGAAATCTACTTTGGTAATGACGAACGTTTTCGTCTGGGGGAAATCGCTGAAAAGCTCGGAGTTACCAGAGCAGTTCTCGTCTGCGATCGTATACTGGCGACCAACGGAACCGTCCAGGATCTGATCGACCGGACCGGCAACCTGATTGCGGCGGTATACGATAAAGGCAAGCCTAATCCAACCGTAAAGAACGTGGATGAATGCGCTGAGCTGATCCGCAATACCAATGCCGACTTTGTCGTCGCTATCGGCGGCGGCAGCAGCATGGATTGTGCCAAGGCAGCGGCCGTTATTGCTCCGCTGGCTGAATCCATCACGGTTTACCACGGCACAGGCGTCAGCTTACCGGCTGGCGGCCTGCCGATAATCCAAATACCCTCAACCGCAGGTACCGGCAGCGAAGTTACAGCTGTAAGCGTCCTGACCAACGAGGAAAAGGGCTTCAAAGCTCCCCTCGCCTCCCCTTCATTTTACGCCGCAGCCGCAATTGTTGACCCGGTTATTACCTGGTCGATGCCGCCCCACGTCACAGCCATTACCGGCCTTGACGTGCTTTCCCATGCTATTGAAGGTTACCAGAGCCGCAACAACCAGCCGATTACCGACCTGTTCTGCCTCGAAGCAGCGCGTTTGGTGTTCCGTCATCTGCGGGCAGCTTGCGTTTCTCCTGCCTCAACCGAGGCCAGGGAACAGATGGCCCAGGCGTCTTTGCTGGCAGGACTGGGCTTCAATTTGCCCAAAACCGGTCCTTCACATGCTTGCTCTTTCGTGCTCACCAACCGCTATGGGATTCCCCACGGTGAGGCCTGCGCTCTCACCCTGGACAGTTTTCTGGAAATTATCGCTCAGGGTGACGGCGGCAGGATGAATGAGTTCGCGACAGCCTGCGGTTTTGCAGACGCGGCGGCTATGGCCGAAGAAATCCGTGCTTTGAAACGCGATCTTGGTGTCCGCTTGAATCTCAAGGATCTGAATCTGGACGCTGCAGCGCTGCAGGACCTGATCAGGGACAGTCAGCACCCCAATATGTTGAACAGTCCGGTTGAGATCACCGACGAAATGCTACGCAAAATGTACGAATCAATGCTTTGAAATAATCGCCTGCCTATTAAGAAACTAATTGGGCTGAACGAAAAAACTGACGCTTAGCAAAATAAATCCGAAAACGCAACGATGTTAGCAACAAAATTCAGGAGGAATAAAATGAAACTGGCAATAGGTTCTGACAAATCAGGGTTTACGCTTAAAGAAGCTGTGAAGGCCTGGTTGATTGAGCAAGGACATGAAGTAGAAGACATTGGCACTCAGGAAATGGATAAGCCCAATCCGTTTTTTGATGTGGCGCCGCTGGTCGCTGAAAAAATTCAATCTGGCGAAGCAGAGCGTGGCATTCTTTGCTGCGGCACTGGTATGGGTATGTCGATAGTTGCCAATAAGTTCCAGGGTATTTCCGCAGCCGTTTGTGAAAGTGTTTACTCTGCCAAGATGAGTCGCGCTGTAAATGACGCAAATATACTTTGCATGGGCGGCTGGTACATCGCTGACTGGCTTGGAATCCAAATGACACAAGCTTTTATGAACACGGAATTTACCCAGGATTTAGAGGAATGGCGTAAGGGCTGGCTCGTTTCGGCGAAAGAAAAAGTCGCTGAAGTCGAACAGGGAATTTATTGCGAAAATAACTCTTAAGCTTGCCAATAAGACTGATACACAAACTTGCTCAAAAACATTGTCTGACTTCTTGAATTTAAGAAAATTCAGATATGTTTTTGAGCATTGCTTTTGGTGGCAAAGACAGCTTAATGAATTATTTACACTAGCCTACAGCATAGATTAACTGATCGTGATATGATGAAATTGTTATAGACTCAACTAACGCCTGCGCCGAAAGTAAGCTAAAGGAGTGGTTAAATGAATATCTTCTCAGTCTTGAATCTAGCAGCCAGCTCAATTGTGCGCACTCCTGAGTTTTTTAGCTATTTAGACCGCCTGCAGCCTCTGGAGATTGTTTTACTGGTCGCCGGAGTGATCCTGCTTGTTGTCGAAATGTTTACCCCGGGGTTTGGCTTGGCCGGAGGCACTGGTGTTGTGCTGTTAGTGATAGGTATCATCTTAACAGCAGGCTCCCCACTGGAAGCTATCGCCCTGGTGCTGATTCTGATTGTACTGGTATCAATCATGATCCTGCTCCTGTTGCGCTCAGCCCGGAAAGGCCGCTTAGCACGTAATATGATCCTTCATCTTAAGTCCAGTAAAGATAAAGGCTACCGCTCCAGCGAGGATAAAAGCTCTCTCGTTGGGCAGGAAGGTACCGCTACAAGTGACTTGCGTCCTTCAGGTGTTGTCGATCTCGACGGCGAACGTTTGGACGTTGTAACGCAAGGCAGTTTTATCCGCCGCGGCGCCAAGGTCAGAATAATCGAAGTTACCGGCAACCGAATTGTTGTGGCAACAGCTGAGGATTCTGAGCTTGATGTTGCAGACACCTGATAAATGTCCCAACAAATGATCAATAATCGAAATCACGGAGGATGAACCATGCAGCCACAGCAACTACTACTCTATGCCGTAATTATTGTCGCCATAATCACCTTTCTTTCTATCTTCCTCACCTTTGTTCCCTTGGGATTGTGGATATCGGCAGCTGCCGCCGACGTTAAAGTCGGCATAATGAACCTGATCGGCATGCGCTTGCGCCGGGTTGTACCTTCCAGAATTGTCAACCCGATGATCAAAGCAACCAAGGCTGGTCTGGACCTCAACATTAATCAATTGGAAGCCCATTTCCTGGCCGGCGGTGATGTTGACAAGGTAGTCAACGCTTTGATCGCCGCTCAGAGAGCAGAAATCCCGCTGGAATTTGAACGGGCTGCAGCTATTGACCTGGCAGGCCGTGATGTTCTGGAAGCAGTTCGCATGAGCGTAAATCCGCGCGTCATTGAAACACCTCTGATCGCGGCTATTGCCAAGGATGGTATAGAACTGAAAGCTAAAGCAAGGGTTACAGTACGTGCCAATATTGACCGCCTGGTCGGTGGTGCCGGCGAGCAGACAATTATTGCCCGCGTTGGTGAAGGTATTGTTACAACTATCGGCTCGGCACTTTCGCATAAAGAAGTACTGGAAAATCCTGATCGCATCTCTGATACGGTTCTGGCCAAGGGCCTTGATTCCGGTACAGCATTTGAAATCCTCTCGATTGACATAGCTGATGTCGACGTCGGTCGTAATGTCGGTGCCCAGTTGCAGACAGACCAGGCTGAAGCAGATAAACGTATTGCCCAGGCCAAGGCTGAAGAACGCCGCGCCATGGCTGTTGCCCTCGAACAGGAAATGAAGGCAAGCGTTATCGAAATGCGCGCCAAGGTTGTCGAGGCCGAGGCCGATGTGCCGCGGGCACTGGCGCAGGCCCTGCGCGAAGGCAATCTGGGAGCCATGGATTATTACAATCTGCAGAATGTTGTTTCCGACACGCAGATGCGTAATTCCATCGCCGACTCCAGCAAAGGCGAAGCAACTCCCGAGAAGCCCCGATAAGCGGAGAAATAAGCATGGCTAACAAAGATTTTTTCGGTAAAATTGCCAGCTTCGAAGAAGCGTTGCGCAAGTTTGAAGAAGCTTTAGAGCAGAGTGAAAGCGGTAAAAACCCGACTCTGGCTGATATTCTTCAATCCAGGCAGCAACAGACAAGGGCTGAAGTCCGACGAGCGCCGCAGGCTCAGCAACCGCAATGGCAGGATCCTACAGATAGCGACCTTTATATGTCTGGCAATCACTCAGTAGTTGTGGACAGAACAAGTGGATATGAGGGTTCAATTGATGACGACCGATTTTATAGTAAGGAAGCATTAACGTCTCAAGACACACGCCCTCAAGAAAGCGACTTTTCAGCCGCAAATACTGATATTATTGGGCATGAGGGGCGCTTACCGGGCGATAGCTTCAGTCCGCTTCAAACAAGCATTACCACTTACGAATCAGACCCTTCAGGTCTTTCAGCCTTGTCCAATCTTGACATTGGCGAAAGCGCCAGCATGAACTGGTGGGACGAAGCTGGAGGAGAAACGGTTATCCCGCGGGCGCTGCATCAGCTGCAAGAACGCAATCCTTTAGTCCAGGGTGTAATCTGGAGTGAAATTC
>CAYPHB010000043.1:9337-13111 GCA_964410445.1 uncultured Oscillospiraceae bacterium
CGGGCGGCCTGTCAGCCGCAGACGCGGACGCGGCAGAAGAAATATTTAACAACAGAGGTAGAATTTTCTAACAACAAAAGTATAAATCTGAAAGCTGCGGCTCATTCAATAGCTGCAGCTTTTTTTGTCGCATTTTTACTGTTCACATCCTTAATCCGCACACTAATATCCGGTATTAAATGGTGATATTGACGAATCGGCTGAGCAAGGCCTGGTTTTGTTATAAACTATTTGAAATTTCTTAATACATTGATAAACTTGTACAGTAATGTTCTTATTTATCCACCACTAAAATGCTGACAGGAGAGAGAAAAATATGGAGAAATTTTTCGGTCTGCAACAAAAAGGTACCAATGTCAGAACTGAGGTAATTGCTGGTCTGACAACCTTTTTCACGATGGCGTACATTGTCTTCGTGAACCCGAGTATCCTTGGAATTACCGGCATGGACAAAAACGGTGTTTTTGTCGCCACCGCACTTGCTGCTGCAGTCGGCACCCTGGTTATGGGACTCGTAGCCAATGTTCCTTATGCTGTCGCACCTGGCATGGGTCTTAACGCCTTTTTTACTTTCACAGTTGTACTGGGGATGGGCTTTGCCTGGCAGGAAGCCATGGCAATGGTATTTATCTGCGGCTTGATTAATATCCTGATCACCGTGACCAAAATCAGAAAAGCCATAATCCGTTCAATTCCCCTCAGTCTGCAGCATGCGATTGGCGCAGGTATCGGTTTGTTCATTGCCTATATCGGCCTGAAGGAAGCCGGCTTCCTTAAATTCACACTTGATCCCGGCACCTATGTCGCTTTGCCTGATGGAACTATACTTGGATCTGCCAGAGCTGTTCCTGGCCTTGCCAACTTTACTGAACCCGCAGCCCAGTTGGCCCTGATCGGCTTACTGATTACCATAATCCTTATGGTTCTTAAGGTTAAGGGCGCGATCCTGATTGGTATTGTTGCCACTACTTTAATCGGAATTCCGATGTCGGTTGTAAATTTGCCTTCCGGTAACATTGTGGATGTTACTGCTATTGGCGGCATTAAAAACGTTGCTTTTTCCTTCTTTGGCAGCCCGGGCCTCGGCAGCATGTTCTCCGACCCGGCCAAAATTCCCATGGTGCTGATTACTATCTTTGCTTTCAGCCTTTCTGACACCTTTGACACTATCGGCACCTTCATTGGCACCGGCCGCAAATCAGGCATCTTTGATGAAGCAGACGAAAAAGCTCTGGAAGAAAGCAGCGGCTTTAACTCCCGGATGGATAAAGCCCTGTTTGCCGATGCTACAGCCACTTCAATCGGTGCCCTGCTCGGTACATCCAACACCACCACATATGTAGAAAGCGCAGCCGGTATCGGCGTCGGCGGCCGCAGCGGCCTCACAGCCGTGGTTGTCGCAATAATGTTCTTGCTCACAATTCCCTTCACGTCATTGGTAGGCATCGTCCCGGGCGCGGCTACTGCCCCCGCCCTGATCATTGTTGGTGTTCTGATGGCTGAAGCCTTCATTGGCATAGCCTGGAACAAAATTGAAGAGGCTATCCCCGCTTTCCTTACAGTCGCGGTCATGAGCTTTGCTTACAATATTTCCTACGGTATCGCCGCCGGCTTCATCACCTACTGTCTGATCGCACTTGTAACCGGCAAGGGTAAAAAAGTTCATCCGATTCTGTATGGTTCAGCGATTCTGTTCCTGATCAACTTCGTCCTGATTGCTGTAAACAATCTATAAGAGCTGATCTGAAACAGGTTCGCGGTTTCCCATAACCTTAAACAAATTGAACGGCCATCACACTTCAAGGTGCGATGGCCGTTTTGCTTGTGTATTCTGTTTTGGGTTTTTGTCAGTCTGTTATCTAACCGGATTTACTCTGTTTTATTTAATATCTGCTTGGATTAGCTTATTTGTAATCCTTGGCTTCCGGTAGTCCATTCTTATTCCAGCCGCCATCCACGAAAAGGGTTTGGGCATTAATGCCACTGGCTTCGTCTGAAGCGAGGAATACAACAGCGTTGGCAATTTCACTGGCTTCAAGGAAGCGTTTGTTCGGCAGCACCGACATGATTGCTTTTTCATCAATAATGCCTTCGGCGATGCCCTGGCGCACCATATCAGTGTAAATGTAACCCGGCGCAACTGCGTTGACGCGGATGTTGAAACGGCCAAGCTCATTGCCCAAAGCGGCAACGAGGCCATTTACCGCGGCCTTGGAGATGCAGTAAGGTGTGCGTTTGGTGGTGAAACGCTCTGAGTTGCCGGAAGAAGTGCAGACAATTACGCCGCCGCCCTGCTTTTTGAAATAGCGTGCAGCTGCTCTGCTGGCGAAATAGTAAGATTTAAGGTTGAGCGCCATCAGGAAGTCGTAGTCTTCTTCTTTGTATTCGGTCGCCCATTGGCGAATATTAATGCCGGCGTTGTTGATCAGAATATCAATCCGGCCGTGATCGGCGGCAACTTTGTCGATCATGGCGTCAATTTCGCTCGTCTTGGTAAGGTCAATCTGATATCCCTCTGCCTTAGAACCAGCCGCGTTCATAGCCGCAACGGTTTTTTCCATCGACGCAGTGTCAATATCCGCGATGATTACAGTTGCGCCTTCTTTGCCGAGGCGTTCCGCCATGGCCTGACCCAGACCGCGAGCACCACCTGTAACAATTGCTATTCTGCCATCCAGTTTATACATAGATTCCTCCTGTGCCTTCAGGCTGATGTTACCTACACCAGCGCTGCCTTGCTTTGCAGCAACTTTGATTGTGTTATTTATAATTATTCGCCGTGATGCAGCTGGACATAGTCACGTTCAGCAGTAGACCGCTTAATCTTAACGATTGTTTCGAGGGCGTTAAGGTAAGCCATACCGCGCTCAGCTGAGAGATCCTCGGTCGGCCAGGGGATGCACTCTGTTACGATCCAGCCTTTATAACCTACATTAAGCAGTGTGTTCAGGAACAAGGGGAAATCCACATTGCCGCCACCCGGATACAAGCGGGCGCTGTCAGCAAAATGAACATATTCCAGTTCCGGCATGCAATATTGGATCGCGCCGGGAATGTCGTTGTCTTCCATCAGCATAGAATAAGTATCAAGATGGATTTTTACGTTGGGTTTGTTGATTTTGCGGACCACATCTGCGGTCTGGCGCATTGTATTCATAAAGTTGCTGGTGAAGGTAAGGATATTCTCCAGGATAATAGTGACATTCTTAGGTTCCGCGTATTCTGCCAGCTCCAGAACAGCTTCGTTATGCAGCCCTTCATAATAGTCGTAGCGTTGGAAGTCAGGGATATCTTTACGCATTGAACCAACAATTACCAGCGCACCCAGCTTGGCGCCTACATCGATATGCTCTTTGAGCCGGTTGATTGCGTCGCGGCGTACTTGCGGGTTTTCATCAAGCAGGTAAAGCTTGTTCTGATGAAACTCGCGGCCTGTGGCCAGCGCTGTAACACTCAGGCCATAATCGTCTTTTGTTTTGCTGATTTTGTCCCAGTCATGCTCACCGGGATTTACCAGGTGGATTTCAATGCCGTCGTAGCCGTATTTGCGGCTGCGCTCACATATGTCTTCAATGTCACCGCGGAATGTGATCGGGGCGCTTGAGCCTGTTTTATTGAGAGAACAGGCAATACCATAGCGAAAGAGCTTAGTCATGTTCGAGCCTCCTATTATTGTTGTTAGCGTTGGTCTGTATCTGCTTTTTATACTATTCTACACTTTAGAATTTGTGGTTAGCCAGCGGATTCCAGCCGGAGTTGACAAACTGGTCAAGC
>CAYPHB010000044.1:0-13057 GCA_964410445.1 uncultured Oscillospiraceae bacterium
AGCTGCCGGCATTGATAACCAGAACAATCATGGAACCGACTCCTTCATTACACACAGTCATATTATTTTTTCATCGCCTGAGCCTGAACAGCAGTAATGGCGACAACGCCCACGATATCGTCAGCAGAGCAGCCGCGCGACAGGTCATTGACCGGTGCTGCTATTCCCTGAGTGATCGGGCCATAGGCTTCTGCCTTAGCCAGACGCTGCACTAGTTTGTAGCCGATGTTACCGGCATTGAGGTCGGGGAAAACCAGAACATTTGCCGAGCCGGCGACAGTGCTGCCGGGGGCTTTTGATTTGCCGACGGAAGGAACAATTGCGGCATCAAGCTGCAGTTCACCATCGAGATTTATCTGCGGGGCCTTTTCCTTGGCCAGACGAGTGGCTTCAATAACTTTTTCAGTCAGCTCGCTTTTGGCGCTGCCATAAGTTGAATAGGAAAGCATGGCGACATTCGCTTTTTCACGTGCCAGGGTTTCAAAAGAACCGGCTGAGGAAATCGCGATTTCAGCAAGATCAGTAGCTGAAGGATTTTCAACCAGGCCGCTGTCGGCGAACAGGAATGTGCCGTTGGCGCCGTATTCGCAATCGGGTACGATCATCATGAAGAAAGCTGAAACCAGCTTGACTCCAGGTGCTGTTTTAAGGATTTGCAGTGCCGGGCGCAAGGTATTGGAAGTGCTGTTTACGGCGCCAGCAACCATGCCGTCAGCAAAGCCTTTCTTAACCAGCATAACAGCGAAGTAGAGCTCGTTTTGCATGGTTTCACGCGCTTTTTCCAGCGTGACTCCCTTGGCCTTTCTCATCTCGTAGAAAGTTGTGACGAAATCTTCAAAGTGCTCACTCTTAAGCGGATCAATAATCTTAGCGCCGGAAATATCCCATTGTGGCGCTGCCTGTTCAATTTCCGCCTTGTTTCCGATTAGAATAATATCGGCGATCTCCTCTTTGAGTAGATAGGAAGCCGCTTCGATCATGCGCGGATCGGTTGATTCCGGCAGAACTATTGTCTTTTTGTCGGTTTTCGCTTTGGCGAAAATCGTTTGAATAAAGCCCATGATTGATCATCCCCCTTTTATTATTTATCGAGCGCTCTTTAGTATAAATGTAATCAACGTCGGATTC
The DNA here is from genome assembly GCA_964410445.1 of uncultured Oscillospiraceae bacterium. Lineage (GTDB taxonomy): Bacteria > Bacillota > Clostridia > Saccharofermentanales > UBA5734 > JAXGXQ01. The sequence goes on from CAYPHB010000044.1 coordinate 1,129, forward strand.
AACCTTAGAACCCCGAAAAACCGTAAGCGTTTGCGCTTGCATTAGTGAATTGACCAGAAAAATTACTCCGAGCGAAATAAAAAAGTCACCGATGCTGACCATGTACCAGCCAAATGACCAAAAAGGCAGCCAGTCACCCAGAAAAACCAAGGGCTCACTGCCCTTGGCCAACAGGTAGTGCGGAGCTGCTGCGATCCGTTCTAAAGCCTCAGGGCCGAAACTTTTAAGTATTGTGCTGACCGGCATCCGGCCGCCGTTTGACAGAATGACAGCGCCGTTCATCATGCTGCCGATCAAAAAAAGTTCCATGCCGGCAAGCCGGATATTGCGGACGATGAATATCAGCACTGTGGTGTATTGAAGCAAAGCCAGCAAGAATAAAAAGAATACTGGTGCGTCCGGTGATACAAGCCAGGCTGCCCGCCCGAACGCTTCAGTCAGAAAAGCAGGTGCGTTGCGGGGAATACCGACGAGGGTGGCCAGCGTTCGCGCGATCCAGGCTGGACCGCTATTGGCAGCCAGGATTTCACAGGCCAGCGAAACAAAAAGCAGCGCCGGAGCCTTGATGCGTTTGTGTGATAAATAAGAAAAACGCCCGCCTCGTAAGAGGGCGAGCACAATTCCAAGCAAGGCGGCACTAATAATCACTGCAATGCTTCCTGCCGCGTGACCGCCTTTTGTTCCTTTTGCTGTTCACGCGTTAATCCGTTGATCAAGGCTTCAACAACCTCCGGCATAAACTGGGTACCGCTGCAGGCTCTGAGCTCGGCAAATGCTTCATCACAGGTCATGGCTTTGCGGTAAGAACGGTCTGAGGTCATGGCGTCGAAGGAGTCAGCGACAGTCAGGATGCGGGCTTCCAGCAAGTCCGCGTCTTCAGCGCAGTCTTCCGGATAACCACTGCCATCAAAATGGACATGGTGCGCGCGGATTATTCTGACCTCGCGGTGTAGAAACTCAATACCTTCCAGCATTTGGGCGCCGATTACAGGGTGCTGTTTGACTTCTTCATACTCTTCATCAGTCAACAGTCCGTCTTTGTTAAGGATGCGTTCGCTGATGCCGATTTTGCCGATATCGTGCAGTAATGAGGCCTTTTTGAGTACTTTAGTGCGGTCATTCGAAAGATTCATTTCACGGGCGATTATTTCGCAATAACGTTCTACCCGTCGGGCATGGTCGACCGTATATTTATCTTTAGCTTCCAGAGCTGCTGAAAAGGCCTGGATCGTATCGAGGTAGCCTTTTTGCACCGAGGAAAAGCCGACATAGGCATAACGGAACAACATGAAAGGAGCGAAAAACAGCAGAACAGCCCAACCGCCGAAAGAATAGTAAACCAACGTCAGCAGCACGCCAAGCGCACCAACACACAGCATGCTCACAGCCGACCAGGAAAAAATCCGGAACCAGTCGTTGAGAATTGACTTGTTTCCCGGATCCTGCAGCGCGAAATAAACCATGACAATTGCTGTATTGATGAACACATATACTGCCATGCCTACGATAATTGCCGGCAGCATTCCAGCAATAACAATGAAAGTTTGCTCGAAGCCAACCAGGTTGAGGTGGCGAAGGTAAGTGCCGCCAAGAAATTCAAATACAGTGCCGCAGGCTATAATCGAAATCATGTAATTCGCTGCATTGATCGAATATTTATAAATAGGTGTATTGAGAAAATGCTGTTTGCGTCCGCGGCCAGCATCAACTATGGCAAAGAAAGCGGTGGCAAAAGATACCCAGGCTGCCGCCGCAATTCCAAACAGCAGCAAGGCACTGATGTTGATCGCGAAGGATATGGAAATAGCTTTGTCGTTATCGATCGCGATCCCCTGGGATTCGGCAATAACCGCCAGAACGGCAAGGAACAGAACGCTTGGGAGAACCGGAACAAGAGTTTCAAACTGCGTAAATGTTAAGCCCAGCAACAAGGCGAAGCCAGCCGTGATCGTTAAATATATATAAGTTCTCAGGCCACGGTTAACTATTGACGACATCTTCCATTAGTTGCCTTTCACTTTCTTGCTTTTGCCAAACGGTGTGCGGCAGAGCCGCAGGTTATAAGGCAGCGAAAGCCGCCTTGATTTAAATATAATGAAATGACAGACCGGCATTTTTCAGTGGCTGCGACCGTTGCCGGTCGACTTCCTCTTGATCAGAGTATACGCCAGTTGGCGCCGGTTGAGAGAATAAGAGCCAGTAAAGCGGCCAGGACTCCCAGGGCGTTTTTAATTTTCACCTTGAACAACCTCCTACATAGGACTCTGCTCCTCCGCTATTCAAGCAGGTTGTTCCGCTTCGCTTCACCAGTCTGTCATTCCAAGCTTCGTTAACTACCGTACTTAAACAGGCCGGTAGATGTCCGCAACTCCTTGGCTTAAGTCAGGAGCCTTTGTCCTCACAAAAAGATACGGCGCGATTGACAGCTGAAAGTATCGCCCGAACTATGGCTTTGATCTCGGATTCGGGGCCGCAAAGGGGCGCGATGCCATAACGGACGCTTTCACGCACGCCATCCGACCAGGAAAGGGCAACGGTATAACAATCGGTGCCGCCAATGGTCTGGCGCTGATATTCAATCAGAGAAATACTGGTATTTGGTCCAAAGAATTTCTTGAGGGCCTGAATAGCCGCTGTTGCTGTTGCGTTGACCCGGCTGCGGGTTGCAAGCGGGCCGCTGCAGCTGCCTTCGAACACTTTGTCGCCATGGGTAAGGAAAACAGTGGACTCAAGCGATTGATTATCCAGGCCGATAAGAATTTTACCGATGCTTAAACGCGGACTAATCTGAACGGCTGGCTTGTTCACAACTTCACTGTCCACCTGGGCGATGCTGATCAGTTTGTAGTCGATGTTTAAGCCGAACGCGGCCATAGCTGCCGACTGGATATCGCGGCTTAGTTGTTTTGGTGACTTGGTGAGGTCACTCAGAATATGGATTTCCACAATTTCTTCATCGTCATTGAAAATGGCCCGCGCAGCAATAACACCGCCGAGACTTGAGAACAATCGATCCATCTCCGATTTGAGTTCGATCACGTTCTGCAATGAAATTCACTTCCTCTCGCCGTCAGCACAGATGTTGAAGACAGGTACAAACATTGTCATTTTATCACATATTCGAGGTAGTCGTTTAGACGTAGAATGCAAGAATATTAAATTATCAAGTCAATCAGGTATAGTTTACTTGTTTCTTGTAACAAACTGCACATTTATACTTTTACCAGTTAGTTAAGAGCAAGTAAAGCCAGAAGATTGTCGCGGGCTGTCACCCGGATCCGATTGTCCGGATCTGTCCGAAAAACCGCGCCGTAGGCTTCGCTGCGGGTATTAGTTGCGGTGTGCCACAGTAAGCGCGTGGCGGCTCGCTCGTAAAGAGCGGCATCGGTTGTGATCCGAGCTATCCTGGCCAGCAGCGCATAGCCGGTAATACATTCACTCTCACTGGCGGCACCTGTTACCCGGTCGATCTGTTCAGGTAATACTGAGGATTCGTAAAACCGGTTGCGCAGATAGGTTAGTGTTTGCGGCAACTGACCGCCAGCTTCATATATATGCAACAGCGCCCGCAGAACAGCTTCAGTTTCAACCAGCGGTTGCGTGCCGGTAAAACCTATGTAGTCTGCGATTGCAGGATCGTAGGCATATTGAAACAGAGGAACGGTTCCCGCTAGTGTCGCAGCTTCCAGTACGGTGCGGTTACGGTTCAGAACAAGTTGCCAGCGCTCATCCAGCGGCTGGAGCAGCTGCATTGTATAAAGATCGATGTCGGCAATCTGAATAACCTGGCGAATACTTTCGATCGTGGGGGTTGGTTCCTGCGTCGGTTTTGGGGTTGGTGTTGCCTCCGGGTCCCGCGGCGGGGGCTGCTGGTACAAAATTAGTTGGGTATCGGCTGGCAGGAGTCCGTCCGGTCCGGTCCTGGCCAGAAAGTTGTCAGAAGTAATGCGCAGCTCCTGTAGCAATTCTGGCGAGTCTGTTAGCTGATAGCTTTCAGCCAACAGCCGTAGCCAGGCAAGCGTGGGTGCGTTGGCAAAGCCTTCTGAACGGTCTGCACTGCCTGTGCTTTCAATTAGCGCCTCAGCTGCAACCAAGCCTTCCTGATTGACAAAGGTATTGCGAATACGGCTCAACTCAGTTTGCAATTCTATCAGATCAGCACTTTCAAGGGCGACTCGTGCGGCGGCCATGTGGTCCATCGCGTCCAGAACCAGTGCGGGTTCGGCCGGCTGGCCAGTCTGTGGACCTTCAATCCTTAAGGAACGTAGCCAACCCCGGCCCGTAAGCAAAAGAGCGGAAGTGCGGGTACTCAAGCGCCCAACCTCTTCGGAACCGCTATGTGTGTATCCTGGTGTTGCAGAGCCGGGAAAGCTGCTGGCAAAGCGAATTTCAGCCGGCGCGGAACGCCTTAGAAAATGGGCAGTCAGCAGCCCGGCTAGAGTCAGAAATACTATGATAATCAGCAGCCACAAGAGCAGCCGTTTTCGCGGCTTAAATGCCAAAACGCGCACCGCCTTTTCTTCATGCCTGTTTATTTATTTTATATGATAACAAAAAGTGACCACCCGCCAAAGGGTTGATATAATGAGCAGCATGAAAACAGTTGGCATTATAGCTGAATATAATCCGTTTCACTGGGGACATGCCCTGCAATACGATGCAGTGAAGGCTCACTTTGGTGACGATACTGCTCTGGTTATTGTAATGAGCGGCAGTTTTACGCAGCGCGGTGAACCGGCTGTGGTGGATAAATGGACACGGGCCCGCATGGCTTTGGCACAAGGCGCAAGTCTGGTACTTGAGCTGCCCTTTGTTTACGCTGCCGCCAGTGCCGAAAGGTTCGCGACGGGCGCTGTCCAGTGCCTGCAGGCCACCGGAGTAGTTGGCAGCCTTGCCTTTGGCAGTGAAGCAGGTGATCTGGCCTCATTGACCAGGGTTGCCGGTATTCTGGCAGAGGAACCCCCGGCTTTCAAAAGCGCTCTGCGTCTGGGACTGGATGACGGTCTGGCCTTCCCTGCTGCCCGTCAGCAGGCGCTCGCTTCAGTTTTGCCAGAACCAGGTTTGGCTGAACTGCTCAGGACGCCGAATAATATTCTCGCGATAGAATACCTAAAGGCGATCCAGCGCTGCGAATATACCAGGCTGAAACCCTGGACCCACGTCCGTGCCGGCCAAGATTATCGGGAGCAGGATTTGGCAAGTGCTGCCGGCCCGGCCAGCGCTACTGCCATTCGCAGCACTATAAGATCAAAAGCCGGCAGTCAGTCAGCCTTGCTGCAGATTCTGGCCGGCCATATGCCCGCCCCGGCGCTGGGGTTGCTGCTGCGAAGTATTGCTGCCGGGAGTGGGCCGGTTTTTCCGGAAATGTTCGCCTCTGCTTTTTTGTCTCTTCTAAGCAGTCACACCCCGGCAGAACTGGATCAGATTGCCGGTATGGAAGAAGGATTGGGCCGCCGGATGCAACAGGCAGCCGCCAGGCCTGCCAAAAAGTCTGCGGAATTGTTGTCCGATTTGCTGACAGCGGCGGCAACAAGAAGGTTTCCCGCAACGAGAATCCAGCGGGCGTTAATCGCTTTACTGGCAGGCATACAGCGTGAGGATCTGGCTCTGTTTGATGCCGCAGCCGGTCCACAGTATCTGCGGGTGCTCGGCTTTGACAAACGCGGGCGATATCTGCTCAAGCAAATGCGCCAACATGCCAGGCTTCCGGTTGTCACACGCGGCTCAGATTTTCTGGAAATGAAAGAACCGGCTGCTGTGCGCATGGCGGGCCTGGACCGCCTGGCGACTGACCTGTGGAATTTTGCCGCGGGTTTGCCGGCTGGCGCTGACTTTGACACACCAGTAATCACAAGTTAAAATTGGTTGTACTTTTACGCCTGCCAGGCTTTGTATCCTGGCTACAAGAAAAAGGCCGGCGACCTGAACAATAATCGGTTAGCGATCGGAACAGTAAGCGGCAGGCGTTTGGAATGTGAGGAGAAAGCCATGACTGTGAATGAAATCAAGAATGTATTTGACACCCTGAAGGAGCGCGGCTATCTGGCACAGGTAACCCATGAGGCAGAGGTACGAGAACTGCTGGCTAAACCGGGTGTTTCATTTTATATCGGCTTTGATCCCACCGCTGACAGTCTGCATGTCGGCCATTTTGTCCAGATGATGGTAATGGCGCATATGCAACGTGCCGGACACAAACCCATAGCCTTGCTGGGCGGCGGCACCGGTATGATCGGCGACCCTTCCGGGCGCAGTGACCTGCGTCAGGTAATGACCAAAGAAACAATCGCTCACAATGTAGCGCAATTCAGGCGTCAAATGAGCCTGCTGATCGATTTCAGCGACGATAATGCCATTATGGTGGATAACGCCGACTGGCTGCTCGACCTGAACTATATCGATTTTCTGCGCGAAGTGGGAGTCCATTTCTCTGTTAACCGCATGCTGACAGCAGAAGCCTACAAACAGCGACTGGAAAAAGGTCTCACCTTCTTTGAGTTTAATTACATGCTGATGCAAGCGTACGATTTCCTGGTGCTCTACCGTGAACACCACTGCAAGCTGCAGCTGGGCGGCGATGACCAATGGTCCAATATCATCGCGGGTGTCGAGCTGGTGCGGCGTAAAGAGCAAGGTGAAGCCTTCGGCATGACCTTTAAGCTGCTGGCGACCAGCGCCGGTATAAAAATGGGTAAAACCGCCCAGGGCGCTGTCTGGCTGGATCCAAATAAAACTTCCCCCGCGGATTTTTACCAGTACTGGCGCAATATTGATGACGCTGATGTAGTAAATTGCTTGAAGCTGCTCACTTTCCTGCCAATGGCAGAAATTGAAGAGTATGCACAGCTCAAGGATGAAAAAATCAACGAGGCTAAAAAGCGCCTGGCTTTTGAGCTGACCAAAACCGTGCATGGTGAAGAGGCCGCAGAAGCAGCCAGACAGATGGCAGAAGCACTGTTTGAGCATAGCGGCTTAGCGGCCGACATGCCGACAACCGAGCTGAGCCGGGCTGATCTGGCCAATGAACCGCTGCTGCTTGATTTGTTGCTGGAGGCCGGACTTATCCCCTCAAAAGGCGAGGGCCGCCGTTTAATGAAGCAGGGCGGCATCTATCTTAACGATGAGGCAGTTACAGATTTCACCCGTTCCCTGCAACCTGCGGATTTTACAGATGAAACAGCTTTGCTGCGCAAAGGCAAGAAGGTATACCACCGCCTGCGCCTGGTTTAAGCTGAATACCCGCCTGAACCGGGCTTAGGCAAAATTTACCAACGTCGGCGCCTGGAATAGGCAAATATGCCAACGCCGGCACCTGATTAAGCTGAAATTCGCAAACACAATAAAAACCGTTCCTGGATTTCTCCGGGAACGGAATTTTTTTGCTTAGTATGTGGCTGCGTAATTACTTACTTACGGCTTTATTATGAGCCTTGGCCAAACGTGATTTACGACGGGCGGCTGTATTCTTATGAATAAAGCCTTTGTTGGCTGCCCGGTCGATTACGGCTTGAGCTTGTTTCAGCATATCGCCTGCCTGATCGGCGGAGGCGGTAACCGCAGCCCGAGTTTTCTTTACAACCGTACGCAGTTCGCTCTTTTTGCTCTTGTTGGCTTCGGCCTTCTTATTGGCGACGCTTACACGCTTAATGGCTGATTTAATATTCGGCATGATCCTTCACCTCCTGCTCCGATATTTGGTTAATTACAATATCGTATTGGCATTTCCTGTTTGAGTAGGATTAGTGCCTGAAACGACAAAATACTGATGTATTTTAGCATGCGCAACTCCGGGATGCAAGCGCAATCGGTGAAACGGGAGCCTATATTTTCAGGCAGCAAGCGCTGCAGAATCAGCCGCGCAGTACGGCCGCTGCTGCTTCGGCCGCAGATGCCGCGTCCGCTGTATAAATGTCAGCACCAATGCTTTTGGCGAAAGCTTCGTTAACCGGCGCCCCACCGACCATGATTGTTACCTGGTCACGGATGCCCGCAGCCTTGGCTGCTTCCACAATGCTCTTCATTTCGCCCATGGTTGTGGTCAGGAGGGCTGAGGCGCAGATAATTTTGGAATTATGTTCTTTGGCAGCTTCGATGAAACGATCAACCGACACATCAACACCCAGATCGATAACTTCAATGCCCTGGCCTTCCATCATCATGCCTACCAGGTTCTTGCCGATGTCATGCAGATCACCCTTGACTGTGCCAAGAACAATTTTGCCCAGACCTACGCTGCCGGCAGCTGCCAACAGGGGTTTAAGGATTTCAGTGCCGGCCTTCATTGCCCGCGCTGCGATCAGAACGTCGGGAACATAAACTTCGTTATTTTTGAACTTAACGCCGACAACGCCCATGCCCGACAGCAACCCGTCATTGAGGATTGTTTGCGGGGTGAGCCCGTCTTTAAGGGCCTGTTCAACCAGTGCTTTTACATCTTTAGCCTTGCCCTTCTGCAGCGCTTGAGAAATGTTTTCCAAAACTTCCATAAAATCCTCCTGTTTTTCGTGATCTTTCATTTTTTCGATAGCTGTTCGCATTTTAAGTTAATTTTACGTTCCTGAAAACTGAGCCGCTATTTGTACTGAGCGGGCGCATTGCCACGCGATTCGCGGTAACGGCCAGGTGTAACGCCAACATTTTTTTTGAAAACCTTCGAGAAATAGCTTTGCCCCTCAAAACCAACCATGGTTGATATCTCCACCAGCGGAATATTCTCCTTAAGCAGCAGGCGGCGGGCTGCGTCAACCCTGACGGAGTTAACATAACTGTTGAAGTTTTCTTTCATTTCTTCCTTAAAAATCCGGCTGAAATACGCAGGGCTGAGAAACACCCGGGCGGCAGTATCTTCAAGCGTAATTTTCTTCATATAATTCTTGCGCACATGATCGATCGCCCGATAGATTACATCCGCGTGCTTAACATTTGTCAAGTTAAATACCTGATCAGTAAAACGTCCGAGGATGCCGGACAGCCAGTAGGCGATTTCATCAATGTTGCGGAAGCTGCTGATTTTGTTCAAATACATGTAGTTTAAGCCAAAGATCTGCTCCACATCGGCGCCGCCGCGAATCGCAGCGCGCGACAGAAGAACCACCAGCTCAATCACCCTGGCCCGCATGACTTCAATCGTACCGCTGCTGGAGAAAAAGATATGGCCGAGAATCTCATTGAGCAGTTCCTGAGTGCCTGTTTTGTTGCCTGTTTCGATCAGTTCAAGCAAACGCTGCTCTTTTTCAATCGGATACGCCAGAATGTCGTCGCTGGCGTATGAATAGTTTTTCATGAAGCTGACCTGCTCCCAGAGCCGGGCTTGCAGATCAGTTGAACCTTTGCGGATGTCCAGTTCACTAAACGTATGATCAGAAAGGCCGCGGGCAGTAAGGAACAGTATTTCGCTCATGCTGTTAACCCGTTCGGTGGCAACTACCGGTAAAACGGCCATCTCCTGCCGCAGACGCGGCAGATTCGACTGATGGATTCCATTTTTGGCTGCCATTTCTTCAATCAGGAATTCCTCCGGGTCGACCAGATGAACCGGACCACCAACCAAAGCGCCAATTACAGTCCCTTCCTGCATAATGGGCGATGCCCAGTGGGTCAGGCCGATCGGGCAAAAGTAAATATACCGGCCGCCGAAACGCTCGGATTGATAGCAACCGTACAAATGGGCGTTCTCACAGGCTTTGGTGCAGCTGATTTCGCTTGTGCTTTCGGTTGGTGCGCCCGGCAGCACTTTGCATGCAAATTCACAAACGCTTAATTGCTCTTGCGGCTCACGGCTGATAAACACCGTAGCACCGAGATTGTCAATAAAACGGCAAGCTGTACCGCAGGCCAGGGAATAGTCATTGACAGCCTGTTTAATTAGCTCCGGATCGGAGCCTGGCAGGAGAGTTTTTTCGATCTCGCTCATTTCATATCTGGTGCTCATACGCTGATTGTAACGTATGAAAGGTAAAGTCCGTGCAACAAATTTGCGGCGGGTTGTACTTTTTTGTTGCTTTTTCGCAGATGATTTTTAATGGCCTCGTTTAACCTCAATCACATCACGTATGGCCTTGATCCGGCCGATTACGCGGTCGTACTGCGCCTGGCTGCTGACCTCAATAGTCATAAGCAAGGTAGCTGTAACGTCTTTCATAGCAGTCATCTGGCCGGAGATAATTGAAACTTTCTCATCGGAAATCGCGTTCGAAACGTCAGCCAGTAAGTGCCTCCGGTCATGGGCAATAATTTTCAGTTCAACCGTAAAGGACGATTCAATTATGTCATCCGCCCAACTGACATCGATCAGGCGTGAAGCACGCTCAGCGTCAGCACCGGAAAGCGGCGCAGCCGAAAGGAGATTGCGAATGTTGCTGCATTCGACGCGATGTACAGCCACGCCTTTGCCGCGGGTAACATAGCCGATAATTTTATCACCGGGCACCGGGCTGCAGCAACGGGAAAGCCGGACCAATAAATTGTCGATGCCCTTGACGACAATACCTTTATCGCTGTAGCTGCGCTTGCGGTCGGCGCGGTTAGTCTTTTTGGCGGCCTCTTCCGTTTGCAGTGGCTGACTGCTGAAAACCACCTGTCCCGTTGGATTGACACGGTAACCCAGGCGGGTGCGTTCGTCCTCCGGCAACGAACGGATATATTCGTCGCGCAAGCGAGGTACAATTCTGCCAGCCGAAAGTCCACCAAAACCAACGGATGCATAAAGGTCGTTTACAGAATTCAGTGTATAGCGGCGATAAATCGGTTCCAGGAACTCGTGCTTCAGTAGCTGCGTGGTTGTGAAACCAGTTTTTTTGATTTCACGCTCAATAATTTCGCGGCCACGGACCACATTTTCCTCACGCATTTCTTTTTTGAACCAAGTGCTGATTTTCGAACGGGCTGAATTGCTTTTGACAATCTTCAGCCAGTCGCGACTGGGTCCATGCACTTTTTCGGAAGTCAGTATTTCAACGATATCCCCAGTCTTAAGCTCATAGGTCAGCGGCACAATGCGGCCATTAACTTTGGCGCCATACATACTGTTGCCGATTCCGCTGTGGATATTATAGGCAAAATCAATCGGCACAGCGCCCAGCGGCAGGCTGCGCACCTCACCTTTAGGCGTGAAAACAAATACTTCGTCGGCAACCAGACCGCTCTTGAGCGACTCCATAAACTCGCCGGCATCGCGCATGTCTTTCTGCCATTCCAACAGCTGACGCAGCCAGGTTAGCTTGCCATCGTCACGATCATTGGCAGTGCCGGGTTTTTCCTTGTAGCGCCAGTGAGCAGCGATACCGTATTCAGCTGTCCGGTGCATTGCGAAGGTGCGGATCTGCACCTCGAACGGTATACCCTTGGGTCCGATCACCGTTGTGTGCAGTGACTGGTACATGTTGGGTTTAGGCATGGCAATATAGTCTTTAAACCGGCCCGGCATCGGCTTATACAGTTCATGAACAAGGCCTAGAATGGCGTAGCAGTCAGCAACAGAATCAACAATAATCCGCGTGGCAAATAGATCGTAGATCTGGTCCAGACTTTTATCCTGGGTTTTCATCTTACGATAGATGCTGTAGAAATGTTTGGGTCGGCCTTCAATTTCCGCCTTGACTCCCATCTCCTTGATTTTAGTTTGCAACTGCAGAACAATTTCTTCCAGATACTGTTCACGCTCTGAGCGCTTTTGCGAAATTGAACCAACCAGCTCGTAGAACGCGTCGCGGTCAATGTAACGCAGACAGAGGTCTTCCAGTTCCCACTTCATCTTGTAAATACCAAGCCGGTGGGCCAGTGGGGCGTAAATATCGAGCGTTTCGCGAGCTTTCTCTTCCTGCTTTTCCAGCGGCAGGTGCTTCATGGTGCGCATATTATGCAGGCGATCCGCCAGCTTTATGATGACTACCCGGATATCTTTGGCCATAGCCAGAAACACTTTGCGGAA
>CAYPHB010000045.1:0-13048 GCA_964410445.1 uncultured Oscillospiraceae bacterium
GGCGAGGTTGTGTATTCGACATTTGACAAAACACCGGAGAACCATGTTAAGGTTACCGAGCTTGTGCTGGAACGTGCCATGCGCTTGGTAGAGCTTAATCAGGATGTTGTTATTCTGCTGGACAGTATTACCCGTATGGGTCGTGCCTATAACCTGACGATTAACCCCACTGGCCGCACCCTTTCCGGCGGACTTGACCCTGGTGCTTTGTACGGTCCGAAGCGTTTCTTCGGCGCTGCCCGTAATATCGAGGGCGGCGGCAGTCTGACGATTGTAGCGACTGCTCTGATCGACACCGGCTCGCGTATGGATGAGGTTATTTTCGAGGAGTTCAAGGGGACCGGCAACATGGAAGTGTATCTGGACCGCAAACTTTCGGAAAAGAGAATCTTCCCGGCAATCGACATCAACCGCTCCGGCACGCGGCGTGAAGAATTGCTTCTGGACGGCAAGGAACTTGACGCAGTCTGGTCTATCCGAAAAGCCTTCGGTCAGTTGGATACAGCAGCAGTAACAGAAATGATTATCAGCCTGCTGATGAAAACAAATAACAACCAACACTTTGTTTCCTCCATCAATGTTTCGCTAAATGACAAAAATATTTTTGAAGCGATGCGCGGGAACCGCCCGTCACAAAGCAATCAGAGCCAAAACGGATATTCTGGTTGACAGTAAGAGTGCCGGGGTATAAAATATTAAAGCTATGCAATCTGGTGCGTTAAACGGGTCGCGGCTAAAGCGAGGATCCGCGCGCATCCTTCGATGAGAGGTGAGATAAATGAAAGAGGGAATCCATCCCAAATACGGTAAAGCGATTGTCAAGTGTGCCTGCGGCGAAACCTTTGAAACAGGTTCAACCAAAGAAGTACTGAACGTTGATATCTGCTCCAACTGCCATCCATTCTATACTGGCAAGCAGAAACTGATAGACACAGGCGGCCGCGTTGACAAATTCAAACGCCGTAATGAGAAAAAGTAATAACAACAGAAACCAGGGAGACGCAAACGCGCCTCCCTGTTTCAATAGTGCCTATGTGAAGCGCTCTCCTGCGCAGATCAGTTCCACTAAAGGAGGCCGCGATGCCGGAGATTATCTTCGCCATCAATCCTGGATCAACCACAACAAAAACCGCTTTATTCCGCCGCGATGAGTGTCTCTTTGAGCAAAGCCTGAGTCATTCAGCAGCCGAGCTGGCGCCATACCAGACGATCGCCGCCCAGTTGCCAATGCGGCTGGCGGCTATCGAAACCGCACTGGCCGCAGCTCTTGCCAAAGCAGGGGTTGCTGACACGGGCGCCATAAGTGCTGTTGTCAGCCGCGGCGGTCTGCTTCATCCTGTGGTCAGTGGAGTTTACAAAGTTAATAAGGACATGTTGGCGGATCTTACTCAGGCCCGCTATGGAGAGCATGCCAGTAATCTTGGCGCACTGATTGCCAGTGTGCTTGGTGGGCGTTTTGGCTGTCCGGCCTACATTGTGGATCCGGTTGTAGTTGATGAACTTGAACCCGCAGCCCGGCTTACCGGCTTGCCTGAGATTAAGCGTCGCTCAGTATTTCACGCGCTTAACCACAAAGCTGTTGCCCGTCAGGCTGCCGCGGATCTGAATTGTAATTACGAGGATATCAATTTTATAGTGGTGCATATGGGCGGTGGGATATCCATTGCCGCGCATCGCCGTGGTAGTGTTATCGATGTGAATAACGCGCTCGAAGAAGGACCTTTTTCGCCGGAACGTGCCGGCTCGCTGCCGACATTACCACTGCTTGAACTGGCGTTTTCCGACCAATATGACGCCGCTGCTCTGCGTCGCAGAATTAACGGTCAGGGTGGGATGGCAGCGCTGTTGGGCACTAACGACTGCCGTATGGTTGAGGATTTGGCAGCACAGCGTCCGGATTACGCGCTTGTGCTCGATGCCATGGCTTACCAAACTGCTAAATGGATCGGCGCCATGGCAACGGTACTAAAAGGCGACATAAAAGCTGTTATTCTGACCGGCGGGATGGCTCGCAGCAAATACCTGACCGAGCGGATCCGTGACAGTGTGGCTTTTTTGGCACCGGTACTGATTTATCCCGGCGAAAAGGAAATGGCAGCGTTGGTTTCAGGCGTATTGCGGGTTCTGGATGGCCAGGAAAAATCGGTTGAGTATAAGACGGAGGTGTGAGATGGGCTTGATGGATCAGTTGGAACAACGGGTTCTGGGGTTGCGTCCTGGCCGGATGGCTGTTGTTGCGGCTCACGACGAGGCTGTACTCGCATCGCTAAAGCCAGTGCACGAGCTGGGCTTAATCCAACCGACCCTGATTGGCGACAAGGAAGAGATTTTCCGGATTGCTGATCAAATTGGTTTCAATGTTGATGGCCTGAACATTATTAAAGAAATGGACAACCGCAGCAGTGCCGAGCTTGCAGTGAACCTTGTTGTCAGCGGTGATGCTGACATAATTATGAAAGGCAACCTGCAAACAGCCGATCTGCTGAAAGCTGTGCTCGAGAAAGACAAAGGCCTGCGCACCGGCAACCTGATCAGTCACTGCGGTCTATATGAAGTCTCAGGCTACCCCCGGCTGCTGCTGGTATCCGATGCGGGAATCAATATCGCCCCTGATTTAAAGCAAAAGACTCAGATAATCCGTAACGCTGTTTTCGTAATGAATGCTATAGGTGTTGAGCAACCAAAAGTGGCTGCTGTGGCGGCTGTTGAGCTGGTCAACCCTTCAATGCAAGCAACCCTGGACGCTGCTGCTCTGGCCAAAATGGCGCAACGCGGGCAGTTGGGAAACTGCCTGGTTGACGGTCCGCTTGGTATGGATAATGCGATCAGTCTGGAAGCTGCCAAACACAAAAACATTAATAGCGAGGTTGCCGGAGCTGCAGACATCATTCTGGTGCCGGATATTGAGACAGGTAACGTGCTGGTTAAAAGCATGGTATTCTTGTTTAAAGTCCGTTCCTGCGGTGTAATTGCAGGTGCCAAGGTTCCACTGGTAGTGACTTCGCGCGCCGAAAGCAGCGATACTAAATACAATTCGATCTTGCTGGCACTGGCCATGATGCACAGCCAACAGCCGTGAAACGGAAACAAAAATCGCAGCCAGAGCTGCTGAGGAGGATACCATGAGCAAGCAGAAAAAAAGAGTCTTATCTGTATGGGTCGAGGACAAAGCCGGCGTTCTCTCCAGTGTAGCTGAGCTTTTTGGCGCAGAAGGCTGCAACATTGAAAGCCTCACGGTTGGTGCCAGTGAAAAACCTGGTGTCTCCCGCATAACCATTGTGGTTGCAGGAGATCAGGAAAACATTGATTCTGTGATAAAGCAGTTGAACCGGCTCACCAGCCTGATTAAAGTAAAACGAGTAGACGATGACGAATCTGTCCGTATGGAATTGGCGTTGATTAAAGTTGATGCACCGGATGACCGAAAGACTGATATTATCAATATAGTAAATGTGTTCCGCGCCCGTATTGTCGACGTGGCTGCCAATACAATGACAGCAGCTATTGCCGGCAGCCCGGTGAAAATTCTGGCCCTGCAGGATCTGCTGGCACCTTTTGGCATTATTGAAATAGTCCGCACCGGCATGATCGCGATTGATCGCGGCCTGCGCGTAGTCGACTGAAAGTTGGAAACCGAGGAAGCCATGAAAGAAAACCCAACCACGCAGCCTGCCTGCAAGACAACAATCGGCGGTCAGGCTCTGATCGAAGGATTACTAATGATCGGTCCGGAAAAAAGAGCAATGGCTGTGCGCCAGGCCGATGGTACTATAATTGTTGAACAACTGCCGTTAAGTCCATCTTCGTCCAAAGCAGCGGAAATCCCTTTTATTCGTGGCTCAGTCCGCTTGTTTCGCCAACTGGTAACAGGCACTAAAGCTTTGCTGCGTTCAGCTGAACTCAGCGAGGAACCGGAAACAGAAGCAGAAGTTGATAATCCCACTAAGGAAGCACCGCGAATGAGCGCGCTTGATCGTTTCTTCGAACGACACACAAATTTAATGCTTTACGGCTCAGTAGTTTTGGGCTTGTTGTTCAGCGTCGGGCTGTTCATTCTGCTGCCCAATTTCATCACTAGTTTATTCAATCAGTTTACTCCTCTGGGTCAGCTTACCGGGGGTAGTGGACAGATTGCACGCAACCTGATTGAAGGTGTGATCAGAATCGCGATTTTCATCGGCTACCTTTACTTTGCCTCCCGCTTAAAGGACATTCAGCGGGTATGGCAGTATCACGGTGCAGAGCATAAAACAATTGCCACTTATGAAGCAGGAAAAGAGCTCACTGTTGAAAACGCCCGTCAGTATAGTCGCTTGCATCCTCGCTGTGGCACAGCTTTCATGTTTATCGTCATCATTGTCAGTATTATTACTTTTTCCCTGGTTGGCTGGCATGGCCGCTGGGTGAATCTGCTGCTGCGCCTGGTCTTAACGCCCATTGTTGCCGGTATCGCCTACGAAATAATCCGTCTTGCCGGTCGCTACGACAATGCCTTAACCCGAGCGATCTCCAAACCGGGGTTATTACTGCAACATCTGACAACCGCCGAACCAGATGACAGTATGCTGGAAGTTGCCATTGCCGCAATGAATGCTGTGCGGCCGCAAACAGCCGGTACCCAGGACAAGTGGTAAACCAAGCCAACCAAACACCAAATAGTTTAATTTCAAGTTTGGAACCTTTGCTGCGTGAAGCGGACATCGCAGAACCAAGGCGCGAGCTGATCCGGTTATTTTCCTACTTGCTGCAGGAACCGGTTGCCCGGCTGCTTGCCCGGCTTGATGAACCCCTTACGCCGCAACAAGCAGAAGCATTCGTGCAGCTCGTACAACGGCGTGCCAGCCGCGAACCTCTGGCCTATATAACCGGTACGGTTTATTTCAGCGGCCTTGAACTTGCTGTTGGTCCAGGTGTGCTTGTGCCCCGGCCGGATAGTGAAATCCTGGTTGAAAAAGCGGTTGAACTTGCGCAAAAAATGGAGGCTCAGCCACTGCGCCTGCTTGACACCTGCACCGGCAGCGGCGCAATTGGTATTGCCATTGCCCGTCAGCTGCACGCTAGCGGCAAACTAGTCACACTTCATCTGCTGGACCAATCCGCTGAAGCACTGGAATATGCTCGCCGCAATAGCGCTCGCTGGTGTTCCGACATGCCTGTAAAGCTGGAGCAAGGGGATTTGTACCCGGCTGAGTCGCTTACATTCAATTTAATCACCGCCAATCCACCTTATATTCTTGATTCGGTATTGCCCGGGCTAATGCCGGAAGTAAGCCGTTATGAACCGGCTCTTGCCCTGTCCGGCGGGGCCGACGGACTTAGTTTTTATCGGCGCATTCTACAGCGTGCGGGTGATTATTTGTTACCCGGTGGCTGGCTTTTGCTTGAACATGGTTACGACCAGGCAGAGAGTGTAAGCGGTTTAATCAAAGCCAGCCAAGAATTTAGCGAACCTTTGCAATTAAAAGATTATGGCGGTAATCCGCGCGCGGCAGTTACTCAGCTGATTAGGCGCGACAGACGTTAACCGACCGTGTTGAGCTGGACAGCAGACCGCCCCCAAAGTAGAATCAAACCGAAAGGATCTAAAAAATGCCCTCACCTTTTCACCTTTATCAATATCAGCCGGGCGAGCAGGTGACCCTGAAAAAGCCACACCCCTGCGGAGGCTATGTCTGGATTGTCGTCAGAACCGGCGCTGAAATTACTTTACGCTGCGAAACTTGTGGTCGCCAAATCGTGCTGGCACGTCAAGTGTTGGAAAAACGGACCAAAAAAGTGGAAAAGCCAGCAGATAATCAGGAGCAATCAGATGACACAAAATAATGATGACGAATTCAGAACAGAAAATACGGAACTGGATAATTCATTCAGGCAAAAATCCCCTGTTCAATTAGAAAAAACTGCTGATACGACAATTACCGACGAACAACCTCAAACGGAAGCTTTAGTTGATAATCTGCTAACTTGGCTGAATGAAATTCCGGCGCAAAAACCTGTCAAGTGGGAACAACTGCCCGACATCGGTTTATATATGGACCAAGTTGTCACTTATGTTGACCGCCAACTGTCGCTGCATAGTAAAACCGCGGAAAAGTATAATGTTACCTCCGCGATGATCAACAACTATATCAAGGCTGGACTACTGCCGCGGGCAAATCAAAAAAAATATAACCTCAATCACCTTGCCCTTCTGACTATAATCGGTGCGCTAAAACCAGTACTCTCAATACAGGAACTGCAAATAATGCTGGAAAACAATAAGACCGAAGCTGAAGTTGCCACCCTGTACAGTCGCTTTCTGCAAGAGCAACAAGCCGCTGTTAATGAGACAAATGAAATTGTCAGCGCCAGGATCAACCAATTAACAAAAACCTGCGCTGAAAGCGACACATCACTGCAATTTGAACTGCAGCAACTGGCAATGGATCTGGCTATCGATGCCCGGGTACGTATTCTGGTAGCCGGTCAAATTCTGGCAGCTGTTGAGGAAGTAAATAATATTGCCAAAACAGAAAAACAGTCCACGCACGAAAAAAATCGAAGGAAGTAGAGTATGAAACGTATGGTTGTTGACAATGATGTTCTGCGTCTGAGAGAACTAGCTAAGCAGGTGCGCGAGATAGCCGATTTACCAATCCAACAGACAAATCGCCGTCTGTGGGAAGCGGTGAATGATCTGAGAATGATCCGCCCGGTTTTGCATGTCCGTGATGCTCCGCTTTACACCTTAAAATATGAAGACGAGCTTACTTCACAAATCAAGGATCCCTTTTTGCAGCGACTGGAAATGGATCTGCTGTTGAGACTCTATGAATGGAAGCACATGCGCGTGGATCGCGTGATTGAACCAACAATCAAATGCCCTTGTGTAATTACTGACACTGGCTTTGGCATTTCCGCCACAACCGATTCAACCACAACCGTGGCTGCGGCTGAGGGTGAATACAATAGCTCCAAGCATTTTGAACCGCAAATTCTGACCGAAGCTGATCTCGCTCTCATCAAAACCCCGGTTGTTACTTACGATGAAGCCGCCACCATGACTAATTACGAGCTTATGCAGGAAATATTTGCCGGTATTCTTGAAGTTAAGCTGGAAGGCAAGAGTAATTTCCATGTTGTCCCCTGGGACGATTTGTTGTCCTGGATGGGGATCACAGAAGGCTTGATGAATTTTGCCCTTGAACCTGAATTGATGCACCAGGCCGTTACAATCTATATTGACGCGGCTATAGCCAGGGCAAAGCAGTATGAGGCGCTTGGCGTCCTTTCTTCAAACAATGGATTTGTCAATATCGGCAACAACGGTATCGGTTATACGACCCAACTGCCGCAACCCCCAGCCAGCGGTATCGGAGCCCGGCTTCAGGATATCTGGGGCGAAAATTCCGACCAGGTTTTGACAGCAGTTTCACCCGATATGTCGGAGGAATTCGCGTTTCCTTACGAACGCCGCTATTCTGACCTGTTTGGCTTGCATTCTTACGGTTGCTGCGAACGGCTCGACCATAAGGTAGACGGTCTGCGGGCCAATTTCCCTAATCTGCGCAAAATCTCAATGTCGCCATTTGCTGATCTGGAAGCCGGCATGGAAAAAATCGGCAGCGACTTTGTGGTCTGTTTTAAACCTAACTCAAACTATCTGACTGGCAGCGACTGGAGCCTTGAACCACTAAAGCAGGAGTTGATCAAGATTATGGCTTTGGCGCGCAAATACAACAGCAATGTCGAGATTGATATGAAAACAATCATCACGCTGAATGGCGAGCCCCAGCGCCTCTGGGCCTGGTGCGACATGGCGGCTGAGATTATCGCAAACTACTGACATGCATTTTGTTTAAATAAAAACGGGCCAACCGGTTTGCAGAAAAGCGCAGCCGATCGGCCCGTATTTTTTAGGAATTACTGATTGGTGTTGAGGTGATTACCTCAACCGGCCTGTTCGATATTGACAGCGTCAGCCGGCCTGTTCGATAGCGACAGCGACGGTGACAGTGGCGCCAACCATCGGGTTGTTGCCCATGCCGAGGAAACCCATCATCTCGACGTGAGCCGGTACAGACGAAGAGCCGGCGAACTGGGCGTCGGAGTGCATCCGCCCCATTGTGTCAGTCATGCCGTAAGAGGCAGGGCCTGCAGCCATGTTATCCGGATGCAATGTGCGGCCGGTACCTCCGCCGGAGGCGACAGAGAAGAAGCGTTTGCCCAGCAGGTTGCATTCCTTTTTGTAGGTGCCGGCGACCGGATGCTGGAAGCGGGTCGGATTGGTTGAGTTACCGGTAATGGAAACGTCAACGCCTTCCAGGTGCATGATAGCGACGCCTTCGCGCACGTCATCCGCGCCATAGCAGCGGACTTTTGCCCGATCACCGCTGGAATAAGCCTTCTCATTGGTGACCTTGACCTTGCCAGTGCCATAATCGAATTCAGTGTTCATGTAGGTAAAGCCGTTGATGCGAGAAATGATCTGAGCGGCATCTTTACCTAAACCGTTGAGAATTACACGCAAAGGTTCGGTGCGAACCTTGTTGGCGGAGTTGGCGATACCGATTGCGCCTTCAGCAGCGGCAAACGACTCGTGACCAGCCAGGAATGCGAAACATTTGGTTTCTTCGCGCAGGAGCATGGCGGCAAGGTTGCCGTGACCGATGCCGACCTTACGGTCATCCGCGACTGAACCGGGGATACAGAAAGCCTGCAGGCCGATGCCGATTGCTTCGGCAGCGTCAGCGGCTTTGACGCAGTTTTTCTTAATTGCGATCGCGGCGCCTACAACATAGGCCCAGGCGGCGTTTTCAAAGGCGATCGGCTGGGTGTCTTTGCAGATTTTATAGGGGTCAATGCCCTTGCTGTCACAAATGCTCTTGGCTTCCTCAATAGAGGCGATACCATTTTCCTGAAGCACAGCGTTGATTTGCGCGATTCTTCTTTCGTAACTTTCAAAAAGTGCCATTGGCGTGTTCTCCCTTCAATTAACGCTCATTATTCATGACGCGGATCGATGTACTTGGCAGCTTCGTCGAAGCGGCCATAACTGCCAATGTTCTTTTTAAAGGCTTCGTTGGCATCGACGCCCTTTTTGATCATCTCCAGCATCGGTCCAACCTTAAGGAATTCGTAACCAATAACTTCGTCATTGGTATCAAGTGCCATCTTGGTTACGTAACCTTCAGTCAGTTCCAGGTAACGGGCGCCTTTATCGACTGTGCTGAACATGGTGCCGACAGTACTGCGCAGGCCTTTACCCAGGTCTTCCAGAGAAGTGCCAACCGGCAGGCCGTCTTCCGAGAAGGCTGACTGGCTGCGGCCATAGATAATCTGCAGGAAAAGCTCGCGCATTGCAGTATTGATGGCATCACAAACCAGGTCGGTATTCATTGCTTCCAGAATGGTTTTGCCGGTCATGATTTCAGCTGCCATTGCGGCTGAATGGGTCATACCAGTGCAGCCGATTGTTTCAATCAGCGCCTCCTGAATAATACCGCCTTTAACATTAAGGCTAAGTTTGCAGGCTCCCTGTTGCGGTGCGCACCAGCCTACCCCATGAGTGAATCCGGAAATATCCGAAATTTCTTTAGCCTGCACCCAGCGGCCTTCCTGAGGGATGGGTGCCGGACCGTGGTCGGGACCTTTGGCAACACAGCACATCTGCTCTACTTCGTGTGTCTTTAGCATAATTTTCCCCTTTCACAACGAGATCAAAATTAATCGAGACCGGCCTATATTCCCAGTAGAAAGAAGCTGAACGGCAGTGTATCCATCTCACTTCATTACTGTCGCGAAGCGTGGAAAAGGCAAAAGTCGCTCCTATTATAACGGATAACGCCAACCGAAGCCATGCACAGGCGAAAAATTCCCGCTTGTTGCTCGCCAGCGGAAACCACGCACAGGCGAAAAATTCCCGCTTCCTGCTGTGATATAATAAAACGATGTTTTGCGCAAAGGAATGACCCCCATGCTTGAAAAGTTACAATCGGTTCTGAACCGTTACGAAGAATTGAATCTGCTGCTAGCCGATCCTACTGTGCTGGCTGATCAGGAGAGGTATCGTCAACTAATACAGGAACACTCTGCCCTGCAACCGCTGGTAACTGCCTGCGAAAATTACCGCGCCCTGCAGCAGCAAGTGCAGGAAAACCGCGAACTGTTTTATGCCAGTAACGACCATGAATTCCGTGAATTGGTGCGTGAAGAACTGACAGAGCTTGAAACTAAGCTGGAAACCGCTGAAGCTGTGCTGCGAGACGCGCTGACTCCTCAGGATCCAAACGATTCCCGCAATGTAATTGTCGAAATCCGGGCAGGCGCCGGCGGAGAGGAAGCAGCTTTGTTTGCCTCGGTTCTATACCGGATGTACCAGTCATATGCTGAAGGCAGAGGCTGGGAAACTGAGATTATTGATTTCAGTGAAACCGGAATTGGCGGTTATAAAGAGATTGTTTTTATGATCCGGGGTAACGGTGCCTACAGCCGCCTGAAATATGAAAGCGGTGTACATCGGGTCCAGCGGGTACCGGTAACTGAATCCGGCGGTCGTATTCACACGTCCACTGTTACTGTAGCAGTACTGCCGGAAGCCCGGGCAGTGGAAATAGATATTAACCCGAATGATTTACAGATAGATACCTATCGGGCCTCAGGCGCCGGTGGTCAGCATGTCAACAAGACCGATTCAGCTATCCGGATTACACATCGGCCCAGCGGTCTGGTTGTGACATCGCAGGATCAGCGCTCACAGTATAAAAACAAAGAGAGCGCCATGGCTGTTTTGCGTTCACGTTTATTAGAGCAGGAGCAAAGCCGCCAGCACGGCGCGATAGCCTCGGAACGCCGCAGCCAGGTAGGCACAGGCGACCGCAGCGAGCGTATCCGCACCTATAATTATCAGCAAGGCCGGATTTCCGACCATCGGATCGGCTTGACGCTTTATAAGCTGGAGGCGGTGCTTAATGGCGATCTGGATGAATTGATCGATGCTTTGATAACCGCTGACCGCGCTGAGACACTGGGCAGGGGAGAAGGTAACGACGAACATGACTGAGCTGCAGACAATTGTGGTGAAGGTTGACCCAGTAAACCCTGATGATTCCGCGCTGCTGCCTGCCGCTGAATTACTGCGTGCCGGCCAGTTAGTAGCTTTCCCGACTGAAACAGTTTATGGCCTGGGCGCTGACGCGTTTAACCCTGAGGCAGTCGGGGCGATTTTTGCCGCCAAAGGCCGGCCGGCGGATAACCCCTTAATTGTTCATGTGGCCAGCACTGACGAACTAACCGACGTCGTGCGTGAGCTTTCCCCGCTTGCCAGACTGTTAATTGAAAAATTCATGCCGGGCCCTTTGACTCTGGTGTTGCCGCGCTCAGCGCGGGTACCGGATATTGTCACTGCGGGGCTTGATACAGTTGCTGTCCGTATACCGGAACATCCTGTTGCCCGCCGCCTGATCGAGCTGGCCGGTGTACCGCTGGCGGCCCCTTCGGCTAACCGTTCCGGGCGCCCGAGCCCGACCCTTGCCAAGCATGTTCTGGAAGACATGAAAGGCCGGATTCCGTTGATTGTGGATGGCGGCCCCAGTGATTTCGGCGTTGAATCAACAGTGCTGGATGTCACCGGCAGAGTGCCTGTAGTTCTGCGTCCTGGCGCTGTTACCATTGAAGAACTTCAAGAAGTTGCTGGAGAGATTTTGACAGTGGAATCAACTGCTGCCGCTCAGCTTTTGACCTTAGAATCAACTGCTGCAGCTCAACCTGACCCAGGCACCTATGCGCCCGTGAAAGACGAAAAGGAAACTGAGCTGAAGCAGTATACTAATATGCTGGAATCTACACCCCGTTCACCGGGGATGAAATACCGTCACTATGCCCCACGCACACCGCTTTGCATTGCGGAAGGAAATACAGCTGCCGCCCGCTCGAACCGGCTGTTGCAACAGGTTCTGGCTGCGATTGCCGAAGGTAAAACACCTGCGATTTTCGCCTCGCGCGAGACAACAGATTTGCTGCAAACCAATCTGCCAGCAGGCTGGCACTTGCAGGTCGGGTCAGAAAACGAAAATACACCTGCTGAAGAAAGCAGCGCTGACCAGACAATCTGGACGATTGTTCACGGCCCCGGCAACCAGGCCCGCACAGCGGCCAGCCACTTATTTGCCGCTTTGCGCTGGCTGGATGCCCGCAAGGCTGACCTGATAATTGCTGAAAGCGCGGATAGCACCGGTATTGGAGCCGCTTACCTTAATCGCCTGCGCAAAGCCGCCGGTGGAGGAGCCGAGCCCGTGCCGACAGCAAACTGCAACTATAAAAAGAAGGAAAAGGAGACTGTGATGAAACTGCTGTTTATTTGTACAGGTAACACTTGCCGCAGCCCCATGGCCGCCTATCTATTCAATCATTTTGCTGCCGATACGGGTCACTGTGCTGAATCAGCAGGACTCGCTGCCAGAAACGGCGACTCAATCAGCGAGAATGCCCGGTTGGTGCTGGAAGCTGAATACGGAATTGATGCCAGCGATCACCACTCACATTTATTTGAGCTGGAACTGGCTTCCGGCTTTGACCGCATCCTGACCATGAACAGTTCACAGCGTGACTACCTGCGCTCACTGCTGCCGGACCAGGCCGGTAAAATTATGACAATCGGCGAGGCAGCCGGCATGCCGGCTGAAGCTGTTGAGGACCCGTTTGGTCAGGCACGCGATATTTATCTGCAAACCGCGAGGCAGCTTGAACGGTTGATAAAACTGATACTCGAAGTGCTAAACCAGAATCCTGTTGAATAAGGTTGCAGTTTTTATGAACTGATCTGCCGGATTTCCGGTTGTCATACTCTGGCTGGTTATGGCGGCTGAAAACCTGTTTAATTAAGCGGTTATGATTCTATAATCTGAGCAAACCAGACAACGTCAGCCCTGTCTCTAAGCCCGATATCTCTTGACTTGCGGTCATTGGGGTGATATAGTTTCTTACGCTATGCGCCGTATGCGCATCGTAATCAATCTAGTATCCTCGCTCTGTCTGCGGGACAGAGCCGCTAGTCCAAGAGGAGGTGAAA
>CAYPHB010000046.1:0-9320 GCA_964410445.1 uncultured Oscillospiraceae bacterium
CCGGTTAAAGGATTGTGCAGGCAGGAAATAGGCACACCTTCCATGAGTTCACTGACACAATGATTGCAGCTCAGGCATGTTCTGATTTCCTGTGCTTTGCCGTCACGGGCTTTAGCATAGAAATCGGCATCGCTGATCAGGGCTCTCCCTGTTGCCACCATATCCGCTTTGCCTTCGCTGATAACACTTTCAGCAAAAGCCGGAGTTTTGATGCGGTTTGCGACAATTACCGGCACGGCGCTGTTGATTGATCTTTTCACCTCAGCGGCATTTTCAACATATACGCCTAAAATATCATCAGAACCACTTGAAGTTCTGCCGGCGGCATAAGTTGAACCGGAAACATTAATCGCGTCAATTCCATGCTTCACCAGATCCTTGGAGAAATCAGCTGTGTCTATGATTGTCAGCCCTTCAGGCAGGAATTCATCGGTAGTAATGCGGTAGATAAGCGGGAAATCTTTGCCGACTTTTGCGCGTACAGCGTCGACAACTTCTAGCGGGAAGCGCCTCCTGCTTTCATCGCTGCCGCCATATTCATCCGTCCTTTTATTGCTGTCTGGGGAAAGAAACTGATTCAACAGGTAACCATGGGCGCCATGAATCTCAACAGCGTCAAAACCGGCTTTTTGGGCGCGTTCGGCGGCATCAGCAAATTCCTGCACAATTTCCTTGATTTCAGCAACAGTAAGTTCTTTCGGCAGTGACTGCATAACCGGGCAGGGAATGGGTGAAGGCGCCACCAGTGGCTGGCATGTGGCAACTGTATTAGCCTGCCGGCCGCCATGGTATATTTGAACAGCGATTTTTGTGCCTTGCTGGTGAATTGTGTCTGTTAGTTTTTTCAAACCTGGAATCAGCTCGTCACGGTCAATGCTGACCTGTGTGTTGAAACCTTTGCCGCGAGAATCAACATAAGCGGCTTCTATAATAATCATGCCGACGCCGCCCTTAGCGCGAGCCTCATGATAAGCTATGAAACGATCATTCACGGAGCCATCTGCATTGCAAAAATTAGTAACCATTGAAGGCATGACACCACGGTTCTTGAGTTCAAGTCTACCGATTTTGATGGGAGAAAAGAGATTATTAAATTCAAACATTTTGTTACCTCCTGATAAATTAACTGGCAAATTTGTTTAGTAACCAGCTAAACTTTCACAAACTAAAGCCTTCAAAATATTTTAACAATGCCTATATAGATAGTCAAGGCGCATAATTAATAGAGGGAATAACTGTAAAAATGTAACAAAATGTATAATAATTATATAAATTAAGCGTATTGCACAAGGTGGAAGCAGGAGCGAAAAGGAAGCGCAACTGCGTAAACTGCTCGGTATCTTCAGTTAAATACTAAACAAAAAATTAAGCGTTTGCCCATGTTTGCCTGATAGTGGATAATAGAGTACAGGAAGCGTGCTTGCTTTGAAAAGCACGCTTTGCAATTTCGAGTATACAATTTTCCAAGCAACAATTTGGCAAAATGCCGTAATTCAGGAGGAAAGTTAATGAAACAGCTAACCAGCGAACAAATTGCCGAGATCGCGCAGTTTGACACCCCAACAATTGCCAATGCCATCGAGCTATTTAAAATCGGTAGCCGACTGGATGGCGTGATGAACCCTGAAATCAAATGTATCCTGCCTTTTGGCAAGACAATGGTAGGCTACGCTTACACAGCTAAAATCTCGGCTGCGGCCCCGGCAACCACTGAACAGCCGCAACTTTGGATGGATTACTTTGCTAAACTGCAGTCGACACCCCGTCCGTCTCTTGCTGTTTTGCAGGATATAGACCCTCAACCAGTTGGCTCATTCTGGGGTGAGGTAAACGCTACCTGCCACAAAGCGCTCGGTTGTGTTGGCACAATCACAAATGGCGGTGTACGCGACCTTAACGAGGTTGAGGAACTTGGCTTCGGCTTTTTTGCCAGTACTGTGCTGGTGTCACATGGCTATGTACATATCGAAGAACATGGTATCCCTGTGGAAATCGGCGGTGTAACTGTGAATCCCGGCGACTTGCTGGCCGCTGACCGCCACGGCGTAATTCTGATTCCGCACGGAATTGCTGAACAATTGGCAGATGCTTGTATCCAGGCGGGTGAAGCGGAATTACCTGTCCTTAACGGCTGCCGCAAAGCTTTAGCCGAAAACGCCGAAGTTAATCTGGACGAGCTGAAACAATGGCGTAAAGAAATGGCTGAGAATCGTCAGCTTAAAAGTTAAGTTATGGCAAATGAATCTTCATCTGACAACCAGCTTCCAGCTGCCTCAAAAGGGAAGGTACACCAGGAGATCGTAAAGGTTTTTCTGCGGCTTGGGGTATTTGCCTTTGGCGGTCCGGCAGCCCACATTGCCATGATGGAAGACGAAATCGTCAACCGGCGAAAATGGGTTAACAAAGAAAAATTCGTTGATATGCTGGGGCTGACAAACCTTATTCCTGGTCCCAATTCAACTGAAATGGCAATAATGCTGGGGTACGCCCACGGTGGCAAGCTTGGCTTGCTGCTGGCGGGTGTATCCTTTATCTTGCCGGCTATGCTGATTGTGTTGGTTTTTGCTGTACTTTATCAAAAATTCGGCAGCGTGCCTTCAGTCGGCCACATGCTCGATGGCATCAAACCAGTTGTTATCGCGATAGTCGCCCAGGCTGTTTATCGCTTAGGGAAAACCGTGTTGAAAAACACAGATGCCGCCATAATTGCCGCGGCTGCTTTTACAGCCTACATGCTGGGAGTAAGCGAAATTCCGCTTTTGCTGGCATCGGGCGCCCTGCTGCTGGTAATCCGTTTGCTCCGGCGGCCTGATAAACCGGCGCCAAAGACGCGACTGCACGCGTTTGAACCATTATCGCTTGGCATGCTGTTTTTGGTTTTTCTGAAAATTGGCGCTGTGCTTTATGGCAGCGGTTATGTGTTAATCGCGTTTTTGCGGACAGAATTTGTTGAACGCTTTGGGGTTCTTACCAGCCAGCAGCTGATAGACGCGGTCGCAGTCGGCCAGTTTACCCCGGGGCCGGTATTCACAACCGCTACTTTTGTGGGATACGTAATCCACGGTTTCCCCGGGGCTATTGTTTCTACTATCGGAATTTTCCTGCCCTCATTTTTGTTGGTGCTGATCCTAAATCCTCTGCTGGAACGGCTTCGCGCCTCAAAAACATTATCACATGTCCTTGATGGTCTTAACGCCGGCTCAGTAGCTTTGATGGCTGCAGTTACAGTTCAGCTGGGCAGGGAAGCGCTGGTGTCGGTACCTGCCGCAATTATTGCAATTGTCAGTGCTTTCTTGCTTATTCGTTATAAAGTAAACTCAACTTGGTTAATTTTAGGCGGCGGCTTGATTGGCCTGCTGCTGCCGCTATGGAGGTAATAAATGACATATCTGGGTGAAAATATTCCAAAACTGGGGTTTGGCTTAATGCGCCTGCCCCAAAATAATGGGGAAATCGATATCGAGCAGGTAAAGGAAATGGTTGATCGTTTCATGGCTGCCGGATTTACCTATTTTGATACTGCTTTTGGCTATAACGAGGGGAAATCAGAAATTGCTGCCCGGCAAGCCCTTGTAGAACGTTATCCTCGAGAGTCCTATCAGCTGGCAACAAAGCTGCCCGCCTGGGAAGCAAACTCAGCCGCTGAAGCCAGGGCTATGTTCCAAACCTCGCTTGAGCGCACCGGGGCAGGGTATTTTGACTTTTATCTGTTGCATAACCTTGGTGACGCACGCATTCAAAAATTCTATGACTACGACTTATGGAATTTTGTCCGCGAACAAAAAGAAAAAGGCCTGGTGCGGCATATTGGTTTTTCGTTTCACGATAAAGCAGAACGCCTGGATGAACTGCTGACACGACATCCCGAAACAGAATTTGTCCAGCTTCAGATTAATTACGCGGACTGGGAACATGCTGCAATAGAATCGCGCAAATGCCACGAAGTGGCCTGCAAACATGGCAAACCAGTTATAATTATGGAACCAATTAAGGGCGGAAACCTGGCTGATCTGCCGCCCCATTTGGAACAGGTTCTAAAAACTGCTAATCCGGAATTATCAACCGCTTCTTGGGCGATACGTTTTGCCGCTTCACTCGATAACATAATTACAGTGCTCAGTGGTATGTCAAATATTGAGCAGATGGAAGATAATTTGTCGTACATGAAAGATTTCCAGCCGCTGACAGATCCGGAAAGAACAGCATTAGCGCAGGTACAACAGGCATTGCAGGAAATGCCCAGCATTCCCTGTACGGCTTGCGGCTATTGCATCAACAATTGCCCGTCTGGTATCCCGATTTACCAGATATTCAAAGCGATGAACAGGAATCTGGTATTCAACACCTTCGATTTAGCCAAAGGCAATTATAATTTTGAAACCCGCTGGGGCAACAAAGCTTCAGCCTGTATTGAATGTGGCAAATGCGAAGAAGTCTGCCCGCAGCATATACCAGTTATCGATACGCTCAAAACCGCAGCCGAATTATTCGAGTAGGTGAGTTCTTCGAATCACTGAGTTTTGCGAATCGGTTGAATTATTCGAATCAGTTGTTTTTTATTCTTAAATGGCTACCTGCTAAAAATAAGCAAAGCCACCCACATGTATAGCTGGGGTGGCTTTGCTTTAACTAATTCCTATTTTTTTAGCTATCTGCTGTTTTCCTGAAGTCAGCAAACAGCTTATTTGAGTTTTGCGCTAAGATGCATCTCAACTGACGCCAGCGCCTGAGATACAGGGCAGCCGGTTTTGGCTTTATCGGCAAACTCAAGGAAGGTTGCGGCATCAACACCGGGCACTTCACCAACTGTTGTTAGTTCAATCAGTTTGATTTTGGGGCCCGGAGCCAGATGAACCTTGGCTGAAGTCGAAATACGAGTTGGTGTATGGCCTGCGTCGGTCAGGATCGCGGCCAAAAACTGGGAAAAGCAACCTGCATGGGCCGCGCCGAGCAATTCTTCCGGGTTAGTGCCTGGAGCATCCTCAAAACGGGAATATTTAGAGAATTCACCTTCATAAGCACCGGAAGCAAGACGCATTGTTCCCTTGCCTTCATCGAGGCTTCCATTCCACACAGCAGTTGATTCACGTACTGGCATAAAACCACTCCTTTCGGTTAACAAAAGATTTATATTACTTTAACCGTAGCATGGCCCTGCTGGTTCGGTCAATCGCACGATGTTACGGATTTAAGGCTTCATTCGGAATCATCCATTTTCCCCAGGAGGTGGTTGATAAACTGCTGAGCACGTCTGCCAGATATATTGCCGTGCCACATACCCCATTTGCGCGCTTCTTCCACCAAAATATTTTCCGGCAGTATAATTTCAGGGTATCGGCGGGCGATGCCTTTGACAATTTCAAGATACTCCTGTTGATTCGGTTTACCAAAACGGATGGTGACGCCAAAGCGGTTAACAAGCGACATTTTTTCTTCCGCTGTATCGGAGTGGTGAATATCGTCACCATCGCGGGTTGTGTCGCTACGGTCAGACCAGGTTTCCCTGATCAAGTGGCGCCGGTTGGATGTAGCATATATCAGCACATTATCCGGGGTTATCTCCAGCCCGCCTTCGATGACGGCTTTCAGGTACTTGTATTCTGTTTCAAAATCCTCGAAAGAAAGATCGTCCATAAAAATTATAAAGCGGTAGTTGCGGTTCTTGATCAGGGAAATTACTGTGGCCAGATCCTGCATCTGGTGCTTATAGAATTCAATAATCCGCAAACCGCTGCTGTGGTATTCATTAAGAATCGCTTTGATACAGGTTGACTTACCGGTACCGCTGTCTCCGTAAAGTAAAAGGTTATTAGCCCGATGCCCCTGCAGAAAAGCTTCGGTATTTTCCCGCAACATCTGTTTTTGTGTTTCGTAGCCGATCAGGTCACTTAACCTTACTTCAACAATATTTGTGATCGGCTCAAGCTCAAGCTTGTCAGCAGGTTGGCGAATCCGGAAAACTTTGTTCAGGCCGAACATGCCAACGCCATGATTCCGGTAAAAAGCGGTTACCACCCTGAAAACTTCCTCGGCTCCCTCAGCTGCAGCTAAAGCGTCGCTGAGCACCCGCACCTGCTGACTGACATTATGATTGTATTTTTTTTGTTCCTTGGGTAATGCCCGGTAGTTACTTATAATCGAAAAGCAATTAATCTCAAGAGCTTGTTCCAGTGAGTTGAAGTCGTAGTCAAACAATTCTTTGAAAATTCGGAAATCATTGCTTACCAGTTGGTTTACGCTGCCGTCACGGGCGCCTGTCTTTTCACACGAGAGGCTGAAAGGATTTTCGGTTGTTGCCAGTAAATAGGCAAGGTAGTTATGCCACAAATTTTTGTCGAATCCATATATTGTGGCCACATCAAGCAAACGATGAATCTGGCTATAAATAGCGGCAGTCAGGTTTTCCTTAACATAAGTGCCACTGTCGAATTCGCGGATCCGTTCTGCCAGACAAAACAAAATACTATTGGGCGCGATATTTCGGTACACAATCAGATTTGCTAATTTACGATACATATGGATCCCCTCTAAACATCCGAATTTTTTCAAAAGGTGAAAAGCTTGGTTCTGTTGAATCTAAGCTTTTGTTTTGTTTTTGTTGATTCTAAGCTGTTGAATAGCAAAGTTATTAATAATAATACAGATAAATCCGCTCTGCGTCAGCCTGCGCCTTACCCTCGCTGCTCTTAACCTCGCCTTAACCTCGTCTGTGCAAGACAACAAATGAGCAACAGGATATTTGATGTGGTAACATTGAGCTGGGAGGTAGATTGCTATGAATACAATTAAACAGGGAGAAAATAAGTTTTATATCGGTGACAGTCCGGAAAATACTATCGCAGAAATAATTTACACGCCAACCAGCGATAATCGTTTTGTGATCGAAAGAACTTATGTGTCTGATGTGCTGCAAGGGCAGGGGATAGGCCGCAAGCTGGTTGACAAAGTTGTCGACCTGGCCCGTAGAGATAACAGAAAAATTTCAGCCCGCTGTTCGTATGCCCACAAAATGCTTTCGCGCTGCGATAACTGCCAGGATTTACTTGTTGCTGAGCCTGACGACCAACCGGACCCATTTGAATGAATTTAAAAGCCGGGTTCGCGTTTGCTGACCCGGCTTTAACTTAAGCAGTTTGATCTTGACCTGAGCTGCGTGGTGATTTACTACGCAGTTATTTCTTTGCGCTGTATTGGAAGTATACCTTATCCTTTGATGGCTCGCCTTCACCGCCGTAAGCTAAAAGCTCGCTGACAGTCATAAAGCGGAAGCCCTTTTCTTTAAGACCTTTGATCATTTTGGGCATTGCTTCAACTGTAGTGCTGTTAGTATCATGCAGAAGCACAATGTGTCCATTGCGAGCTTTCTCAATGACAAAATCAGCGATATAATCCGGTTCTCCTCTGTGGTTCCAGTCCTCCGGACAACTCTGATACGACCAGTTCACCAGAGTCATGCCCAATTCCTTACTGACTGCTATGGTAGTGTCGTCATAGGCACCTGTAGGTGGCCGCGCAATAACTGGTTTTACACCGGTAATACCTTCGATCAGGTCATTAGCCTGACTGAATTCCTTACGCACCTCACCGGCACTCAGTTTTTTTACAGTCTTATGCGAATAAGTGTGATTGCCAATCTCGTGCCCTTCAGCAAAAGCACGTTTCACAAACGATTCCCGCCCGGCGGCAATTTGATTTCCCAGCACAAAAAAAGTCGCCTTAATATCTTCAGCTTTCAGTAAATCCAATAACGTTCCGGTGTCGCGCAGGGAAGGGCCATCATCAAAAGTCAGCGCAATCACAGGGTTCTCACTGCTTGGCGGCAGTTCAGCCGCCACTGTTGTGGCGGTCGTTGTTGGAACGGTTGTCGCCACCGTAGTCGGCGTCGCTCTAGTGGTCGTAGCCGCAGCCGTGGACTTAGTCGTAGTTGTGTTCGCTGCAGAAGACCCCGCCGTGGTAGAATCAACCGCATTTGTTGACGTTGCTCTCGACCTACATCCAACCACAACACCTGCCGCCGCAAACACCAACGACAAAGTAATAACTAACAAAATAATTCGATTAACAAATATTGAGCCTGCTTTATGTTTTTTATTATTCAACTTGTTTTCTCCTGGTAACCTAAAACGGTGTGGCTTGTTTTCCTTGCTTGCTGCTATCTCTAAATCAATGTTCATCCTGTTACCTTTGTCCGAGCGACTGACCGGCTGGTGATTGCTTTATTTAAATGCGTCAGCCGGATACTGTGCCCGCGGGTTCCAGCAGATCCATTCCTTAAAACCTGCATCTTCAATTGCTTTGATTTGCGCGCTGATCGCGGCGGCGTCATAGGTCATGTAGTAGCCTTTAGGCAGATACCCTGCGGTGAAAGCTTGCAAGTAAGGGCGGACTGTCGAAATATAACCTGGTTTTTCCACAGCTGGTTTGCCATACATTAAGGTATTGTACATAACCTCATAAGGTTTAAGGTCAGGCTTCTCGAAATGCACCCCGTTAATTTTTGAACCGACGCCATTACCGGTGTAGTGGCCTTTCGAGCTATTAGCAAAGTGGGAGGGGTAAGCCATCGGGCTGACGTTATCTATTCCGGTCAGGCCAAGCTGAGCCCAATCCTGGCCAACAATTTCGCCGTCACGTTTGCTGAGGATTATGGCAGCAAAAACGTCCGCACCCAGAGGGGTTCCGGTTTCATCCTGAATTTTTACACGCGCAAACTGCAGGAAACGGTTAATCGCTTCTACTCTGGTAGGCACTTCACCCTCCGCCCCGAAGTATGGTTTTGTGCCGGAAGTAGTACCGCCGGTGGGGAAGCGGATGTAATCGAATTGGATTTCGTCAACACCCATGGCGATCGCTTCAAGTGCGATATCGACATTGTATTGCCATACCGTTTGGTTATAGGGGCTGACAAAAGGTTTTTTGCCTTCAAGTGAAAACAGCAGTTGCTTACCTGCGGAGTCCTTTATGGTTAAGTCGGGCCTGGCTTCTGCCAGGAGTGGATCTTTAAAACAGACAATGCGCCCGATTACTTTTACATTCTCATCGTGGAAGCGTTTAATAACGTTAGTAAGGTTAAAAGCGGGCTTAACCACGCCGCTGGAAACTGCCAGAGGAACTTTGGAGGCGTATTTGACACCGTCTGATTCTTTCAGATCAATTACTACAGAGTTTACTTCACTGTTTCTGGCAATGTTCAGAGCGGCATCAATCTGCGCTCCAGCTCCCAGGTATAAAGCTTTTGCTTCAATGTGCCGGACCGGAACTACCTGCTTGGCTTCAGGCAGTGGTCCAAAATAGGACTCCACAAGCTCATTACCTGGCAG
>CAYPHB010000046.1:9420-13003 GCA_964410445.1 uncultured Oscillospiraceae bacterium
CCCGAGGCTGAACTTTGGCTGGTGCCTGTCCCCGCAGTAGTGGTTCCTGCTGTGGTGGAATCCGCAGGAGTGCCGCAGCTTGCAAGCAGCAAGCTAAAACCTAACATGCCTGCTACGATTACTGATGCTGCCCGGCGCCGCCAGTACTTTGTATTAATTGTATGAAAAAACGCATTGGGCATTAACTTGTCTGAGTTTTCTTGATTAAAAGCAAAAGAAGATCTTTGTTTCGCGGTAAAGTGAGATTGGGACCTAAAAGACATGGCAAATTCTCCTATTTTGGCTAACATCGACAGAAGATTTCTGTGCGTTAATTCATTCAAGCAATATGTACAATCCAGTTTGCAGCACACATCACCAAGACTACCATATTTTCCTCGGCTTTTAAACTGTTCATTAGTCGAAAACAGCATAAAAAGGCGGCAAAGCCATTTCTCGGTTAATGTTTTCATTTCCGTTAATATATCGTAAACTAACTTTGTTCTGGTGGAATCAATAAGGAAGCAAACATGAAATTGACACTTAAGCGAAAACCACTGTCGTTCCGGAAAATGAACATCCTGATTTTTGTTTTACTCCTGCTTGCTGCGGTAGGATTTACAGATTATGTGCTTTTCTCCAATTGGCTGAATTCAGCTGAACAAAATGTAATGAGTCTTGCAGCGAGCACCAACAGCCAGATTTTCAGTCAAATAGATAATTTTGTTGCTGCACCACAACGGCTGAATGCTGCCAATCGCAGCCTGCTGGAAAACCTTGTGGTCGACCTGGATAACAAGACCGAACGAGAGAAGTATTTTGTTAGTTTGCTGGAGTCAATGGCTCCAGAAATATACAGCATCAGCTACGGTTCAACCAATGGTGAATACTATGGCGCACGACGTACTTTTAATGACGAAATTCAGATCATGCTCAACGACGCCTCTACTGGCGGACATTCCTGGTACTATTCCATTACGCCAGAACTGACTGCCGATGCATTCGTTATGGATGCCGGTCAGTTTGACCCTCGAACACGCGATTGGTACACAGCAGCAGTTAAAAGCGGTCAGTCGGTATTTTCTTCAATTTATAAGCACTTCGTGATGGAAGACCTCGCCTTGTCAGTTTCGACTCCAATATATATTGACGGGCAGATTAGCGGAGTTTTTGGCTCTCATATAATTCTTTCCCGCATCGACACTCATCTACAGAATCAGGTCGCAGCACATGGCGGCCTGGCGGTTATCGTGGAGCGCGGCAGTAGTAAGTTGGTTGCCAATTCTTTCGGCTCGCCCAACTACACAAAGACTAATGGCGGTGAAGTAAATCGTCTCACGCTCAAAGCAACAGGCAACACTTTTTTGGCTACAGCTTTTCAGCGTTATCAGGAAGAAGGCCAGCATCAATTTCATCTGCCCGGCGCCGATGACGAATATTATTTTCAATTAACAGACTACAAGAAAAACGGGATTGATTGGCTGGTAATCACCGCTATTCCTCAGAATCTGTTTATGGCTGGAATTAATAACACTATCACCATAGCTCTGTTGCTCACGGCACTGGTCTGTCTGATCGCGTTTATTATTTACTACAGTGTGACGAACCGCTACCTGAAACCGATTGGCAGTTTAATAGAAGCTACCGAAAAGTTCGCGCAGGGCGATTTCACCCAGCGGGTTGAAATTGTGCGACAGGATGAAATCGGTAAGATTGCCGCGGCTTATAATCATTTGGCTGATACTCTTGACGACCTGGTTAATAATCTTGAAGATACTGTGCGAGAGCGAACGCTGGAGCTTGAAGCCCGCAATGAGAACCTGCGACAGGCTGATCAGAGTAAAAATGAATTCATCAATGCTTTGTCGCATGAGTTGCGTAATCCACTCGCGGCAATTATCGCCGGGTTGTCAGTCTATGAGCTGGCCCCCAGCGCGCAAAAGAAAGAGCGTGCTATCGAAATAATTAAACGGCAGGCAGAGCAACTGAACCGCCTGGTTGACGATTTGCTCGATGTCACCCGGATCATGCGCAATAAAGCCAACTTGCAAATTGAGCGATTTGACCTAAGCGAACTGGTTATTTTGGCAGTGGAAGCACAACGTCCGCTGTTTGATGCGAAAGGCATCAACTTGGTTGCAGATATTTCTGCAGATATTTCCGTAGATGGTGACCCTGTCAGAGTTTCACAGAGTATCAGCAATTTGCTGCATAATGCCAGTAAGTTTTGCAACGATGGTGATACAACCTGGGTTTCACTGTTCAGAGAAGGCAAGGAGGCAGTGATAGCGATACGCGATAACGGTATCGGGATTACGCCTGAAGATCTGGACAGTTTGTTTGAACCATTTACTCAAATCGATAGTACGCTTGACCGTCAGAAAGGCGGCTTGGGCCTTGGCCTTTCAATTGTCAAAGGTATGATCGAATTACATGGCGGCAGGGTAAGTGCTGCCAGCGAAGGTCTTGGCAAAGGCTCTGAATTCAGAATATACTTACCCTTATGATCTAATTCATTTACCTGCCGACGCGGGAGTGATATATTTAGAATCATGGTATACCAGATGCCAGCTAACCGGGACGATCCGATTGCTGCTGGTATGCAGACGAAAGAAGGGTGGTCATTAATATGTTGCCAATTGGAACACAATTCGAAAATCCTGTAAAACAGCGTTTACTAAATGGAGAAAAACTCCTGGGTTCGTGGGTGCAGCTTTGCAGTCCTATGTCTACGGAGATTCTGGCTCGCGCGGGTTTTGATTTTCTGTTGATTGATATGGAACATGCACCTGGTGATTTTATGGTTCTGATGTCCCAAATCCAGGCTATGGGCCGTTATCCGGCAGTACCGATTGTCCGCGTACCGTGGAACGATTTTGTAACGATCAAACGCACACTCGATACCGGTGCTATGGGCGTTCACGTACCTTATGTCAATACAGCGGCAGAAGCTGAAGCTGCTGTGCGCGCAATGCGCTACGCTCCTGAAGGCATCCGCGGCATCGCCGGCAGCCCCCGTGCCTCCGGCTACGGCATGAGCGTGCAGAACTATATTACCCGCGCCAACGAAGAACTTTTGCTCTATATAGCCCTTGAAACTCAGGAAAGCGTTGACAATCTGGACGAGATCCTGAAAGTTAAAGGCGTTGACGGAATTTTCATTGGCCCGATGGACTTGGCTACTTCACTTGGTTACCTTGGTAACCCCGGTCATCCTGATGTACAGCAGGTAATTCGCGGTATTGAAAAGAAAGTACTCGGCAGCGGTAAATTCCTCGGCACCATTGCCGGCGGCTACGACCAAGCCAAAGAGCTCTTTGATCGCGGGTATCAGTTAGTTGTTGCCATGTCCGACAGCACAGCCTTGATGAAACAGGCTTACGATTTGGTTCAGCGCTTTAAAGCAGATTAAAGCCTTTTGCTGCGAGGCCGTTTTGTGAAAGATTCAACGGCTGTTAAAACCAATATAGTGCAAAAACAGCCCAAACGCAGGCACGGCTTTTTCAGCCGCGCATACAGTTGGGCTGTTTTTTATGCGTTATTCCTGATTCTCCTGGTTTTGTTCATCCTGCTTTATGCTTTCGCTATTCCGCGCACCGCTGAG
>CAYPHB010000047.1:0-12917 GCA_964410445.1 uncultured Oscillospiraceae bacterium
GCGTCCTGGCAGACATGGTAACCGGCTATGTCGGCGATGTCTTCGAATTTGAAGTAACAGTAACCAACCTCTCCCTGACCGCGGATATCTCCGATGCGAAACTGTATGACAGTAAGGCTATGATCGGAACAAAGGTATTGCGAGTCAACGACAATACTGAACTGACCTGGGTGGATGATGGAATGGGAGGCGCCATGCTCGACATTGGCACAGTACCTGCCGACACCACTCTCACATTCCGTTACCTCTACACCGCTGTTGCGGCTGATGAAGGTGACATAATCGAAAATATCGCCACAGTAAAAGGCGTTGTTAAACCGGTATCCCCCAACTATCCTGAAATTCCTTTCGAGGCCGAAGACGACGCAACTGTAAACATCCTTACGCCTCCGCCGCAAACTGGTGAAAGCGGTAACAACGGTACACTGGCAGGATTGCTCCTGCTGGCCTCCGGCGTTGTCGCGATCCTGTTCCGCCGCCGCTATCTGCGTGGCAGATAAGCTTAAAGAAGCGTTAATCGCATAACACATTTGTGAATTGTTAAACACATGACAACTTAAAAATCCGCTGGGCAGAGTCACTTTGACAAAGCCCAGCGGATTTTCTTAGTTCTTAACCGTCTTTATTTGTGTCGCCTGTCTTTATTTTTTTGTTGAATGTCTTTTTGCAGTGTCGAATGTCTTTGTTTAGTGTCAATTGATCCATTAATTCAACGTAAACTGTATTTTTATTTCAATGCCAGTTCGATCAGGCGGGTTACCAGCTCTGTCGGAGCCAGG
Source organism: uncultured Oscillospiraceae bacterium (assembly GCA_964410445.1). GTDB lineage: Bacteria > Bacillota > Clostridia > Saccharofermentanales > UBA5734 > JAXGXQ01. The sequence goes on from CAYPHB010000047.1 coordinate 780, forward strand.
CCTGCATGTTCCATGAGTTTTGGATACATGCTGATTGCAGTAAACCCCGGCAGAGTGTTAATTTCATTGAGCAACACGCGGCCGTCTTTTCGGCTGATAAAGAAATCTATCCGCGAAAGGCCTGCACCATCGATCGCGGCAAAAGTGCGCAGGGCATATTCTTTAATTTCAGCATATTGTTCATCACTGATTTCCGCAGGTAAAACACTGCGGGAAGCAGCGTTATGATACTTGGCTTCGTAATCGTAAAACTCATTGGCCGGGAAAATTTCCCCACAGCTTGAAACTATTGGCGGGTTTCCGCCCAACACCGCTATTTCGATTTCACGGCCATCGATAAATTCTTCAATCACCGCTTTACTGTCGTGTTCAAACGCCTGTGTTAATGCTGAGTCCAGCGCTTCACGGTTTTTGGCTTTGGAAACACCGACTGATGACCCCGCGTTGGCCGGCTTAACAAAAACAGGATAAGTGAACTTCTGCTCGATCTTGCTGATCACAGCTGACGGATCACGTTGATAGTCTGCGGAGCGGCTCCAGAGCCAACGGGCTTGTGGGATGCCGGCAGCGTCAAAAATTGTGCGCGAGAACACTTTGTCCATAGCATTGGCACTTGCAGCCACTCCGCAGCCAACATAAGGAATGGCAGCAAGTTCAAAAAGACCCTGAACCGTCCCATCTTCACCGTTACGCCCATGCAGTACAGGGAATGCGGCATCGAGCCTGATCTGCTCCACAGGGCGATCAGGTGAGCCGGTCAATACGATCAGCCCGTGAACCGATGTGTCCGGTACAATAAACGCCTTCTGGCAAAAGGAAGCATCCTGCCAAGTGCCGTCTTTAACTTTTTCAATCGGCCCGCTGTAAAGGAACCAGCGGCCGTCCCTGGTGATACCGACCGGATAAAGGTTAAACATTTCCGGATCAACATGCGTCATAACAAATGTCGCCGAAACCAGTGAGACATCATGTTCTGATGATTGCCCGCCGAAAATTACGCAGATATTCTTCTTTTCCTTAGTTACGTCCATTAGTTACACCTTCTCCTGTATAGAAACCTCTCACTATAACAGGTCTGAATTACTATATTTTTAGTGCTTACAATATTTTTAATGTCGGGTCTATTGCCTATCGATTCACTCCGGCAAGTCAGTCACCAGCTCAAGAGCCAGCTCAATCATCTCGGCAAAAGCAGTTTGGCGTTCTTCCGCCGTCAACACAGCCTTACTGACCATGGAATCGGAAACAGTAAACAGTGCCAAGGCATCCACTTTTGCGAAAGCAGCATTCATGTAAAGAGCCGCCGCTTCCATTTCAACTGCTAAAACACCCATGGCAGCCCATTTTTTCCAGGTTTCAGGATCAGCATCGTAAAAAGTATCCGAGGTCACAACACTGCCGACCTTGAGATTCATTCCCTTTCGATCCGCAGTCAAAGCAGCCTGTCGCAGTAGTTTCCAGGAGGCTGTCGGAGCATAGTCGCCCGGCAAATTAAACTGCCGCGCATAGGCTGAGTCCGTGCATGTTGACATGGCAGCCAGGATGTCATTCAACTGAACATCAGGTTGCATAGCGCCACAGGAGCCGATTCGGATCAGGTTTTTAACCCCATAAAAGTGAATCAACTCGTAAGTATAAAGCGCAATTGAGGGCATCCCCATACCGGTGCCCATTACCGATAGCTTTTTACCTGCGTAATTGCCGGTGTAACCGAGCATATTACGAATACTGTTGAATTGTTCGACATCGCCGAGAAAGTTTTCAGCAATAAAACGGGCGCGCAATGGATCGCCTGGCAACAGAATTGAGGGCGCAATCTGATCTGGCCTGCTCGCTTCGATATGTGGTGTGGGAATCATTTCAAGCACCTCCCGAAAATTGTTTTGTTAATAGATGAACGGATTTTTGAATCTTGAAGCAAAATGTTATTTAAAGTAGTATGCAATGCTGCTTAGCCTTTGCCGTTCCAACAGTATGTGCATACTTTATTTGGATCTATACCGATCGCATCCAGCATATCATCCATGCGATTATAGCTAAGTGATGTGAATTTCAGCTTATTACGAATCTCCGCGAGCATTTCGCGGTAATTTTTGCTATCCGGATCAGCATAATCGGTCAAAGTCGCCGCACTGGGGTTATCACCCTCCCTCTGCTGGATTATGCGTCGCGTAATTAAGTCGAGGTCTGAAGTAGAGCGGGAAAAATTCAAATAGGGGCAGCCATATAGCAAAGGCGGGCAGGCAGGCCGTACATGCACTTCCTTGGCACCGCTGTGATAGAGAAATTCGGTTGTTTCGCGCAGCTGGGTACCACGCACAATTGAATCATCAATCAACAACAGACTTTTGCCACGAATCAGCGCATCTACTGAAATGATTTTCATCCGCGCGATCAAATTGCGTAAACGCTGTTCATTGGGCAGAAATGAGCGCGGCCAGGTTGGTGTGTACTTGATAAACGGCCGGGCAAATGGAATTCCTGAACGATTTGCGTAACCGATAGCATGAGCTATGCCTGAATCAGGCACTCCTGCCACCAAGTCAGCCTTAACTTCATGGTCGCGGTCAGCCATGTTGGCGCCGCAGCGCATTCGCACCAGTTCAACATTCATACCTTCGTAATTCGAAGTCGGGTAGCCGAAATAAATCCACAGGAAACCGCAGATACTTAGCTTATCGAAAGGCGGCGTCATTACTTCAATTCCGTCGCGGGTAAGGTAAACAATTTCGCCCGGCCCCAGTTCTCGTTCATGCTCAAAGCCAAGGTTAAGATAAGCAAAGGATTCGAAAGAAGCGCAGTAACTGCCCTCTTTGCTGCCAATGACCAGCGGGGTACGGCCGTAGCGGTCACGCGCCGCGTATATCCCCTCTCGGTTCATCACCAGGAGTGTAAGCGAGCCTTTAATCATGTCCTGGGCATGGCGAATACCTTCTTCCAGGGTATCGCAGGTATTGATCAGCGCAGCGGCAACTTCTGTAGGATTAACTACTCCGCCGGAGAGCTCCAGAAAATGAACATTGGAACCGGCGAGAGCGGTTTCCGTCAGTTCGTCGATGTTGTTGATCCGGCCAACTGTCGTGATCGCATAGCTGCCAAGATGTGAGCGCACCAGCAGCGGCTGCGGTTCAGTGTCGGAAATACAACCAATGCCAATATTTCCCTTCATGTACGCAGCTTCAGATTCAAACTTGGTGCGGAAAGGCGTGTTTTCAATATTGTGAATGGCCCGGTTAAAGCCTTCAGGCCCGTAAAAAGCCATGCCGCCGCGCCGAGCACCAAGATGAGAGTGATAATCCGTGCCGAAAAAAACTTCGAGTACGCAGTCTTCGTTGGATACAACACCAAAAATACCGCCCATTTATGATCTCCCTTATAATGTCCTGGCTTTGCTTACATACTGGCAATGTCAGCCAAGCAAAGCATCCATGGCGTTCTTGACCTTAGGTACGACATAATGACTGCCGCCTCGTCCTTTAACGTCCTCAACCAGCATCGCGATCGCCAAACGCGGCTCATTGACGTTCATCGCGATAAACCAGCCGTTTTCCTGTGCCGAGGTATCGGTTGCACTCTTTTTGAGTTCAGCTGTTCCGGTTTTTCCCAGCATTGAGACTTTAGCTCCGGGGCTTGTGTACCCCGTGCCAGCTGAACTTTCAACAGCCAGTCGCAAGTATTCTGTCAGCATACCTACATCCTTGGCGGCTATAGCCTGACTTTTCCAAACCTCAGGCGCAAACTCACCCTTAATTTCGAGTACAGGCTTCATAATATCGCCGTTTGTGCCCAAAGCGCCATATATCATGGCCATCTGCAACGGGCTGATCAATACTTCGCCCTGACCGTAACCTGTGTCAGCAAGCAAAATCTCAGAGCCCAAACCCTGGTTGGCGAGCTGAGAACGGTAGAAAGGGAATTCCAACGGCAAAGCCTCACCGATACCAAAATCAGCAGCGCCTTTTGTGTAGGCTTCAGCGCCTGTCCTTAAAGCCTGCTGGGCAAAATAAATATTATCGGAATAAACAAGTGCGTCCTTCAGATTAACCGGCCGGCCAATGTCCTTAACGCGGGTAACCTTGTAGCTGCCCCAACTGTTGCTTGGCTGCCAGTATAAGCCGCTGATCGGCAGGGCCTCTTCAGGGTTCAGTGTTCCTGTTTTCAGGCCAATTGCCGATGTAACCAGCTTAAAAGTTGAGCCGGGTGAATAGCCGGAACGGAAGCGGGCCAGGAAAGGACTCTTAGCGGCATTATTCCATTCAGCTCTAACAGCATCGGGTATATAGGTCTGGTAATGATTGGGATCAAAAGATGGTGTACTTACCAATGCCAGTATCTCCCCGGTTTTGGGGGCAATCGCGGCGGCTGCGCCGGCATCGGCTCCCAACTCTTGGTATAAACTGTTCTGAGCGTTCAGATCAATGGAAAGACGGATAGCTTCACCGTTAACCGGTTCCTGACGCGCCACAATTGAAGTCGTTTGATTAGTTTCACCGTCAATAATAGTGATCTCGCCGCCGCGCTTTCCGCGCAAACGCTGTTCCAGCGCCAGTTCCAAGCCAAGCTTACCGATTTTGTCAGTAGCAGTATAGCCCTGATCAGAATTCTTCTGCAGCTCTTCTGCTGTAATTGGTCCAATATATCCAGTGAGCAGACCGGCAGCTATTCCTGCCGGGTAAATCCTGCCGTCTGTATTCTGATACTGAACACCGGGCAACGCGGTAAGCTGAGCCGAGAGATCGCCTTTATCCGCCGGTAATGTCACAATGGGAATGAACCAGTCGGGACTACCCGCCGACGACAAAGCCTTTTCAATGCGTGACGCGGCTATGCCAAGCATTTCCGCCATTTTGGGTATAGATGTTGCCTTTTCCGGCGTGAAAGAACGCGGGACCAGACCGATAATCCGTAACTGGCCATTTACTGCCAGCGGCAACCCATTCCGATCATGGATTTCACCACGCAGAGGCTGTAATACTTTGGCCCGCACTTTGTCTTTTGGCCCCAGCCTCGGGAAGATCAAAGTTTCGGTCCAGTCGATTCGCCAGGCAGCTTTTACAACATCGGTCTCTTTTACCAGGTGCAGGTTGTAGTCGGTAATTTCCTTTTTACCTGCCAGAAAATCAAAAACTACGCTAAAAGCCATGTCGGCAGTATTGCTGTCAGGCAGAGCCACCAGCTTGCCCGGCTTCACTTCCAGATTTTTTACTTCAATGCCAGACATAATGTTCTTATACCGGGCAATAAAATCTTCCTCGGTAATCCGTTCGCGGCTGGCTGCTGAAAGCAGCTCGTACATTGCCGGATAATCAAGCTTCTGCCAGGCTTCAGCGTATGCCTGAAATGCGGTTTCAGGCTTGGCCTGGGCATCTTCAATTGATGTAGGGGCTGTGTTTGTGCCATTTGTATTTGACCCATTAGTAGTGGAATCGCCAGGCCCGGTTGTCACATCCTGCGAACAAGCGGACAGAGAAAAGGTACTGATGAATATGAATACGGCCACTAAAGCCCATGCCAGAATTCTTGAATGATAAGGCTGCTTCATGAATAACTCCTTGATATAGTTGTCGACGGCGCCATGGATCTATTCTATCAGAATCCGGCCCTTTCAGTGAAAAAAGAGACTGACGCAAAGCAATATATTTGCTCTGCGTCAGCCGGAACAGTATTTTGATTTGTTATCTCAGTTGACTTTTGGGAAATCCAGTTATACCGGCGCCCGGCAAAACCGCGGCAAAAATTCGTCAGGAAACGCCAAGATAAGCTTTGAGCACCATTGGATCCTGCAAAAGTTCCTGACTGGAACCTTCCAAAACCATTTGTCCTGTTTCCATAACATAGCCGCGATCAGCAACGCTGAGGGCTTTCATCAGGTTTTGCTCGATGATCAGCATCGAGGTGCCCTGTTCTTTCATTTGTTTGAGAATATGGAACACTTCATCAACGATAATCGGTGCCAAACCCAGCGAAGGTTCATCAAGAATCAGCAGCTTTGGCTCCATAATCATCGCCCGGCCAATCGCCAGCATCTGCTGTTGGCCGCCGGAAAGAGCTCCGGCCAGTAGGTTCTGGCGCTCCTTCAGAATTGGGAAGGTTTCAAATACCTTTTCGATCAATTCATTCCGTTTGGCTTTAGTGCGTTTGCAGTATCCGCCCATGATCAGGTTGTCGCGGATTGTCATTGTGCTCAGAACACCCCTGCCTTGGGGGATATGGGCAATGCCAAGATTTGCGCGTTCATAATCAGGAATTTTTAACAGATCCTCACCAAACCAGGTCACAGTTCCTTCTGTTACCGGTATAGCTCCTGAAATAACACGCAGCAAGGTTGTTTTGCCAGCGCCATTCGAGCCGACCAGCGCTACAACTTCACCTTCGTTTACTTCAAGGTTGGCATTGAAAATGACGCGCAGGTCGTCATAACCTGTACACAGGTTTTCAATTTTTAACATTCTTGTAGTCCTCCCCGAGATAAGCCTTGATCACGGCTTCTTCCTTCATTACCACCTGCGGATCGCCTTCGGAAAGGAGCTTGCCTTCATTAAGCACCACAACCCTGGTGCAAAGCTTTGTGACAGCTGACATAACATGCTCGATAAACAAAACGGTGACGCCTGTCTCATTGATTTTCTTAACCAGTGCAATCGAGTCCTGCATTTCCGCAGGGGTCAGACCAGCCAGGCATTCATCCAGCATTAATAGTTTGGGGTTAATCGCCAGCACTCGCGCCATATCCAGCCACTTACGCTTTTCGATCGGCAGCTTGCCGCAAAGGAGGTTGGCCAAGTCGGTAAAGCCTACCAGCTCCAGGATTTCTTCCGCACGCTGTCTGGCTTCTTTCATTGACCGGCAATACAACATCGCAATCGTGTAAACACTGTCAAATACTGTCAGGCTGGTGAAGGGCTTTGGTGACTGAAAGGTGCGGCCCAACCCGAGAAATGCACGATCAGGAACCGATTGCTTCTTCAGGTGATGTTCACCCTGGTAAATAATATCACCGCTGTCCTGGATATATACCCCTGTAATCAGGTTGATACAAGTTGATTTGCCCGAGCCGTTCGGACCGATCAAGCCGAGGATTTCGCCTTCATTAACATCAAAGCTCAGGTGGTTAATGGCATGGATGCCGCCAAAAGACTTATCGAGATCTATAATTTCTAACAGCTTACTCATGCTTTCTCCTTTCCTGCGTTTTGCGTCAGTTCTTTTTTACGGCTCGCCCGGTGGTCACGCCAATCTGTAAAGAACGAAATTATTCCATTGGGCCGGAACAGGACAACAAGAACTATTAGCAGGCCATAGAGAGCGTAGCCGGCACCGCCTTTACCGAGGTTACTTAAATAGTAGTTGGATATTTCGAGCATCGGTACCGCCAGGAAGGCCCCCATTACCGGGCCCCAGATTGTGCCCATGCCGCCGAGAATGGCTGTAATGCCAATTCTGATTGACATGTCATGAGAAGCAACCAGGGTTGGGTCAATATAACCAACTTTAAAGGCGTATAGGGTTCCGGTTGCCGAAAGCAGCATAGCGCTGATAATAAAAGCAGTAAGCTTAACCCGGCTGGCCCGGATACCTAGCGATTCAGCGGCGTCTTCCTCTTCACGGATAGCTTTAAGGTAGTAACCCAGCTTGAAGCGGTTGACTAATACAGTAACAAACACAGTAATGAGCATCCAGATAAAGGCTACGTAATAGTAAGCCCGTTCCGATTCAAATGACAGTGTTAACAAATTGTTGCCTGTGCGGACTCTGAAAGCCAGGCCCAGCGAACCACCTGTGAATTCTTTGAAGTAAAGCAGCAGCTGACGCACGATGGAAGCGCTGGCAATTGTCGCTATGGCGAAGTAAACCCCGCGCATCCGGAAACAGGGCAAGCCGATAATTATCGCCATTACGACCGATATGGCCATGCCGACAAAAACACTGAACCAGGGCAACACACCGCCCAGACGAAGGAACATGAGCATGCCGGTATAGGCACCCACAGCGAAGAATGAGGATGAAGCCCAGGATGTTTGTCTGCCGAAGCCGCCGATAATATTCCAGGCTGTGCCCAGCGCACCGAAGAAGAAAACTTCGATCATGATGCGGATAACATAGTCCGTCTTAACTGCGATCGGTATAAGTAGGCAGATCGCGATAAAAATAAAAATTATCCAGTTCTTTTTCAGGAGAGACAGAGGATTCGATTCAATTTTCATGCTTTTCTGGCACTCCTTCCAAACAATCCGTAGGGTTTCAATACCAGTACCAGCATCAGCACACTATTGATCGCGACAGGAGCCAGATCAAGAGAGGCATAGTTGGTGGTTAACGATTCTACCAGGCCTATAATAAGTCCGCCGACCATAGCGCCCCGCAAGTTGCCGAGCCCGCCCAGAACTATGGCACTGAGTCCGATAGTGGAAAATGTGGTGCCAACCTGGGGCGATACCAAAAACATAGGTGTAAGTAAGAGGCCGGCAATACCGGCAAATACTGTACCAAGGCCAAAAGCCATTGTGTACACAGCGCGGGTATTAACGCCCAGCATCGCTGCCACTGTGCTGTCCTCAGAAGTAGAACGCATGGCGCGGCCGATATCGGTGCTGCTGAGAAAATAACTGACCAGGAAAACAAAAATTAAGGCGCCGCCAAAGGCGATCAGCCGCGGCGTCATCAGAATGAGGTCATCGCCAAATGTGATCGCGCCATACTTCAATTCATTAGATACTTCGACGCTCAGATAGTTTGGCCCGAAAATTAGCTGGAGAACATTCTGGATTAAGTAAGACAAGCCCAGAGTCAGTAGAATGTAGTTACTGTCACCTTTGCCGACCACTTTGGATATAGTCGTCCGGTAAACAATCGCGCCGAATATATACATAAAAACAGCGACAGGGATTAACAGCCAATAGGGTAGAGAGCCTTCCGGCAACAGCAGATACAAAAGATAGGAAAAATACATGCCCACAGCGAGAAAATCACCTTGCGCGAAGTTGACGATTTTCATAACGCCATGGATCAGAGACAAGCCAACGGCAATCAGTGCATAAACACCGCCGATCAGCAAGCCATTGATAATGGTTTGCCCCATGGGTCAACCCTCCTTGAGAAATTAACAGCGAGGAACGTTTGAGATGCCGTTCCTCGCCGTTATGCATCCAGTAGATTAGTCAATGAAGTCAGGTGAGGTCAGTAGCTCTTAAAACGGTTTGTTGGTCAAAGGGTTCAAGAGTTCTGAAGAAGCGGCATCCAGCGGGAACACGCAGCGGGGTTTGTTATCTTGCCACTGCAGAATGATCGGAGAGCCGTTTTTATTGAAGCCGTTTTCGTCAAATTCACCCTTGCCGTTGTAAAGCAGGCCGAACCATTTGCTGTTTTCAGCATTCAGTTTCTTGATTTCGTCGCGGACTTTGACAGAATCGTCAGTCCCGGCATTTTCAATAGCTTCGCAGATCATCAGGTAGCTGATAATTGTCGGGCCGCCCTGGCCAGGAATGAATTCTTTGTTCTTTTCTTCGTAGGCTTCACGGATTTTGGTGAACTCGGCGCTTGCCAGAGTTGTTTTGCAATCCCATACCCAGCCGTCAGCTGAGCAGATGCCGTTAACGTCGTCGCCGAGGTCTTTAAGCAGTGAAGGCCATGTGAAGGCTGAACCGCCGGCAATGATAATAGGTTTGTACTGCATGGCGTTCATGGCGGTCATGATCAGTTTGGTGTCATTGGCATAGCTGCTTGGGAAAATAACGTCAACATTAGCATTTTTCAGCTTGGTAACGATCGGGCTGGCGTCAGTCAGGTTGTTAGCAGCGTAGTTTTCGTCAACAGCGATTTCCATACCGGCTTCTTTAAGAATTGTACGGTTGGCTTTGGCGTTGTCTTCGCCCCAGGCGGAGTTTTCATAAATGATACCTGTTTTCAGTTCTGTAACCGGTTTGCCCAGTTTTTGAGCCAGATATTTAAGAAATTCCATTTGCTGTTTGGCAAAGGTGGCGGCGATAGCAGCAGGCTGAGCAACAAACTCGCAGCCCTGTTGGGTGATGGTGCCGTTAGCGGCTGAGCCTGTAACTGCGCAAACTTTATATTTTTGTAGAATCTGGAGAGAGGTAAGCATAATCGCGGATTGGCCGGAGCCGGCGATTCCGGCAATGCCGCCGGCAGAAAGGGCGCGTTCCAGGGGCAGAGCTGCCTGGGTGGCGTCACTGGTGGAGTCAATAATTACATTTTCGACTTTGGCGCCGCCGAGAGCTTTGATACCGCCGTTTTCGTTGATGTAGTCACGGGCGGCTTCTGCGGCGAGGATAGCCTGACGGCCGGATTCAGAGTTTACACCTGTCACCGAACCATAGACACCAATTTTTACAGTTTTGGTGCCACTCTGAGCTGCGGTTGTGGTACCGCCAGCTGTTCCAGCGGTTGTGCCTGCTGTGGTGCCTGCTGTGGTGGTTGCGGTGCTGCCGCAGCCAAACAACATGGCGGCAACAATGAGCAAGCAAATGATTGAGACAACTTTTTTAATAGACATTTCCTTCTCCTTTTGTGTCTGGAACAATTATTTGTCCAGAGCTTGCATTTTGATTTTTGTTTTTTTGACACTTGCAGAGTTGCTGAATTCACTTTACGATGATGGATTTCTGATCAGATTCAGAGCGTATTCAAATAATTGTGTCGTTCTAGCAACTGATGAGTATGTGTTGTCCAACATCAACGACCGATATCATGATGCTGCGCAACACACAAACATATTAATTGTTCGTTAAAAGATTTGCAACACTTTAAACAACAGATCGCTGTATATACAAGCCAATTTCCCATAAGCATTTGTTTATTATCACTAATATCGCCTAATTCATTTGAGCAATTTCACAATATACTTTGAAAGTCAAATGATGTATGAGCCTACTTAACCAAAAGAGATTTATTTCGCGAATTCTGCCAACTAATGCTATGATTATTATGAATAGAAGACCTGCAGCATAATTGTTGATTAACTTTTGATCATTTGCTCAAAAGCACGCCTACAAGCAGGCACACTTAATCTGACTAATTTTTTAAAGGAGTAGAAAACATGAACAATTTATTTGATCTGACAGGAAAAATTATTTTGATTACAGGCGGTGGCCGGGGACTGGGATTCAGCTTCGCTAAAGGATATGTCCAGGCGGGCGCCCGTGTTGTCCTAAACGACATTTCCCAGGCAGAACTTGACGCAGCCATACCAGAACTGAAGGAACTTGGCGGCGACGTAACCGGTTATTGCTTTGATGTTGCGGATCAAGCCCAGGTAGAAGAAAACATAGCGAAAATTGAAGCTGAAGTCGGTCCGATTGACGTTCTGGTTAACAATGCCGGGATTCATCGTCGCAATCCTCTGGAAGAAATGTCAGCTGAAGATTTCCGCAAAGTCGTTGACGTTAACCTGGTAAGCGCCTTCCTGGTTGGCCAGAGCGTTGCCAAGCGCATGATCACCCGCAAAAAAGGTAAAATTATCAACATCACCTCGCTCAACGCCGTTATGGCACGCCCGAATATCGGCAATTATTGCGCAGCCAAGGGCGGCCTGACAATGCTGACCAAATCCATGGCAACTGAATGGGGCAAATACAACATTAATACCAACGCAATCGGCCCGGGCTATTTCAAAACTGCCCTGACCCAGCCACTGGTTGACGACCCCGCTTTTGACAGCTGGGTTAAGAGTGAAGTACCCCTGGCACGTTGGGGAGTTCCGGATGATCTGATCGGCACCGCAATTTACCTGGCTGCACCTGCTTCTGATTATGTTAACGGCTTCACTGTTTACGTTGATGGCGGCTGGCAGGCCTGCCTGTAATCACTAAATCTTTTTGAATTTATTGATTAACAGCTAATCTGATAAATCACAAACAACAAGTAACCTTAATCTATACACTCACAAAAAACAAAACCGGCATTCACGTGCCGGCTTTGTTTTTTTAATGAGTATTCAGCTTAATTTTTTGCCATTTCTTGCCAATTTGTGTTAATGGTTAAAAGGCGACTGACTTTGGTGTTACACGACTGGTATTATTTCGCAGCGACACCACCAAACAATACAATCAGCTTGTCCGCGATTCTGGCTACCAGCGGAATCCGGTATTCTTTGTATTGGTAAGCCCGGACCATAGCGATAAT
>CAYPHB010000048.1:0-3744 GCA_964410445.1 uncultured Oscillospiraceae bacterium
ATGTGCATTAAGCGCCATTGCTCAAGCCGGCATTCTTCCAGCTTCAGCTCGCCGCATTCAATCGCGTCCAGAATATCCTGCACCCAGGGGACGAGCAGCCAGACAATTGTCACCTTTTCTTCGGAAATAGCCCGGAATACCCACTCCGGCTTTACGCCGCGCAAAAGGACCGCGCGGCTCCCGGAAATCAGGCTGCCAAACCAATGCATTTTTGCGCCGGTATGGTACAGCGGCGGGATGCACAGAAAAACATCGTCTGCAGTTTGGCTGTGATGGTTCTGTTCAGTCAGGCAGGAGCCGGTCAGCGCCCGATGTGAGTGCAGAATCGCTTTGGGAAACCCAGTTGTACCTGAGGAAAAGTAGATGGCGGCATCATCCTCGTCAAGCAATTCCACAGCAGGTGCTGTAGAACTGCAATAGGAAACCAGTTTATCGTAGCTGTCAGCAAAGGTGGGCTTGTTGTTACCCACATAAAACAGGTTACGCACCTGCGGAATGTGATCAAAAATTGTTTCTACACGTCCAATGAATTCCGGTCCGAAAATGAGCGCGTCAACTTCTGCCAGTTCCAGGCAGTACTGGATTTCCTCGGCGGTATAGCGATAATTCAACGGTACGGCCAGCGCGCCTGTCTTCAGGATGCCAAAATAAATTGGCAGCCACTCGAGGCAGTTCATCAGCAGGATGGCCACCTTGTCCCCTTTTTTTATCCCACGAGTAAACAGGAGATTGGCAAAGCGATTGGCTTTGATATCAAATTCTTTCCAGGTTATTTCCCGGCGGTATTTTTCTGTCGAAGTTGTTTCAATCAAGTTGAATTCGCGCCAGGTCATGGCATGGTCCGGCTGGTTTGCCGGGTTAATTTCAACCAGGCTGACTTTATTAGGGTGCAGCCGAGCGTTCTTTTCTAAAAAATCGGTAATAGCCATATACTAGAATCCTTTCATACCTTGGATATTTTGAACCAGTCCGGCCGATAGGTCAAGAGATAGTATGATTCGCACAGGAATTCCGACTGCGTTTGCAATGTTGACATTTTGCAGTCACATTTGTCGAGTACTCTAAAAACAGAAGAAGTCAAGCAAAGAAAGCATAAGCAAAAATCCGGGGAAGATGTTCAGCGTGAGAGTATTCAAAAACCCGATGAAGGATGTGGTAATTATGATGAATATTATATATGAAGCGATTACGGGTATCATGCAAAAATTAGCTCGCAATTGGAGGTTTGTGGAACCTGTTCCCGTGAAGGTTGTGGCGCAACAGGATTATCAAAAGCGACAAATTTTTTCTGTTCTCCAAAATAGTTTAGCTAACGGAGGAATCAGCGATGCTGAATATATCCGCCAAGTAGAGCGCTTACGCATTTAAGTGAACCAGTAAAGCAGCGCCATGCTGTGTAATTGCTTTTATGCGTCTGACGACGCTCTAAATAAAAGGCCGAAATGCATTACGAACCGACTGGATCAACTGATCTGGTCGGTTTCGTATTTTACCGGCCTGACTATGTTGTTATTTACTGGTAATTTTTGTATCATTAAAAATTGGACGGTTTCGGAAAATTAAGAAGAATCGAACTATATTTCGGTTGTTCAGGCGATTTTAGTATACTTACCGCCACGGTTTGAGATGGAGAAATAAAAATGGAGAAACCGGATCTGCTAGGCAGATGGACAAAAGAGAAATCTGAGGATCTTTATGGTACACGGAATTGGGGAGCTGGCTATTTTTCGATATCGAAAAAAGGTGAAGTCGTAGTAAACCCCAGCAAGAATAGTCCGGAAAATGCTGTCAGCCTTATGGACATCGTTACCGGCATTCGTGAGCGCGGCATGGATATGCCAGTGCTTCTTCGCTTTGAAAATCTACTGGATTCACAAATATCGCTGATAAATAACTCATTTGCTGACGCTATAGCACATTTGGGTTACAAAAATTGTTTTCGCGGTGTTTATCCTATAAAGGTTAATCAACAACAGCAGGTGGTTGAAGAAGTGATTCGCTTTGGCGAACGCTATCACCATGGACTTGAGGTCGGCAGCAAAGCAGAGCTGATCGGTGCTTTGCCCATGATGAAAGACAGCGAAGCCTGCTTAATCTGCAATGGCTATAAAGATGAAGAATTCATTGACCTTAGCCTTTACGCAACAAAAATGGGTTTTAGGATTTTCATGGTTCTTGAAACCCCGGCTGAGCTTGACGCGATACTTGAACGATCAGAAGCTCTGGGTGTAAAGCCGAATATCGGCGTCCGGATTAAAATCGCAGCTAAAGCCGGTGGCCACTGGACAGATTCTGGTGGTGACCGCAGTATTTTCGGTCTCAATGTAACAGAGGTAATAGCTGTTGTAGATAAACTACGCGAGCTTAATATGCTTGATTCCCTTAAGCTGCTGCATTACCACCTTGGTTCTCAAGTTCCTAATATCCGCGATATCCGCAGTGCGGTTCATGAAGCCACCCGGATATATGCCGAGTTGGTTCGTGAAGGCGCCCCCATGGGTTATCTCGACCTGGGCGGCGGCCTCGCTGTCGACTACGACGGCTCCAGCACTAACTACACGAACAGCCGTAACTATACAGTTGAGGAATACTGTAGTGACGTAGTTGAAGCAGTTATGTCAATCCTTGACCCCAGCGAGGTGGCACATCCGGTATTGATTACAGAATCCGGCCGGACAACCGTTGCTTATTATTCTGTGCTTATATGCAATGTGATAGATGTCGCCAAAAAAGAAGAATTCGAACTGCCTGAAAGCTTGGACCCCGACGCTCCAGAGCAAATGAAGAACCTGTTTGATGTGTATCATAGTGTGACCCTGAAGAAAATTCAGGAATGCTACAATGACGCACTCTATTACCGTGATGAAATCCGCGATATGTTTAAGCATGGCCAGATTTCATTGCGGGAACGCTCTCTTTCGGAAAAAATCTTCTGGAACACGATCAACCTGATCGCTCATGAACAAACCAAATTAAAACACCGACTGCCTGAGTTTGAAGATCTGGACAGCGCGATTGCAGACACCTATTATTGTAACTTTTCAGTTTTCCAGTCGATTCCGGATAGCTGGGCGATTGATCAGCTTTTCCCGATTTTGCCGATTCATCGCTTACTGGAAATGCCGAAGCGCCAAGCGATCATTGCTGATCTCACCTGCGACTGTGACGGCATGATAGATCATTTTATCGATTTACACGATGTAAAGAGAACTTTGCCGCTACATGAGCTGAAAGATGGCGAGGACTACTATCTGGGCTTTTTCCTGGTTGGTGCTTATCAGGAAACATTGGGAGATTTACACAACCTTTTCGGCGACACTAATGTTGTCAGCATTCGAATCAACGATGACGGAACTTTTGATCTTGTTAAAGAGCTGCATGGTGATAGCGTTTCTGATGTTTTGTCTTATGTTGAGTTTGATCCGAAGCGTTTGCTGACGAGGTTCCGCCATATTGCTGAAGCCGCGGTACAAAAGGGTTTGATCAACGCTGCGGACCGCAAAGAAATTATGCGTGCCTACGACAATGGCATGCGCGGGTATACCTACTTCGAGAATTAATAAGCGCAATAAAGATTCGGAAAATCACTGGTTAACACATATAATCAAATAAACAGCTTTGTCTTCGGCCTTTATATGATTGGAGAGGGAGAAAAATGGACACGATTAAAAAATATCTTGACAACATTTTTGCCGGTCTGCCCAATACTGATGCCGTACTCAAAACCAAACGTGAATTACTTGC
>CAYPHB010000048.1:3844-12726 GCA_964410445.1 uncultured Oscillospiraceae bacterium
CAGGTCCAAATCTGCCTCTTTTAAAGGAAGAAGAGGTTCGTGAGTATATTTCGGTAAACCGCAATGCTGGTTTGCTGATTGGCTTGGGTGTTTTCTTAATTATTTCCGGGGTAGCATTAATGGTATTCCTGGCTGGCATGGGTGATTCGGGGATATTCTCAAACGGCCAAATTAACGATGCCGGCGGTGTGATCGGCGTAATTGTAATGTTCCTTTTCATTGCGATTGGAGTTGGCTTATTTATTTTTAGCGGCATCCAAGTGGAACGCTTCAAATATCTGGAAAAAGGCTTTGTCCTGCCAGATAACCTGCGTGAGGAAATCAGCCGGAAGTATGATAAACAAACCCCATCATTTACGGCTGCAATAATTATCGGCGTTGGTCTCTGTATCCTTTCACCAGTTCCCGTGTTGCTCACTGCTGTAATTTCGGGCTTTGAGGGCTACGCTGCAGCGGCGCTGCTGCTGTTGCTTGTCGCCATTGCTGTCTTCATTTTTATTAAAGCCGGTATGGCGCGTGAATCTTATCAGCGCCTGCTCCAGATCGAGGATTATTCACCGGAAAAAATTGCTGCAGACAAAGTAACTGGTGCAGTTGCGGGTGTGGTTTTCCCCCTTGCTGCCTTGTTCTATCTCTACCTTGGATTTTTCCGTGGGCTGTGGCACCCGGGCTGGTTGATCTTCCCTGTTGTCGGCATCTTGTTCGGGATTTTTTCAACAGTCTACGAAACGATTAAAAAGAGCGGTAAATAACAATAAATTTTTGATTTATGACTGAACTATAAAGCCAGACCGAAAGCTGGTCATAATACGACTTAACAGAAAAGGTGCACTGATAATGAGTTCTAGCATGCAGATCCTGATTATAATGATTCTCTATGTAGCCGTTGTTGTTGGAATTGGTATTTATTACGCCAAACGCGCCAATGAGAGTTCGGAAAATTTTCTATTGGGCGGGCGTCAGCTGGGGCCATGGATAACCGCCATGGGTGCGGAAGCCTCTGACATGAGCGGCTGGCTGCTCATGGGGCTGCCGGGAGTTGCTTACTATGTTGGCTTAAGTGACGCTATCTGGACAGCCATCGGGCTTCTGATCGGTACCTATTTGAACTGGCTGCTGGTTGCCAAGCGCATTCGCAGTTATTCAGTTGTTGCCGGCGATGCGATTACTATTCCAGATTTCCTTAGCAATCGCTATAAGGAAAACAAAAAAATAATTCTCATGATTGCTGCAGTGTTTATTCTGATCTTCTTTACTGTGTACGCGGCCAGTTGTTTCGTCACCGTTGGCAAGCTTTTCAGTACACTGTTCAATACTCAATATCAAACAATGATGTTAGCAGGCGTAATTTTTGTGGTCGCCTATACCTTTATCGGCGGATTTCTGGCAGAAAGTGCCTCGGATTTTATGCAGGGCGTGATTATGTTTTTTGCTCTGATGGCAGCCCTGATTGTTGGCGTTTTGAAGGCCGGAGGAGTTGGCGCCATCATCGAAAATGCCCGCCAGATTCCGGGGTTCCTCGAATTTTTCGGTATGGCCCAACCCGTCCTGGCTGATGGCGTCCAGGTAATTGAAGCCGGTAAGCCCGTTTTTGGCGCTGCTGTGCCTTACGGGCTTCTCACGATTATTTCGACGTTATCCTGGGGACTCGGCTATTTCGGCATGCCACAGGTACTGCTTAAATTTATGGCTATCCGCAAAATTGAGGAGCTTACCTTGTCACGCCGCATCGCCGTAATCTGGTGCGCGATTTCACTGACCGCAGCTGTTTGCATTGGCATAATCGGACGAGTCCTCTTCCCGACTGCCCTGTTAACTCAAAGTGATGCTGAAAGCATCTTTATCCTGATCTCTTCCAGCTACTTCATTCCCGTTTTTGCCGGTTTGGTAATGGCGGGTATACTGGCAGCAACAATCAGCTCATCGGACTCTTATCTGCTGATTGCAGCCTCATCTGTGTCAAAAAATATTTATCAGGGAATAATAAGGAAGAAAGCCTCCGACCGGGCTGTGCTTATCGCCACTCGCGTTACCCTGATTATTATCGCCTTGACAGCAATGGTGATCGCGCTCGACGAAAACAACCGGATTATCTTCAGCGTAGTATCCTTCGCCTGGGCCGGCTTTGGTGCTACCTTCGGGCCGATAATCCTGTTTTCGCTTTTTTGGAAGCGCACAACCAGAGCCGGCGCCATTGCCGGAATGGTCAGCGGCGGTGCCATGGTATTTATCTGGAAATTATTGCTTAAACCACAGGGTGGCGTTTTTGGGATTTATGAATTACTGCCGGCTTTTGTTGTTTCCTGCCTGGCAATCCTGGTTGTATCCTTGTTGACACCTGAACCCGACATCGGCATCAAAGAAGAATTCGAAGCAGCCAGGCAACTTATTACTGAGTAGGCGGTCTAAACCAGATCGGAATTTGCCGTTGGCGGCTTTCGGCTGGCGCCTCATAGCTGGGATTAGGTTTTTCAACTCGCATAAACACCGCCTGACTTTTGCGATTGATCGGCACCTCAGTGCCGCTGACTTCACCAGTAAGATAACCAGTGGCAGTAATCAGGTTATATCCTTTAAACAGAGGTACGTTCTTAATTGTTACTACACCGCCTTCACCGGATATCCTGGCGAATTCCGAGTGGTTAACAGTAAGCTCCACCCACTCGCAATTTGTGTATACTTTCAAATCAATTACATTTTTCGTGCGCTCAATAAAGCGTCGGCCGGTAATATAAACGAACTTTTCCGCCGACCATTGAGCTTTGTAGAAGTAAAAAGCATCTTTGCGCAGGTAGCGACCGTAAGTAACCAATCCTTTGTTGTTGCGCCCCCGGATTCCGCCTTCATTGCGAATACTGGAAGCAAAATCGAACATGTTCCAGACAAAAGAACCCCACACCCATGGCCTGTCCTTGATGATCTGCCAAATAGTTTCATGGTATAGCGCTTGAAATTCTTCGGTGTAGTCTTGTTTCACAGGGTTTTCACTATGATACTGCAAAATCCCATCAACACCATATTCAGAAATGCCGAGACAAATACCGGGCTGCTGGGCGTGAAAATCATCGAGCCAGACACCCAGGTCGCTCATTTCGCCTGCATACCAGCCGTCATACCGGTTGTAGCCCACCGCATCAGTTATTGTATTATAGGAATCTTCAATCGGGACTGTCATTAGATTGGCCATAGTCGTTAAGCGGGTGCTGTCCTCAAACTTAGCTAACGCGTTCAGTTCGCTAACCAGTTTCCGCACTGCCGGATTTTCGCCGCCAATTTGAATTTCGTTTTGAATGCCCCAGAAGCAAATTGAAGGGTGATTAATATTCTGGCGAATTAATTCCACCAGCTGTTGCTTAGCGTTTGCTCCGGTTGCGTCGGTTTCGGACATTCTGGTTATAAAAGGGATTTCTGTCCAAACAATAATTCCTTCCCGGTCACAAAGTTCATAAAAAAACGGATCATGCTGGTAATGAGTCAGCCGAACGGCATTGGCGCCGATTTCCTTGATGCAATCCATATCCTCTTGCTGATTTTCGCGCGATATCGCCCAGCCCACGTCCCGACGGTCCTGATGCCGGCAAACGCCATTCAGCCTGTAAGGCTTGCCGTTAAGCAGGAAGCCTTTCTGCGGATCAATTCTGCACCGGCGCAAACCTGTTTTAAAATGCAGTTCATCCAGTTTGTCGTTATATCCTTCCAGGCTGACTTGAACTTCATATAAATAAGGATTGGCAATTCCTTCCCAAAGAACAGGATCGTCCAGCTGTATCGGCAGCAGAACTTCAGTTTCACTCGCAGGTAGAAGTGCCAGGTTCCTGGCACCGTAGGCAACTACATGCCCATCTTTTGCCAGCAATTCAACCCACAGACGTACGTTGCTTTCCTCAGCGCTGTCATTGCTCACCAAAGCCCTGATCGTTAACAAGGCGTGATCAGCGCGAATTTGATCCTGTATAACCGAAACACCGGCTGAACCGGCATCGAGCATGCTGAAATGGATTTCGTCAGTAATAACCAGATTTACATCACGGTAAATGCCTCCGAAGAAAGTGAAGTCACCGATTTGCGGATAAACGTCGGGGTGGGTGGCATTATCGACCCGCAGGAAGATTTCATTTTCACCGTCTACCAGCCAGAAACGTGTGACATCGAACCGGAAGGTTGAAAAGCCGCCGCGATGTTTGCCTACACGGTGCTCGTTGACAATCACTTCGGCAATGCTGTTGACACCAAGGAATTCCAGAAAAATCCGCTTGCCTGTGTCGGTAACCGAGCCGGAAACAGAACGCTTATACCAGCAGGCGCCACGATAGTAAGGGTCACCGGTGCCGCCATCGCTGGCATTCCAAGTATGGGGCAGATCAATCTTCTCCCATTTAATCCAGGCATTTCTGTCCAGTGCTTCATCGCCGACATCTTTACGGACGAATAACCAGCCTTGATTCAGATTGATGCTCTCTCTCATTGTTCGGCTCCTGCAATTACTTAATGCTGGAAATTATAGCATGAATGTTTTTTAAAAAGAGGCGGCATGTTACCAAGAAGGATAGCAAGAAGCCCCAACAAAAGCATAACCCCGGGCCACCACACCCGGGGTTATCTACTGGAGGAGAATAAATGGAGGTTTGAGTGAAGAACCCATTCACCGGACAATCCGGTTTATTTTCTTCATGTAACCGACCCAGTATTTGATCGATTAGGTTCTGCCCTTGGGATAATAATAGAAGTTAATTATGAAAAGAATGTGGCATTCATGTGATGTTTTGTGAAAGCAATATAGTCCAACAGGCTAACAATTTAATCCGATGTTTACTGAAGCCCGGCTTAAATGGTCAGGACATTGCACAAAAAAACGTTGTTTTATGCAAAGATTGTCCAAATAATAAACAACTATTTGTATTCTGTTTCGGAAACAGACTTGTTAAGCTTAGGTTGGTTCCAGATACCATTTTGAAGGGAGATCGTCTATGAAAAAAATTATTACAGTTCTACTGGTTCTGACGCTTGTTCTCTCACTAACAGCATGCGCAGGATCCACCACAACGACAACCGCCGGCACAACAACCGGCACAACGGCTGGCACAACAGCTGGCACAACGGCCGGTACAACGGCAGGTACGACCAAAGCCTCCAACAAATATGACGACGCAGCCGAAATCAACATTGGAATTGTCACCTCAATCACCGGTGAGCGTGCCCAAAACGGCGCCTACACCAAAGAAGCAATCGACATGTGGCAAAAAGACGTAAACGACGCCGGTGGCATCATCGGTAAAAAAGTCAACATAATTTATGAAGACGACCAAAGCACTGACCAGGGCGGCGCCAATGCCTATCAGAAACTGATGAGCCGCGGCAATATCAACGCAACCTCAGTTTCTCTGTACAGCTCGATAGTTCTTGCTCTGGAGCCATACATTAAGCAGTATGAAATCCCGACCTTTACTGGCGGCAGCTCTGCTAAAATGGCAACACTCGGCAACAAGTTCCTCTGGCAGATCCGCTACAATGACACCCTCGCGGGTTCAACCATGGCTAAGGCCGCCATTGAAGTTCTTAAGATGAAGAAACCGGTTATTATCCATGAATCCGACTCTTTTGGCCAAGGCCTTGCTGACGCAACTCGCAAAGAACTGATCAAACTGGGCCTCAAGGACGAAGACATCGCCGACTATACCTACAATAAAGGCGAGAAAAACTTCGCGCCTGCCATTGCTATTCTCAAGGATAAAGGCAGCGACGGCATTATCGCCGTTTCACAGCAAATCGAAGCTTCACTGATCATGATGCAGGTTAAAGCCTCCAATCTGACTGTTCCCTGCATTGGCTCAACATCCTATTGCTCTGAAATCGCCATTCAGAATGCTGGCGATGCTGCCGAAAACTGGTATTCAGTTTCCGACTGGTCACCAACCGTCCAAACTCCTGCGGGTAAAGCCTTCGTGGAAAAATACAACCAGATCTACAAGAAGGATCCCGACCTGCCCTCAACAACCAACTACGACAGCGTCCAGCTGATCAAAGTTGCTATAGAAGCCGCTAATAGCTGCGAGCCTAAGGCAATCAATGAAGAAATCGGCAAAATCAAAGGTTTTGTCGGTGTAGCCGCAACCTATTCTCCTAATGCAGACCGTATCTGTGCCACCTCACAGTTTCTGACCAAAAATGTTGGCGGCAAAGCCGTTATCCAGGAAGTTGTCTCCCGCTGATTGAAGTCTATCGCACGCTTCTGACTCATATGCACAGGAAAACTTAACGTATCTAGACCGGCAAGGGGGCCCCGTTGATTTCCTGAGGATTCCGGGGCCTTTCGCCGATAAGAAGCTGAATGTTATTTTATTCTTCTGGAAAATTAAACTCAGGGAATCATGGCGGAACTGTGTACAAAATATTGACTATATTGAAAACGAATGCTATCTTAGAATAAGCTGTACAAGGTATAGACAAGTTGATCAAAAAGTCAAAGCATTATTGTGATCATTGCACAATCAAGACTTGTCTTGATGACAACTCAAACTATTAGCGATTCCGTTAACTAGGAGGGTAATAATCGCAACAACCTCGTATCAGAACAATATTCCAGTCAACTCAAAAAAGCAAAGGAGAAAACAATGAGTAAGAAAATTCTTATTTTATCCCTCGTAGCAGCACTGATTCTGGCCATGACAGGTTGCGGTACTGCAGCAACAACCACAACAGCCACCACAGCTGGCACCACAGCCGGCACAACAGCCGGTACAACCGCCGGCACGACAGCCGGTACCACACCGGGCGGCACAACCACACAGGCAAGCGGCGGCAAGTTCCTGATTGGAACTTATCTGCAGATGACCGGCAGTAACGCAGTCCCCGGTACCGATGCCAAGCGCGGTATTGAACTGGCTGTTAAAGAAATTAACGCAGCCGGCGGCTTCAACGGCGCGAAAATTGAAACAATCCACTACGACACAACCGGCAAAACAGAAGAAGCCGTTAAAGTAGTACAGAAGATGCTGAGCAACGATAACGTCGATGCCATCATCGGTTCAGTCAACTCCAACGAAGTTTCTGCTTGCATCTCTTACATCAACGACGCCAAAGTTTTTAACTTCGGCCTCGGCACATCCGCAACCTGGATGGCGGATCAGAGCAAAATTTACACCTTCCGCGCCAGCTCCAACAACAACCGCATTGTCCCGCAGGATGTTGATCTGCTTAAAGACAAACTGAAATACACCTCGGTCGCCGTCATGAACGGTACCGATGACACCGGTAAATCCACAGCTGATGCCTTCATCAAATCATGTGAAGAAAAAGGCGTCAAAGTGACCACCCGTCAGCAATGTGACTCCAACGATACCGACTTCGCCGGCCAGATCACTCAGATCATCAACTCTAAGCCGGACACCGTCTTCATGTCACTTATCGGCTCAACCTTTGGTCCTTTCGTGAAACAGCTCCGCAACATGGGTTATACCGGGACCATCTGCTGTAAGGAAAACTATTCAACACAGTACCAGCAAATCGCCGGTGCTCAGAACTCCAACTACATCTACTTCGCATACCCATACGTAACCTATAATGCTATCGAAGACTGCAACATTCCCATCGTTAAGACTTTCCTGGAAAAATTCCAAGCTGAATACGGCGAACTCAACGTGCACGAATCCGCTTACCGTGGTTACGACACAATGATGGCCATGTGGGAAGCTGCAAAGATCGCTGGCAAGAACGATGACGAATCACTGCGCGAAGCTATGATTAAAGTTAAAATCCCCGGCCTCGGCGGCGAACTTGATTACACCAAGGGTGACCGTGAAGGCTACAGCAAGTTCATGGAATTCATTCTGGTTGACGGCAAAGACATCCCGCTGGATGACTGGCTGGCAAGCGGCGGCTATGAAAAATATAAAGCTGCCACTGGTAATGCAAAATAAATTTTTGAAGCCACATGGTTTGCTGAACAAACCTTGTATTCTACTACTACAGCAAACGCTCAACTAGTGTGGAAAAAAGCGGGTGGCACCTTAGGGAGTTACCCGCTTTTCCACCGCTCAATACTTAACTAACTTTGTCAGGATGGGGGGAAGACCAAGTGTTTGCAATCCTTTTGGTCAACGGCCTGATCATCGGTGCTATATATGGGCTGATAGCGCTCGGCTACAGTCTGATTTACCGGGCTTCAGGCCTAATGAGCTTCGTTCAAGGTGACATGATCACCGTAGGAGCTTATTTAGGCATTACATTTTATACCGTATTAGGTATAAATATTTACCTTTCGCTGATACTAACCTTCGTTACAGCCTTCTTGCTTGGAATGCTGTTGGAAAAAGGCGTTATCCGCATTTTATTAAATAAGAATGTTATTCCGATCTATGTCGTACTCGCAACGATCGCGATATCTTATATCATTCAGAACACAGCTCAAGCCTTTTATGGTTCTCAGACACTGCAGTTTCCGCAGGTATTTTCTAAAAGCACCTTGAAAATATTTGGCGTAACCGCGCAAACTGAAGCCTGGATTGCTCTGGGTTTATCCATCGTTTTGATGATCGCACTGCATTTCTTTATGACAAAAACAAAGTTCGGTACCGCAATGCGTGGCGCTGCCATGGATACACTTGCGGCTGAATCAGTCGGCATCAATACTTCTTTGAGCACTGGTGTCACCTGGGGCTTGTCCGCTGCTATCGCGTCTATTGCCGGTATGCTGCTTGGCCCCATGTACGGAGTTTATACGACGCTCGGTGCCACTATAGGGCGTAAGGGCTTTGCCGGAGCCGTCATGGGCGGTTATGGCAATATGTACGGTGCTATGGTTGGTGGTCTGCTTCTTGGTCTGGTTGAGACATTTGTTGCCGGCTACTGGAGCGGTACCTATAAGAACCTGATAGCCTATACCC
>CAYPHB010000049.1:0-5461 GCA_964410445.1 uncultured Oscillospiraceae bacterium
AAGACGCCGCCCTCTCAAGGCGGAATCGGGAGTTCGATTCTCCCTAGGGTCACCACTTAAGAAGAACCGGCTGCGGCCGGTTCTTTTGCTTCAGCAGTTGATACCCGACTTGTTCAATGGTATTATTTTAGCGCTAATGACTTGTATGAAACAGGTTATAACGCTTTGAAAAGCGCCCGTTGTGCAACATCTGAATATTCGTATTTTGCTAACATGAAGTTATTATTGCCGGTCAGAAGGCCCGCTGTGCAGACAGAGCGCCTTTTTTTGTGTGCATGGCTGTTGCAGCGGCAACGCCACCTGGCTGGTGGATGAAGAAATAAATAATAAATTGCAGTTGTTTGTGGCTCAAACCACACTTGACAACTGCGTGGGGGAGAGTCGATTGAAGAACAAAACCAAGCAAGGATTTTCATTGTTGCTAATTGTCGTGCTTTGTCTGGCAATGTTGGCCGGTTGCGGTGGCAATAACAGTGTCAGCGATAGCACTTCTGAACCCTTGGCAACTACGAATGCTGCTGGCAATACAGGCTCAATCGTAGCTTATGTCGGCACCAATATTTTTGACAGCAGCCTAGATCCCGTGAAAGGGGCGATGAGCTGGGGCTATTCTTTCACTAACGCAGCCTTATTGAAGGTTAACAGTGATTCAGAATACGTTGGCGACATGGCTGCCGACTGGCAGGTGAGCGCAGACGCGCTTACCTATACCTTCACGTTGCGGCAAGGCGTAAAATTCAATGACGGCAGCGAACTGAAAGCCTCAGATGTAGTTTTTACCTATGAAACTGTAAAAACCAGACAGGCTGAAAATGAGAATGTCGATCTCACCCGTCTGGCAGCAGTGGCAGCGGATGGCGATTATAAAGTTATCTTCACACTCAGCGAACCTTATTCGCCATTTCTCGACACAACAGCCATGCTTGGCATAGTGCCGGCGAACACCTACGACAGCACGGTTTTTGACCAGAAGCCCATCGGCACCGGCCCCTGGAAAATTGTACAATATGATCCCAACCAACAGATTATTGTGACCCCAAATGAACATTATTATGAGGGCGCCGCACCTATAAAAAGAATCACCCTGGTTTATATGGACGGCGAAGCAGCGCTTTCAGCCGCCCACTCAGGCCAACTGGATGTCGTCATGGTCAGCCCCGACTACGCCTCTGAGCAGGTGAATGGGATGAGCATGGTCCCGCTTGAAACAATGGATATCCGTAATGTCAGCCTGCCGGTACTGCCGCAGCAAACCACAGCAGGTGTGAAAACAGGCAACGATGTCACTTCCGATCCGGCTGTCCGTGAAGCCCTTGCTATCGGGATCGACAGAAAAACCATAATTCAAAACGCTTATAACGGCGTCGGCAAGCCGGCGGTAGGCTTTATGGGCAATCTTAACTGGGCCAACGCTGACAGCTATCCGGATAACCGCGAAACTGAGGCTGTTTCGCTTTTAGAAAATGCTGGCTGGCTGGATTCAAATGGTGACGGTATCCGGGAAAAGAACGGTACGATATGTGAATTTGACGTGTATGCTGTCCAGGATCGTTATGTTCTGGCGGCTGCCCTGGCCGAAGACGCTGCCCGTCTGGGTATAAAAATCAACCCCCATTCCGCCAGCTGGGACCAGATTTCCGCTAACCTTAATACGGCTGGAGTTGTCTGGGGCTGGGGCCAGTACAGTCCAACCGTACTCGCGTCGCTGCTTCATTCCCGCTATGTCGGCTCCGGTGGCTATGATAATGTGGTTGGCTACCAGAATCCAGAAGTGGACGCCCTGATTGACCGGGCACTGGGCGCTAATAGCAGAGAAGCCGCGGTTGCGGACTGGCAGGCGGCGCAAAAACTGACCAATGCTGACTATCCTTATCTCTATCTAGTCAACATTGAGCACTGCTTTTTTGTCAGCGATCGTCTGGATATTTCGCTTGACACGCAGATTCCCCACCCCCACGGCCATGGTTCTCCAATTATCTGCAACATGAAGGATTGGACTTTGAAGTAAGAAAGGTAAGGCTTGAATGCAGATAACCAGAAGGATAGCAGGGATTGCCGGCAGAATGATTCTCCTGTTGTTTCTTGTCACTATCCTGTCCTTTATTCTGATTATAAAAGCACCGATCGATCCGCTGACCGCTTATGTGGGAACCGAATCGACACTTTCGCAAGCCGCTAAAGACCAGATCGCAGAGCATTGGGGATTAAACGATCCCTTGCCTCAGCGCTATCTAAGTTGGTTAGGCAATACTCTTAAGGGTGATTTTGGCACTTCCATAACCTATAAAAAACCTGTAATCAGCGTTATTCAAGAACGCTTTTCTTATTCAGCTGTGCTGATGCTGTTGGCCTGGATTTTATCAGGCATCCTGGGGTATGCCGCCGGCATCCGCGCGGGTGTGCATCGAGGCAGTATATTCGACAAACTGACCAGAGGCTTTTGCCTGCTGTTGCAATCGGCGCCAACTTACTGGCTTGGGCTGCTGATCCTCAGCTTTTTCGCGGTAAAGCTGGGGTTGTTTCCCTTCGGCATGGCAGTACCTGCCGGGAAACTGGCAGCTGAGGTAACACTAGGCGACCGGATTTATCACCTGATTCTGCCGGCAGCTACATTGACCATTGTCAGCGTCAGCAAGATCACACTTTATACCAGGCAAAAAGTCAGCGAAATTATGGCCAGCGATTACATTCTTTTCGCTAGAGCTCGAGGCGAAACAAACAGACAGCTGGTGCGGCGGCATATAATGCGCAATTCGCTGCTGCCTGCTGTCACTTTGCAGTTTGCCTCCTTCAGCGAGTTGTTCGGCGGTATGGCGCTGGCCGAAACGGTGTTCTCTTATCCGGGCATCGGCACTGCTACCACAGCTGCCGCTCTCAACGGCGATGTGCCATTGTTGCTCGGCATTACGCTAATCAGCGCCTTATTCGTTTTTTCCGGAAATCTGATCGCCAATATTCTTTACGGCGTGGTGGATCCACGGCTGAGAGAAGGGGCGGATTATGTCTAATAACGATGCTGTAATCGGTGTTAGCCGCGCCCGGCCCAATGTCCGCCAAAAAGTAATCATTTTTACTGCGCTTGCGGCTGTTTACCTGCTGGGGATATTTATCTGGGGCACCCTGATGCCGGAAAGTGCCTTTGCGGTTAATTATGCCGCTAAGTTTCTGCCGCCCGGCAGCGCGCATCCCTTTGGTACGGACTTTATGGGCCGGGATATGTTTTTCCGCTCGATCAAAGCACTGGCTAACAGCATGGTAATCGGGCTGGCAGCCTCACTGATCAGTTCAATAATCGCACTGGTATTTGGTATTTCCGCTGCGGTCATCGGCGGTAAGTACGATAAGCTGATTTTAATGTGGATCGATTGCTGTATGGGCTTGCCGCATCTTGTCCTGCTTATCCTGATTTCAGTGCTCGCAGGCCGCGGCGGGCGGGGCGTTTTGATTGCCGTCGCCTTTACCCACTGGCCGGAGCTGACCCGTCTGGTCCGGGCAGAAGCGCTGCAGATCCGCTCTGCCCAATATGTGCAGGCAGCTTACAAACTGGGACGCAGCAAATGGCAAGTGGCCGCAGAACATATTCTGCCTCACGTCGCGCCGGTTTATCTGGTGGGGCTGGTGCTGCTTTTTCCGCACGTCATCATGCACGAAAGCGCCATTACCTTCCTGGGCTTTGGCCTGCCGGCAGAAACCCCGGCGATAGGGGTTATTCTGGCGGAAGCCATGAAGCATATCGCCACCGGTAAATGGTGGCTGGCACTTTTCCCTGGCTTGCTGCTGATAATCGCTGTGCTGCTTTTCTATATGATCGGCGACAATTTAAAAAAACTGCTTAATCCGGCCAGCGCCCAGGAATAGGAGAACTCAGAATGAACAAAATAAAAACACCTGTCCTGGCTGTGCGGGATTTGCGGATCGGCTTTAACATGTACCAAAAGGGACTGCGGCAAACTGAGTTGGTCACGATACAATCCCTGAATCTGGATGTTTACCAGGGTGAGATTTTAGCAGTAGTGGGCTCATCCGGCTCAGGCAAAAGCCTTTTAGCACATGCTATTCTGGGAATTCTGCCGGCAAACGCCAGCCAAAAAGGCAGTATTCTATACAATGGCCAAGAGCTTACTTCCGAGCTGCAAACTGAACTACGGGGTACAGAAATAGCGCTGATTCCGCAATCGGTGGATTACCTCGACCCGTTGATGAAGGTAGGCAAGCAGGTGATCGGCACCAAAAGTACTGCCCAAGCGCAAAAGGCTGCGTTCCGGCGTTATGGTCTGGCGGAACAAACAGCTGGATTGTATCCTCACCAGCTTTCAGGCGGCATGGCCAGGCGGGTGCTGATCTCCACCGCGGTGACGATAACACCAAAGCTTATTGTGGCCGACGAGCCGACTCCCGGGCTGCCGGTGGAGCTGGCCCAAAGAACCTTAGGCCATTTCCGAGAACTGGCCGATGCCGGCGCCGCGATTTTGCTGATTACTCACGATATTGACCTGGCGCTGAGTGTCGCGGACAGGATTGCTGTTTTCTATGCCGGCACAACTGTGGAAATCGCCCCAGCCGCGGATTTCAAAGCAGGGAAGGACGCGCTGCGCCATCCCTATAGCAAGGCGTTTATCGACGCTCTGCCCCAAAACTCATTCAGAGCGATTCCGGGTTCGCAGCCCTATGCCGGCAATTTGCCTTCGGGTTGCCTGTTTGCCGACCGCTGTCCTGAGCGTACGGATGCCTGCAGCCAGACTTTGACAATGCGCGAGCTGCGCGATGGGGAGGTGCTTTGTGTCAACGCTACTTGAGGCCAGGGATATTTCTTTCCGTTACGGGAATAATTGCGAATGGATCCTGCGGGATTTCAGTCTGCAGATTGAGCCCGGCGAAAGTGTGGCACTGGTTGGCCCTTCCGGCTGTGGCAAAAGTACCCTGGCCAGAATTCTCTCCGGGTACCTGCTGCCGGAAACAGGTGAGGTTCTGCTGGCAGGAAAGCCTTTGCCGGAAAAAGGCTTTTGCCCGGTTCAGATGATCCACCAGCAGCCTGAACAAGCCGTTAATCCGCGCCACACGA
This sequence comes from uncultured Oscillospiraceae bacterium, assembly GCA_964410445.1. GTDB lineage: Bacteria > Bacillota > Clostridia > Saccharofermentanales > UBA5734 > JAXGXQ01. The sequence goes on from CAYPHB010000049.1 coordinate 5,063, forward strand.
TCTCCAGAATCCTCAATGAAGGCTGGGAGCCCGATGCTGTATTGCTTAAAGACATGGGAATCGAGCCGGAATGGCTGTCGCGGCGTCCCACAGAACTTTCTGGCGGCGAACTGCAGCGAATATGTATTGCCCGTGTTCTGAGCCCTGAAACAAAATTCCTGATCTGTGATGAAATCAGCACCATGCTGGACGTGATCACACAGGCGCAGATTTGGCAGATTGTGCTCAACATAGCCGAAAAAAACCAGCTTGGCCTGGTGGTAGTAACCCACAACAAAGAGTTGGCGCGCAGGGTTTGCCACCGGACTGTAGACACCATCGGCAGTGCTGCCGGACGGCACTAATTATGGCAAACACAGTGGAATCATGGTAAAATATGATGATACGGTTTCATACGCA
>CAYPHB010000049.1:5561-12631 GCA_964410445.1 uncultured Oscillospiraceae bacterium
CGACACCAGCCGGTACAGTACACCATCGGCACAAGAAAGGAACCAATGCAGTCAGTCATTAAAATTAAAGGCGCGCGCGAGCACAACCTTAAAAATATTAATCTCGAAATCCCCCGCGATAAATTAATTGTTTTAACCGGTCTTTCCGGGTCCGGTAAATCGTCACTTGCCTTCGACACAATATATGCCGAGGGCCAGCGTCGCTATGTTGAATCACTTTCAGCCTATGCCCGCCAGTTTTTAGGCCAAATGGAAAAGCCGGATATCGATTCCATTGAAGGCCTTTCGCCGGCGATTTCGATTGACCAGAAGAGCACCAGCAACAACCCGCGTTCAACCGTGGGCACAGTAACGGAAATCTACGATTATTTCCGCTTGCTTTATGCGCGCATCGGCACACCGCATTGTCCGCAGTGCGGCCGGGTGATTGAGCGCCAATCGGTGGATCAGATAATTGAGGCAATTAACAAGTACCCGGAGGAAAGCCGGCTGCAGCTGATGGCGCCTGTGATCCGCGGCCGTAAGGGCGAGTACACCAAGCTGTTTGAAGATTTCCGCCGTTCTGGTTATGTCCGCGTCCGGGTTGACGGCAGCATCTATGAGCTTGAAGAAGATATTGTCCTTGATCGCAACAAGAAACACACAATCGAGGTTGTTGTTGACCGTCTGATCCTGCGGTCCGGTTTGCATACCCGTTTAGCAGATTCAATTGAGGCGGCGCTTACCTTGGCCAATGGACTGGTGATCGCGCATATAACAGGCACGCAGTGTGAAGGAGACGTGGAACAACCGTTCGATGAGGAAGTTCTGTTCTCCCAGAATTTTTCCTGCCCGGCCTGCAACATCAGCCTGGAAGAAATCACGCCGCGGATGTTTTCCTTTAACAATCCTTATGGCGCCTGCCCCACCTGCACCGGGCTTGGTTTTTTCAGCAGAATCGATCCTGAATTGGTGATTTTTGACGAAAAGCTCAGCTTGAATGAAGGAGCGATCCGGGCCGGTGGCTGGAACTTTGGTGAAACAGGCAGTTGGGCCAGTGCTTTCGCCGACGCCCTGGCGCGCCATTACGATATTTCGCTCGACACACCGTTTAACAAACTGACAAAAAAAGAGAGAGACATCGTTCTATACGGCAGTAATGGTCAAAAGCTGCAGGTGGATACATCGAACAGCAAATACCCGCGCGGCGAGAATTACACCACCCGCTGGGAAGGCGTAATCCCGAGCCTGGAGCGCCGTTCGCGCGAAACTTCATCGAGCGGAATGCAGTCTTACTACGAACAGTTCACTTCGGTGACGCCCTGCCCGAGCTGCCAGGGTGCCCGCTTAAAGCCCGAATCCTTGGCCGTAGCTGTCGGTGATCGCAGCATATATGATCTGACACTGCTGCCGATCCGGCGCTGCCGCGATTTTCTCAACAATCTCGAACTGACACCGCGCCAGCAACGCATTGGTGAACAGATTCTAAAGGAAATCGAAGCCCGGCTTACCTTCCTGGTTGATGTCGGCCTTGACTATATGACACTGGCCCGCGCTTCAGCCACGCTTTCAGGCGGTGAAGCACAGCGCATCCGCCTGGCAACTCAAATTGGTTCCGGCCTTTCCGGGGTGCTCTACATTCTCGATGAGCCGAGTATCGGCCTGCACCAGCGTGACAACGGCAGGCTGCTGCAAACCCTGAAGCGCCTGCGCGATCTGGGGAATACGGTTATGGTGGTGGAGCACGACGAAGAAACCATGCGTGCTGCCGACTACATAATCGACATGGGCCCTGGTGCCGGCGAGCATGGCGGGCATGTAGTGGCAACCGGCACTGCGGCCGAGATCATGGCTGTGCCGGAATCGATCACCGGCCAATACCTTAGCGGTAAGCGCGCCATTCTGGTGCCTGAAACCCGCAAACCCGGCAACGGCGCCCGCCTTGTTGTGCATGGCGCTGCCGAAAATAACCTGAAGCATATTGATGTGTCGATTCCGCTGGGCGTTATGACTTGTATAACCGGTGTTTCCGGTTCCGGTAAAAGCTCATTGGTTAACGGCATAATTCTCAAAAAACTGTTAACGGAGCTCAACGGAGCACGTCGCCACACCAGTAAATTTGATTCGATCGAGGGTCTTGAGCACCTCGACAAAGTCATCGCCATCGACCAGTCGCCGATCGGACGTACACCGCGTTCGAACCCCGCAACGTACACCGGTTTGTTCGACCTGGTGCGCAGCCTTTTCGCCCAGACTGCCGATGCCCGCTCCCGGGGCTACAAGCCTGGCCGCTTCAGCTTTAACGTCCGCGGCGGCCGCTGCGAAGCCTGCGGGGGAGACGGAGTTAACCGCATCGAAATGCACTTTCTGCCGGATATCTACGTTACCTGTGATGTCTGTAAAGGCAAACGCTACAACCGGGAAACCCTGGAAGTCCGCTTCAAAGGCCGCAATATCGCCGAAGTTCTGGCGATGACTGTTAATGAAGCCGCGGAATTTTTCGAAAGCATTCCGCGCATCCACCGTAAACTGGTTACCCTCCAAGATGTCGGCCTCGGCTACATCAGGCTCGGACAACCCTCGACCCAGCTCTCGGGCGGTGAAGCCCAACGGGTTAAGCTGGCCACAGAATTATCGCGCCGCGGCACCGGCCGCACATTCTATATCCTTGACGAACCTACCACTGGGTTGCACATTGCCGACGTCCATAAGCTGGTTGACATTTTATTTAGGCTGACTGAAAATGGTAACACTGTATTGGTAATAGAGCACAATCTCGATGTTATCAAAACAGCGGACTACGTTATCGACCTGGGTCCTGAAGGCGGCGAAGCCGGCGGCAAAGTTGTCGCCACCGGCACACCGGAAGAAATTGCCCGCGTACCCTCGTCATATACCGGTCAGTATCTGGCACGGATTCTGCCAACCGCCCAGCGCGGCTCATTAATACAGTCAGAGACGACCGACCCCTGGCTTTCAACCCCTCAGCAGCTGCCGCGCCAGGCAATTGCGGAGCAGAAGAAGCAAGCCGCCAAGCAGCCGAAAAAAATGACAACAGCCGTTAAGCTGCCGGCAAAAGCAACGGTAATAACGGCTGCGAAGCCAGTAACGAAAGCAAAAACTACCAAAACCACCAAGACTAACAAGACTACAGCGGCACAGCAAAGCGGCAAAGCAACCGCAACGAGTGCCGGTTCCCGGCAAAAAAGCCGGATAAAGGAAAAAAATTAATGGCAAAATGTGTACTTTGTAAGAAAAATATAGCGGTTGTGTTTACGACACGCTTTGAGAGCGGCCAGCGGATCAACGAAGGCCTTTGCCTTAAATGCGCGTACAAAACCGGCCTCGGCGGCATGGACGACCTGTTCGCCAAATCAGGTATCAACGACAATAATATTGACGATTTAACAGCTCGTCTCAACGGAATAATGAGCAGCATGGACGGCAAGAGCCCTGAAGAAATGTTCCGGGTGCTGTTGAGCGGTTCTGACATGGATAGCCTGACGGAATCCCTGGGTGAATTTGTTGCCAATGGCGACGGCTTGTCGCTGCTTGAGATCGACGAAGACCAGGATAGTGAAGAGGAAAACGACGAATCTCCCAATAACGGTTTGATGCGTGCCTCCATTGGCGGCGACAGCGAAGCCGGCAATAATGAGCGCCGTACCAGACGCGATCAGGATACCCGCACCGGCACTCCGGGGCGCGACCGCAAACGCAAATTCCTCGACCAGTTCGGCAGCAACCTGACCGACAAAGCTCGCGAAGGCCAGATCGACCGGATCATCGGCCGTGAAAAGGAACTTGAACGCGTTATCCAGATCCTCAACCGCCGTTCAAAAAACAACCCTGTGCTGCTGGGCGAACCAGGTGTTGGCAAAACCGCTATAGCTGAAGGCCTTGCCGTTAAAATTAACAACGGCGAAGTTCCTGCCAAGCTGCTGACCCAGGAAGTATATCTGCTCGATATGACGGCAATGGTTGCCGGCACCCAGTTCCGCGGCCAGTTTGAAAGCCGCATGAAGGGTGTGGTTGACGATGCTCGCCGCAACGGCAACATAATTCTGGTGATTGATGAGCTGCATAATATTATGGGCGCAGGCGATGCTGAAGGCGCGATGAACGCGGCCAATATCCTGAAGCCGGCCCTGGCCAAAGGTGAAATCCGGGTGCTGGGTTCAACAACACTGGATGAATACCGCCGCTTTATCGAAAAGGATTCAGCTTTGGAACGACGTTTCCAGAAGGTAATTGTCGAAGAGCCCAGCGAAGCCGAAACCGTCGAAATCCTTAAAGGTGTGCGTGATTATTATGAAGTTCACCATCACATCATAATCAGCGACGAAGTTATTGAAACCGCGGTGACTATGTCCTCGCGCTATATTACCGACCGTTTTCTGCCGGACAAGGCAATTGATTTGCTCGACGAAGCCGGCTCCAGTGCCAACCTGGCCAACCTCGGCCTGGTACAGCTGAGTGAACTCAATACACGTCATCAGCAGGAACAAGCTGCGCTGGAAAAACTGGAAAACCAAATAGCCGGCAGCCCGGACAACCTGCAGTTGTTCGAACAGCAGGCTGACCTGCGTTCACGTGTCCTGCGTACAGAAAAGGAAATTGAAACAGTTACCGAAGCCAGCAAACCCACTGTTATTACAACTGAGAATATCGCCAAAGTGGTGGAGATGTGGACCGGTATTCCTGTCCAGCGCATCAGCGAATCGGAAAAAGAAAAGCTGCTGAAGCTCGAAGACCGTTTGCATCAGCGCATTGTCGGCCAACAAGAAGCCGTGTCTTCACTTGCCCGGGCGATCCGCCGTAACCGCGCCGGTTTCGGCAAAAAGCGCAAACCCTCCTCGTTTATCTTCGTCGGCCCCACCGGTGTTGGTAAAACCGAGCTGGTGAAAGCCGTTGCTGAAGCGATGTTCGAAAGTGAAGATGCCATGGTGCGGCTCGATATGTCCGAGTTCATGGAACCGCATACTGTTTCCAAGCTTATCGGTTCGCCTCCCGGCTACGTAGGCTACGATGACGGCGGCCAGTTGACTGAAAAAATCCGCCGTAAACCGTATTCGGTTATTCTGCTGGACGAAATTGAAAAAGCGCACGCGGATGTATTCAACATCCTGCTGCAGATTCTTGATGACGGACGCTTAACTGACAGCCACGGGCGTCTGGTCAGCTTTGAAAATACGATTATTATTATGACTTCCAATGCAGGCACAACACTTAAAGGCCACGGCATCGGTTTTGGCGCCGACAGCTACGTTGCTCTGGAAAACCGGGTGCAGACTGTGCTTAAAGAACTGTTCCGACCGGAATTTCTCAACCGCGTCGACGAGATCGTCGTGTTCAGGGAGCTCAGCCGTGAAGAGATCAGGGAAATCGTTGACCTGATGCTAAAAGAAGTTGCAGCAACACTACAGGAAAAAGGAATCCGTTTTGTTGTCACCGATCCTGTAAAGGATCTGCTGGCCAAGGAAGGGTACGACCCGAAATACGGCGCCCGTCCACTCCGCAAAACGATTCAGCGCTTACTGGAAGATCCGCTGGCCGACCTGCTGCTTTCCGGCAGCCTCAAGGGAGCGATCGGCGTTTCCGCCGACCTCAAGGACAACGAAATTGTTTTTGATAAGCTTTGATACCATGTGGTAAATATGATTTGAAATAGCGAGCAGGTAAGAGAGCGGAGAGAATAATGGACTGGATATTTGAAAAAGGCAAAATCTACAGCACTAATGAGGCTGGCGAAACAATAGCCAAAGCTACCTACATTGTGAAACCAAACGGTGAGTGGGACATTGATCATACTTTTGTCAGCCCCGACCTGCGCGGGCAGGGGATTGCCGGAAAGATGATGGAAGTTGTGGCAAATTACATTCGCGAACAAAAGGCGATTACCACAGCAACCTGTTCTTATGCCAATGCCTGGCTCAAAAAGCACGCAGAAGAGTACGCCGACATTATTTCGCAGGATTTGTCGGGCGAACCCGTTGCGTGTAAGCTTGATGCTTCTCACTAGGCAGGCAGTGACAAAGAGAACTAAGCAACCTAAGTAACCGAAGATATATGATTAATTAAGCTAAACGGCAGTCACGGAACAAATTATAAAGTTCTGTAACTGCCGTTTTATTATGTCCGATAACTACCGTTAATTTTCACGTAATCATAAGAGAAATCGCAGGTCCAAAGGTGATCGCTGGCAGCTCCGTCTGAGAGTTCAATGCGGATCAGGATCTCGTTTTCCTGCAGGATTTCACTGGCTCTGGCTTCATCAAACAGCAGGGCAGTGCCGGCTTCGCAAACCTTTAAGTCGCCCAGATAAATATCACAGCAATTGGGGTCAAAGTCAGCGCCTGAATAGCCGGCAGCGGTCAAAATGCGTCCCCAATTGGCGTCTTCCCCAAACATGGCGGTTTTTACCAGTGGCGATTTGCCCACCGCCTGGATAATTTTGTAAGCATCAGCCGCTGTGCGGGCGCCGTTTACCTGCAGCTCGATCAGCTTGGTAGCGCCTTCGCCGTCCCGGGCGATCAGGCGGGAGAGGTGGGTTCCAAGCGCCACTAAGGCTGCTTGGAACTGGTTGGCGGCAGGGGTATCCGGCAAAATTTCAGATAGGCCGGATTTGCCGTTGGCCAGCACAACTACCATGTCGCAGACACTGGTATCGCCGTCGACACTAACGCGGTTAAAAGTCTGGTCGACCGAGGCCTTGAGCAACTGCTGCAACAGCGGCTGGCTAATCAAGGCATCGGTTGTAATAACGCAAATCATGGTGGCCATATTGGGATGGATCATGCCCGAACCCTTGGCCATGCCAGCCAATGTCACAGTTTTGCCGTCCGCTTCAAACCGGGCAACGCCTTCTTTGGGAATCAGGTCGGTGGTCATAATCGCCTGCTCAGCGTTGTTGCCGCCTGCAACATCAGAAGTTAACTCAGCAACTGCAAGCTTTGCTCCACGCTCAACAGCTTGCAGATCCAGGCGCTTGCCGATAACTCCGGTTGAACCGGTGAGGATTTCAGCGGCCCCGCAACCGAGCTCTTTGGCAACTGAAGCAGCCATGGCCTCAGCAGCGACAGGACCGTCAG
>CAYPHB010000050.1:0-12342 GCA_964410445.1 uncultured Oscillospiraceae bacterium
ACTCTGTCAGCTACCTTGAGGACGGCAGAGTCGCCGCGATCAAGCCTAACGCGCCTGGGGTACCTGCTGTTGTGCGCAAAAGGCTGCTTGTTGATGTGGATAAAGCGCCATATCCGCTGGAACCGATTGTGCCCAGCACCGAAATTGTTCACGACCGGATGTTTCTGGAATTATTCCGCGGTTGTACCCGCGGCTGCCGCTTCTGCCAGGCAGGTTTTGTCTATCGCCCGGTACGGGAAAAACGGGCAGACACGCTGGCTCAACAGGCCGGGCAGCTTAGCTGTGCTACCGGTTACGATGAGCTGGGTTTACTTTCGCTTTCAACCAGCGATTATTCAGACCTTGCGGATCTGACGGATGAATTACTGGAAGAATTTGCCGGTTCAAACACCAGCCTTTCATTGCCTTCGCTGCGTATTGATTCCCTTTCACTGGATTTGATGAAAAAGGCCAGCGGCACACGTAAAAGCGGGTTAACCTTCGCACCTGAAGCCGGTACTCAGCGGTTGCGTGATGTGATCAATAAAAACATCACAGAAGAGCAGATTTTTAATGGTATGCGTCTGGCCTTCAAAGGCGGCTGGACCGGTGCCAAGCTGTATTTCATGCTGGGTCTGCCCACGGAAACAATGGCCGATATCGAAGGTATTGCTGATGTGGTGCATGGTATCGAAGCTATTTACCGGGAGTTACCGCGTACGGAACGCCCGCGAAAACTGGAGCTTAATGTCAGCACGTCAATGTTTATTCCTAAGCCGTTCACCCCGTTTCAGTGGGCCGCTCAGGCATCGATCAGTGAGCTGCGGGAGCGCCAGCAGCTGTTGCGCGACAAGCTGCGCAGCCGGTCTGTGCGTTATTCCTGGCACGATTTCAAAACCAGCCATATTGAAGCAGTCCTGGCCAGAGGCGACAGAAGGCTGGGGGCGGTAATTCTCAAAGCCTGGCAGGATGGTTGCGTTTTTGACGCCTGGGATGAGCACTTTAAATACGATACCTGGCTGGCTGCTATGGCGGCCTGCGGCTTGGATCCCGATTTTTACGCCCGGCGCGAACGGGCTGCAGATGAAGTTTTCCCTTGGTCGCATATTGACTGTGGAGTGTCAGCAGAATTCCTGTTAAGCGAATATCAGAAGGCGATAAACGCTGAAACAACACCGGAATGCCGCATAGAGTGCAGTGCCTGCGGTGCACAACAATTCGGAGGAGGTGTGTGCTTTGGTGAATATGCCTGTTGCTGATGATTTAAGCGTCAAAGAAAAAAATGTTTGCGAAGGTGTGCAAAGCAGCGACGCCCCTGAGCGCCTGGTTTTGCGGCTCCGTTTCAGCAGGAGCGGACCGCCTGTCTGGTTGGCGCATCTTGACCTGATGCGGACCTTTGAACGAGCTGTAAAAAGAGCGGAATTACCGGTGCAATGGTCGGCCGGCTTTAATCCGCGGCCTGACCTTGTTTTTGCCCTGCCGATTGGAGTAGGCCTTGAAACCTGCGCGGATTACGTCGATATCGGCTTACTGCCCGCAATAGAAGGAAAAGCAGAAGCAGAGGCAGAAACAGAAGCGGATGTAAATGGAGAGGCAGAGGCAGAGGCAGAGGCTTCTGCTCTGGCGGACCGTTTGAATACAGCGCTGCCGGCCGGAATTCAGATTGTCAGCGCCCAGTTACGCCCGGCTGAACGCGAAAGCATAATGGCTCGGATCGCGTTTGCTGATTATCAGCTGGAAGCGTCTGGCCTGGCCGCCGCGGCGGAGAAAGCTTATGCGCAACCGGAGCTTATCGTTAATAAAGCGTCAAAAGGCAAAACCAGACGTTTGGATATTCTGCCGCTGATCGTGGAAGTTGTGCCTGATTCACCTGACTCCTTACGCTTGCGGGTTAAGGCCGGCAGTAGTGAGAACTTGCGGCCGGATTTGTTTCTGGCAGCACTCACAGAGTACGGCGGACTGGCTGGAACAGCAGCTGCAGACGCACGTATGGTCCGGACAGGGCTTTATTTAAAGCCGGGAACCGCCGACAACGGGCCGGTAGATCCACAGGGCGCACCAATGCCACCACAGCCAGCCCAATGCGAGGTTGAACCGCAAAGGCTGAAAAGTTTTTGATTATGCGCGGGGTTATTGATTTACTAGTTATCACCTCGTCTGATAACGAGGCAGCGGCGAGGATAATTGTGCTCGAAGACGGGCAGGCTGTGGAGTATGTGCCTGACTGGCAAAACGCTGATTTGTATAAACATGATTTGCTGCTTGGCGTAGTCACCCGGCATGTCCCGCACTTGGGCGGCGTATTTGTCGATATTGGTCTGGATCACGATGGTTTGCTGCATCTTAAAAACGAGGATCCGGTACCGTCTATTGGCAGCCGGGTAATTATCACAATAAAACGAGTTGCTGAACATTTTGGGCTGGCTGACAAGGGACCGATTTTGTCGAGCAAAATTGCGCTTGCCGGGCGTTACGCTCTGTATCGTCCTGAGCAGAAACCTTTACGCCGTTCGCTGTTGGCAGAATTGCCGCCGACGGAAGCAGAAAGCCTGTTTACGCAGGATCTGGAACAGCTGGAAAAGCGTTTCGTGCAAATCGTAATCTCTGCTGATTCCGGACCGGCACCACGCCGCCTGGCCGCATTTGGCGACCCATTACTGGTGCGCTTGCAGGCTTTTGCAACGCGGCTTAAAAGCATACAGGTTGAAGGAATTGACAGTTATATTAGAGTTGAACAACTGCTGCGCGCTGAAACGCCCGACCTGATGCCACTGCTAAAGTTGCACCCACAGCATCTGGAGCAAGGACTGGCGGAACTGCACGGCCTGCCAGACATGGCCAGAGCAGTCAGCGAAAGGGTGGTAAGCTTACCCTGCGGTGGCAGCCTGACCTTTGACCGCACTGAGGCAATGCACGTAATTGATGTAAACAGCGGCTCTTGCCGTGAGTCTTCACCAACCGCACTGGCTGATCGAGTTAACAGCGAAGCAGTAAAGGAAATCGCGCGTCAGCTGCGTTTTCGCAATTTGAGCGGTATGATCATCATCGACTTGATACATCAAAAAAATATCGAAAAACAGGAAATGTTTGCAGAACAGCTGCAGGAAGCAGTTTCTCATGATCGGGGCAAAGTCACCGTATACGGCTTTACAGCTTTACAGCTGCTGGAAGTTATCAGACAAGCATATTAAATATTGTAAAATTTTAAGAAACTATCATTTTATAGTTGAATTTTCCTGTCTAATATGGCATCGTAAATCCAACATCTTGTGGCTGGCTTTGCCAGGTAGTACAAGATGTAGTGCCTGATTTGTGCATTTCGACCTATTTACCCGTATATACAAGTATGTCCACTAATGGCCGGTTTAATCGGCCGTATACTATTGCATCGCTAACCCGAGGAGGATCAAGGTCATGATTACAAAGGTCATAAAGCGCGACGGCCGCCAGGCAGCCTACAACATGGAAAAAATTGCAAATGCGATTTATCGGGCTTTGGAGGCTTCAGGCGAAGCAATTGCGCATGACAACGGCCAGTCGCGTTCCCTGCATGCCATGGATCTGGCCGCCAAGGTGGCTGAGTATCTTGAGCTTACCGCGGAGCGTATCCCTAATATCGAAGAAATCCAGGACATGGTGGAACGTGTTCTGATGGAAAACGACCAGCCGGAAACAGCGAAGCGTTACATTCTCTATCGGGCCGAACGCACTCGTGTACGGGAAATGAATACCCGTTTGATGCAAACCTACCATGACATCACCAACAGCGATTCCAAACAGAGCGATATTAAGCGCGAAAACGCCAATATCGATGGTGATACGGCGATGGGCACAATGTTGAAGTACGGCTCTGAAGGGGCCAAAATGTACTACCAGATGTTCATGCTCAAGCCGGATCACGCGCTGGCGCATCAACAGGGCGACATTCATATTCACGATCTTGATTTTTATTCATTGACCATGACCTGCTGCCAGATTGATTTACTCAGTCTGTTCAAAGGCGGCTTTTCGACTGGTCACGGCCATCTGCGTGAACCGCGCGACATCCGCAGCGTCGCCGCACTGGCCTGCATAGCAGTTCAGTCGAATCAGAATGACATGCACGGCGGCCAATCGATCGTCAATTTTGACTATGCTATGGCTAAAGGTGTTGCCCATACCTACTTGAAAAGTTATCGTTCGCGCCTTGCCGGCTTGCTGGAAGCACTGGCTGAGCTGCCTGAACCGGTTAAAGCTGCGGAATCCCTGCTTAAGAATGTGCGCGTTGCAACAGGTTTAGCACCGGCGCTTGAGCCGAATCCTGATTTTGTGCCGGCCATGAAAAACGAGCTGACTTTAGCGGGCGTTGAGCCGAAAACAGCCGATCGGATTTTGGCGATGGCCGCGCGCCTCGCCTGGGAAGAAACCGATAAAGCCACTTACCAGGCCATGGAAGCCCTGATCCACAACCTCAATTCGATGCACAGCCGCGCCGGCGCCCAAACTCCTTTCAGCTCCATTAATTACGGCATGGATACCTCACCCGAAGCCCGCATGGCTATCCGTAACCTGCTATTGACAACTGAAGCCGGCCTGGGCAACGGTGAAACACCGATTTTTCCCATCCAGATCTTCCGCGTGCGTAAGGGCGTAAATTTCAATCCAGGCGAGCCAAACTACGATCTTTTCCAACTTGCCATCCGCTGCAGCGCCAAGCGTATGTTCCCCAACTTCGCTTTTCAGGACGCACCTTTCAACCTGCGCAGTTATGATCCGGCACGGCCAGAAACTGAAATTGCCTACATGGGCTGCCGGACTCGTGTTGTGGCCAATGTGTATGATCCTGAGAGGGAAATCACCTATCGCCGCGGTAATCTCAGCTTTAGCTCGCTTAACCTGCCGCGCTGTGCGCTGCTCGCCAACGGTGATCTCAACCGCTTTTACCAGGAGCTCGATCAACGGCTTCAGCTGATTTCCGACCAGTTGCTGGAGCGCTTTGAGGTGCAGGCCCGCAAACATGTTTATAACTTCCCATTCTTAATGGGACAGGGCGTCTGGCTTGATGCCGAAAAACTGGGCTGGAATGACGAGATCCGGGAGGTTATCAAACACGGTACACTGTCGATTGGCTTCATCGGCCTGGCAGAAACGCTTGTTTCGCTGATCGGCAAGCACCACGGCGAAAGCGAGGAAGCTCAGAAACTGGGCCTTGAAATAATCGGACATATGCGTGCTTTCTGTGATGAGCAGTGTCGCAAAACCGGCCTCAATTTCTCATTACTGGCAACTCCGGCTGAAGGTTTGTCCGGTCGTTTCCTGCGGCTTGACCGCAAGGCTTTTGGCCGTAGAGCCGGCATAACTGACAAAGACTACTACACCAATAGTTTCCATGTGCCTGTGGCCTACGAAATCAGCGCTTACGATAAAATCCGCTTGGAAGCACCTTATCATGCGCTAACCAATGCCGGTCATATCACCTATGTTGAGCTCGATGGAGACACCACTCAGAATCAGGAGTCTTTCGAAAAGGTTATCCGCCTGATGGCTGAGCAGGGGATAGGCTACGGGGCAATAAACCACCCGATTGACCGTGACCCGGCCTGTGGCTATAACGGAATCATCGGGGATTCCTGCCCGGCTTGCGGCCGCACTGAAGCCGAAACCGGCCAGCCCTTTGAACGTATACGCCGAATCACCGGCTATCTGGTAGGTACACTCGATCGCTTCAATAATGCCAAACGCGCGGAAGTTTCAGACCGGGTAAAACATGGCCGGCGGCCTATGCAACAGATGCAAGAACCTACGGCAACGGCAAAAAAACCCGGAATTGAAGACCGTGAAGAAACAGGCGAATGAAAATGAATCTGCGCTTATTCGGAGTTTCGAAGGAATCAATTGTTGACGGACCGGGAATCCGCTATACGATTTTTACCCAGGGCTGTCCCCACAACTGCCCCGGCTGCCATAACCCGGAAAGCCATTCCTTTACTGACGGTTACCTGGCAGACATGGGAGTTCTTTTAGCTGAAATCAAAGCCAACCCACTGCTGGACGGCGTTACTTTCAGTGGCGGCGAGCCATTCATGCAGGCTGATGAACTCGCCGAACTGGCTTCCGAGGTTCATAAGCTGGGACTGAGTGTTCTCGTTTATACTGGCTACACCTTTGAAGAGCTTACCAGCCAACTACACCGGCCAGGCTGGCTGGAACTGCTTGGGAAAACCGATATCCTGATCGACGGCAGGTTCGAAGAAACAGAACAGTCTTATGACCTGCGTTTCCGCGGCTCGAAAAACCAGCGTGCCCTTAACCTGCCTGATTCACTTGCCTGCGGCAGCGCAGTTGCCTTTAACTTATAGGATCTGTTTTCGGCTTTACCTTATTGCTTCATGTGTTTATAATGCTTATATCTTCTAGTTTTTTCGCTCATTTAACGGAACGCAAGTAGAAGGAGCGTGTCATGCCCAGAACGCGGCTGATCCTGCCAACTTACATCAGCCAGGGAATGATCATACAACAAAATCAACAATTTACAGTGCGTGGCCAAGCCGATCCGCTCACATCGGTTGAGGTCGCTTATTCACGCTCTCCCGCCGATAACCGGCCAGTTTCTCCACTCGATCCCGAATACGGTGTAATTTATACGACAACCTTAGAAACAGATGCTGGTGGCTTCTTTTCGTTCGAGCTGCCGGCACTTAAAGCTTCCTTCGATCCATTGACTCTAGTGCTCAGCAGTGGCAAAAGTAAAATTGAAGTTATTGATATTCTCATCGGTGAACTTTGGCTGGCTTTGGGTGCCGATAATATGGCATACCCGGTTCACGCCACAACTGACAAAGACCATTTACTGGAACAAGCCAATACTCCCTATGTTCGGTTTCTCTGCCCTCATCCGCTGATTCCTGAAAACCCGCCTCTGGAACCGGCCGCTGATTTTGCCGGCGGCTGCTGGTTATACGGTGATGAGCCGAGCGCCATGGCCGAACGTTCCGCAACCGCATTTGCCTTTGCCCGCGAACTTTGTCAGGAACTTCGGCTGCCTGTTGGAGTTATTGATCTAGCCATGCACGGCTTGAAGCTGCAGTCACTGCTGCCGCGCGAAGTTTTTGCCAACAACGACGAACTACGCAACTGGTCTGCTAAAAGCGGCCAATATCGTGATGAATCTAATTGGAATCTGCAGGGCGGCTTCAATTTCAATCAGCCTAGTGCTATCTACAACAGTCGTTTGGCGCCTTTGCAGGGAATCGTTTTGCGCGGTATTATCTGGCAACAGGGTGAAAATGATTACCAGCAACCGGCAGAATGCGCTCTGGCGCTTAAGCATTTGGTCGATGTTTTCAACGAACTCTTTATGCCGGCAGGCAGTCAATTGAACTTGTTAATTGCACAGCTGCCGCCGTTTTACACTGGCTCTGGCCAGAAAAGACTACTGGCCCGTTATAACGAAATGATGGCTCGTGAACGCAAGAATTGGCCTTGTGATACAGCCTTGTTGGCGCTCTACGATCTGCCGCCCGATTTCCGCGACGCGCCGGAACCATACAACCAGCCGCATACACCAGCCGCTAAACAACAGGCTGGTCAACGCCTGAAGCTGATTGCCTGTGGTCTGATTTACCAGCGCAAAGCGCCTGCCAGCGCGCCTGAATGCAGCAATATTGAACTGGTCGGAAACAAACTGATGATCTCTTTCAGCCAGACAGGATCAGGTTTGCGACTAGCTGGCGAAAATGACCGGTTACGCGGCTTCACAATCTGTGGACAGGATGGAATTTATCTGGAAGCTTCAGCACGTCTGCTTTATGGCTTGCGGGTGCTGGTTTGGCATGACCAGATCAACCATCCTGTGGCAGTTACATATGCCGACCTTGATTTGAATGTGGAAGCTAACCTGGTCAGCCGTGATGGCTTGGCCGTTATTCCTTTCCGTTCCAGCGATAAAACTGGCCGTCAGATCGAGCCGATGGAGTGGGCACATTTCGAACAGCTGCAAACCTGGGCGGTGCCTGCCATTGCTTCACACAAGCCGCTGCCCGACCAACTGCCTGTCTACGAAGTGCTGCGAGGCCTCATAAGTATGCGGATCGAGCGCAATAACAAGAGCGAGGGCGAAGGTTCGCTGCAAATATTCTACGAAACAGATGGCCAGAAACAGGCAATGTTCCGGCCGATTTTGGAATATGCTTCACTCAATCCACCGCTGGATATCTCGCCCTTCAAAACTCTGTTAATGGATGTATTTAATCCGGACCAGCAGTTCAAGGCATTGGCTATAGAAGTTAAGCTGGCTCGTGAAAAGGTTAATACCGAGGCTCGAGAGGTGAAGCCGGCCGTTGATAAGGTTGATTACGAGGTTGGAGAGGCGAAGCCGGCTATTGAAGAAGTGCAGGCACCTAATACTGGTGTTTCAACAAATAAAAAAGCGGTTTCTCTGGGGCAGGTCAATATTGAGCCAGCCCTGCGGTGGCAAACTCTGCGATTTAATCTCAGCAATCTGCCACCCGGACAGCGGCAAATAACTGAATTGGTCTTCCTGCTCACTGACCGCAAAGGTAAGGGCCAGCTTTATTTTGACAACCTCCGGTTTTTGCTCTGAAATTATTGAAGCAGTACACAGCGGCATACAACAAGAATACAGCAGTTTCCTTGCTTTTTTTTAGGGTTAAAGTTATTATGTTGCATATTCCTTGTGATGAGGGAGAAGAGTATGTCACTCGCTGACCGCCAGAGAACGGGATTCATCGGCTGAAAGATCCCCCGGTACAGAAGGACAGAAGGTCGCTCCTGAGCAGACGCCCGCGATGGCGTACATCGTTAAGAGAGCCCGGCTGTGTCAGGCGGGAAGACTGGTGGTACCACGGAAGTAAGGCGCTTTCGTCCAGTTACTGGACAGGCGCTTTTTTGTTGTTCAAAACTGATACAGCAGCAATAGTTGCGATATTGCAACTATTGTGTGTCCTAAGGAGGATTCTATGTCACGTATAGATGCCATTAGCAAAACCTTTGAACCAGCGGCCAGTGAGGCTCGTATTTACGCGGACTGGCAGGCTAAGGGCCATTTTACCCCGGCAGTTGACCCGAAAAAAACACCTTTCACTATTGTGATCCCACCGCCAAATATCACCGGCCAGTTGCACATGGGCCATGCGCTCGACAACACACTGCAGGACATCCTGATTCGTCAGAAGAGAATGCAGGGTTTTGCGGCGCTCTGGGTACCGGGAACTGACCATGCGTCCATCGCGACCGAAGCAAAAATTGTGGAAAAGCTGCGCGAAGAGGGAACCGACAAGGATACTCTGGGCCGCGAAGCTTTTCTGGAGCAGGCCTGGGAATGGAAACGAATCTACGGTGGCCGGATTATCGAGCAGCTGAAGCGCCTTGGTTCATCCTGCGACTGGAGCCGGGAACGCTTTACGATGGATGAAGGCCTGTCTGCAGCTGTAACTGAAGTTTTTGTCCGCTTATATGAAAAGGGCCTGATTTACCGCGGCGAACGCATCATTAACTGGTGTCCTGTCTGCCTGACCACAATTTCAGACGCTGAAGTGGAATACGAAGAGACCGACGGCAGCTTCTATCACCTGCGTTATCCTTTGGTTGACGGCAGCGGCGCGCTTGAGCTCGCAACAACCCGTCCGGAAACCCTGCTGGGCGACACAGCTGTGGCAGTCCACCCTGACGATGATAGATACCAGCACCTGATCGGCAAGAAAGTTATCCTGCCGCTCGTCAACCGCGAAATCCCAATTATTGCTGATGCCTATGTTGATATGGAATTCGGCACGGGCGTGGTTAAAATCACGCCGGCACACGATCCCAATGACTTTGAAGTCGGCTTGCGTCACAATCTGCCAATAATAAATATTTTGACTCCGGACGCAAAAATCACGAATGATGTACCAGTTTATGGCGGCATGGACCGTTACGAAGCACGCAAAAAAATTGTCGCGGACCTCAAAGCCGGCGGCTATCTGATCAAAACTGAGCCGCACAAACATAATGTCGGTACCTGTTACCGCTGCAGCACAACCGTCGAACCACGCATATCGCTGCAATGGTTCGTGAGCATGAAACCACTTGCTGAACCAGCTATTGAAGCTGTCCGCAATGGCGACACCCGTTTTGTCCCGGAACGGTTCGACAAGATCTACTTTAACTGGATGGAAAATATCCGCGACTGGTGTATTTCCCGCCAGCTCTGGTGGGGGCATAGGATCCCGGCCTGGTACTGCAACGGCTGCGGCGAAATGATTGTTGCTCGCGAGGAGCCTTCGCGCTGCCCGAAGTGCGGCAGTACAAACCTTAAGCAGGATAATGATACCCTCGACACCTGGTTCTCCTCGGCGCTTTGGCCGTTCTCAACCCTCGGCTGGCCGGAGGAAACAGAAGACTATAAGTACTTTTACCCGACAGATGTCCTTGTCACTGGCTACGATATTATTTTCTTCTGGGTTGCCCGTATGATCTTCTCAGGTATAGAGCAGACCGGTCAGACGCCTTTCCATACTGTGTTTATTCACGGGATTGTGCGTGACGAACAAGGTCGTAAAATGTCGAAGTCTTTGGGCAACGGCATAGATCCGCTGGAAATTATCGACAATCAGGGCGCGGACGCTCTGCGCTATGCTTTGGTAACGGGCAACGCTCCCGGTAACGACCAGCGCTTTTCGTTGGAAAAAATTGAAGCGGGGCGTAATTTCATCAATAAAATCTGGAATGCCTTCCGCTTTACGATCATGAACTTTGATGACGAGAGGGATTTTTCTTCAGTTAAACCGGAAGAATGGACAGTGGAAGACCGCTGGATCCTTTCTCGCTTACAAGAAACAATCAGCGATGTCAACCGCAACCTCGAGCATTATGACCTTGGTGTTGCGCTGGCCCGCATCTACAGCTTCCTTTGGGAGAACTTCTGTGACTGGTATATTGAGCTTGCCAAATCCCGTTTGGCGGCAAAGGACTGCCGTGGCCGCCTGGTTGCCCAATCGGTGCTCAATACAGTGCTCATGACTTCGATGAAACTGCTGCATCCATTTATGCCGTTTGTGACTGAAGAAATTTATGGCCACTTGATTCACAATGATGAGAACCTGATAATCGCTAAATGGCCTGAGGCAGATGATTCACTGGTAGATCCCGCAGCCGAAAAACAAATGGAAATGATTATGGAAGCGATCCGAGGCATCCGTAATATCCGCACCCAGATGAACGTTCCTGTGCAGCGCCGGGCCGGAATAATTGTTGTTTCCACGAATGAGACAGTGCGAGCGCAGTTTGCGGACAGCCTGCAGTTCCTGGAGCGCCTCGCCCAAGTCAGTACAGTGGAAACAAGAGAAAGCCGCACTGGTATCCCTGATACAGCAGTAACGACAGTCTTCCCAGGCGGTGAAATTTTCATTCCCCTGGAAGACTTGATCGACATCGCCCAGGAGATTGCCCGCCTCGAACAAGAGCAGATCAAACTGGAACAGGAGATGGAACGTGTCGCTGCCAAACTGGAGAACGAGCAGTTCACCAGCCGGGCACCGGCAAAGGTGGTGCAGGCAGAGCGCGACAAAGCCGCCCGTTACCAGGAAATGCACGCCAACCTGACCGCTCGGCTACAGCAGATGAAACATTAATTGCAATTGGCCCTAGCGAGGGCAAAACATAACTTTACACCCTCGAAGCCGAAAATTGATTGCGATTGACGCCTTGAAGGGCAAAAGATAGAATTAAGGATAGTATTTGGAAACAGCGACTGACTGCCTGCAACCTGTTGTGATCGGTATTCGGAAAACAAATAACCGGAAACAAAAGGGCTGAACTGCGGCAGTTGCAAGATATGAAAAGGAGATGACTGAATCATGCCATTGGTCAACACGAAAGAACTATTTGAAAAAGCTTACGCCGGCGGCTACGCGCTGGGCGCGTTCAACGTCAACAACATGGAGATTATCCAGGGAATCACTGAGGCAGCCAAAGAAAACAATGCCCCCCTGATTCTGCAGGTATCAGCCGGTGCCCGTAAGTACGCAAATCACACCTATCTGGTGAAGCTGGTGGAAGCAGCTCTGATCGAAACAGATCTGCCGATCGCGCTGCATCTTGATCACGGTGACAGCTTTGAGCTTTGCAAGAGCTGTATCGACGGTGGTTTTACCTCAGTCATGATTGATGGTTCTCATCACAGCTTCGAAGAGAACATCGAACTGACCAAACGTGTTGTTGAATACGCTCATGCACGTAATGTAACAGTTGAAGCAGAGCTTGGCCGCTTGGCGGGTATTGAAGATGCCGTCAATGTTTCAGCTGAAGATGCTTCCTACACGAAACCTGACGAAGTCTACGAATTTGTTACCAAGACAGGCTGTGACTCTTTGGCGATCGCCATCG